>JAFNKG010000009.1 GCA_017883965.1 Candidatus Methanophagales archaeon | reverse complement strand
CCCGGAAAGTATTCATTTAAATAGAAAGGAGGTGAATATAGACGGTAAGGGTAACTAGGTGTCATATGGTACTATTGTAATTTATGAATATCGCTTCTCTTAGTAATAGAAAAAGGTAAAAAGATAATGATTCGAGTTGGCGTTCACGTCTCAATCGCAGGGTCAATAGATAAGGCAGTGGACCGAGCAATAGAGAAGGATTGTGATACGTTCCAGATATTTTCGAGAAACCCACGAGGATGGAAGATTCGGGAGCTTGCAGAGATTGAGATAAAGCGGTTCACTGAGAAGGTTGAGCATTCCGGGATATTCCCGCCAATAGATCACATGCCATACCTTCCAAATCTTGCCGCACCGGCTGATGAGGTTTATCAGCGCTCCGTAGATGCTCTTATCGAGGAATTGAAGCGGTGCGACTTATTACATATTCCTTATCTTGTCACGCACCTTGGTAGCCATCGTGGATATGGAAAAGCAGAGGGTTTTCAGAGGATAGTAGATGCGATCAACACGGCATTCAGTGAAGTAGATAACCGCGTGATGCTGCTTTTGGAGAATACCGCAGGGACAAAGAACAGTATGGGTGGGACCTTCGAGGATATTCGACACATTATGGACCGTATTGAGCATAAGGAACGAATAGGAATCTGCTTTGACACCTGCCACGGCTTTGTTGCGGGATACGAATTACGGACTGAAAAGAGCCTGAATGCTACGATGCAACATTTTGACGAGGTCATTGGTCTTGAACGTCTGAAGCTCATCCATCTAAATGATGCAAAGGCGGGTCTGAACTCGCGACGGGACCGGCATGAGCATATTGGGCTTGGGTATATCGGAGAAGATGGTTTTCGTGTGATTCTCAAAGAAGAACGCATTAGGGTGTTGCCGATGATACTTGAGACTCCTGTTGATAACCGACGCGGTGATGTTGAGAATATTCGGAAGGTGAGGGAACTTGTTAAAGAACTGTGATTTCCGTCCTTTTATCTGGGTTCGTAGTAACCTTTTTCTTTTTTAAAGCTTGATATATATAGTAAAATACCGTGCAACTTAAACGGAGGATAGAAGATGATTACAGAATATATCGAAGCGGCAATGTCAAAAGCGAGGTATGAGATTATTGCGGATGAAGAGCCATATTATGGAGAAGTGCCAGAGTTGGAAGGGGTGTGGGCGACTGGCAAAACGCTGGAAGAATGCCGTAAGAATCTGGCTGAGGTTATTGATGGATGGATTATAGTAAGACTGAGAAAGGGTTTACCCCTACCATCAATAGGCGAGTATAAAATAGAGGAATTGTCAAAGGTGGAAGTCAGTGTCTAAATCAAAGCTCTCTCCCGTTTCCTGGATAGAATTGGTGAGACGACTTCGCAAACTTGGTTTTGACGGACCTTGTCAAGGAGGGAACAAGAGGATTTACAAGAGGAACTTGATAAAATATGATAGCATGCATTTTTCTGAGCCGGACAGTTTGGAATGAAATTTATTATTCAACCTATGTCAGCATATTTCCTTCACCGCATCTTCTATCTCCTCCACTCGACTTAGAACCGTGATACCCTGCATTCTTCGTAGCTTCGCTACGTTCTCCACATCCTCTTTCCGAATCCTTATCGTCAAGTCCCTGCCGTCGGGAAGCTTTGTCTTTACTTCGCCCTCTTTCTGGTCCACGGGAAAGATATACACGGGCACGTCCACCTTCATGGCTTGTGCAGCCGAATTAGTAATCAGCGAATCTGCGATGCAGAGTGCTATCTTTGCCACGGTATTTGCCGTAGCGGGAGCGATCAAGAAGAACTTGTATTTACCTGACTGTAGTTTTCCTGATAGGAAAGGAGCATTAGGTCCTTTTTCTACACTTACCTTTGAAAAACGCTCTTTAACTTCGTTCAAGAGCTTGTAGAACTTTAAAACGACCTCAGCCTCCTTAGAGAGATAGACATGAACCTCCAGGTTGTACTTCTTTGTGATTTCCTCCATCAGAGCCACAGTCTCGTTCATATAATCTCCGGCTCCTGTAACCCCCCATGCTATTCTCATACTCATACTGTAATTATTCAATCTCATGTGGACTTATAAAAATCATAAATTCCAAGCATCAAATCACTTATGATTTAACAGTTTAAGGAGAGGAAGGTAAAAAGCGAAGCGATATGAAATAAGCATCGAGAAGGAGTTGTTCATTCTTACTAAATTTACTTGGCTTGTATTATTTCTGCCCACAAAATATTGCGCGATTACTTTCAAATTATAGTCAAAAATTATTTCAAACACTTGAAACTTTTTTAACATTAATAGGAAACTTTTTAAGGTATGTTTGGAAATTATATTAACGGCATGCAATAAAAAGGATGCCCCGAATTTATTCCGGGATAGAGTGGTTAAAGCTTATAATAAGGGGGTAAGGGGGACAGATATGGTTGAAAAAGAAGAAGAAGAAGAAAAAGAAGAAAAATGGAGAGAAGATGAATATAGAACTTGTGATAGATGTGGTCGTAGTATAAGTGCACGGAAGATAGTGGGGAAATGTATCGATCCAGACTGCAAGAAAGTTATTTGTGAGATATGTCTTCGGGGGTATTGTGGCATTTGTGACGGGGTATTATGCAAAGACCACGCTTATCCTGATGAAGAAACAGATAAGATTTATTGTTATGATCATATCCCTAAAAAAAGGGGTTGTTTCATTGCTACCGCCGCTTATGGAACACCTTTTGAGCCTAAAATTGATGTACTCAGAGACGTCAGAGATGATGTTTTAAAGGAGCATATACTTGGCAGAGGCTTTATAAAGTTATACTATGCTATAAGCCCACCAATTGCAAATATAATATCAAAACACGAATGGATGCGGAGTATTGTACGTGAAATGATATTAGAACCTCTTGTCAGGATACTTTCCAAGGATAGGTATAAATAAGAAGCGATAGTTTACCCCTGAAGTAGTAGGTGTTGGTGATGCGCTGTTGGTTATGTAGAGAATCAGCTAAAGAAAAATGCTAAGCTTAGTTCAGCATGAGGAAGAAAAACTAAAGAAGCTGAAACAAAGAGAGTTTATATTTTTCAGGTATAACCATGCTGTTGGCTCTGCGCTGATGTACATATTACCAGTTGTTGTCGTGATACTGCTCATAAACGCCTATGTTCACCCAATGGCAAGGTTGCCCTTTTTATTGGTGTTTGGAGCATGGTGTGCTTACACGATCAACGTGATTGTAATCTTTCTTGGTGTTAGTCTTACCAGAAGAAGCTTTCTTTGTGAGCAGAGAGTTAACAGAATGAGAGGATTGCCGTTTGACAGTCTTCATGGATTTGAGAGTCTTGAAAATGCCCTGAACATTTCTTTATTTAAAATTGAGATCATAACCATAATCGCCATACTCTCACTTGGAACATATCTGGGAATGTTGCTTACCAATAACATAACGCTAGGATATGCTGGCCTTGGCATGGTATTGATCGCATTTGGATTAGCCATTCTTACAAGGGCGGTTGATTACAGTAACTCAGAGGTCACTGGTTTAATCAATGTATATGAGCCTCAAACACATCCCACATACATTGATTTTATATTTACAGATACAGTCACAACATTCATGGACCCCGTGACTTTCAGCAAGTTTGACGAGTATACAGAGGACTTGAAAAGTAGCTTAAGTAAGGGCATAGATGTTGTAACAGCTAGAGAAAAATTACTTTACTGTCTATATCTGTATTCAAATGCCACTATCACTGAGGCTATACTCAGAAGGGAGCTACTTGAGATCATTGGTGAAAACCACTATGAGGACACGATCAATAACCACGAGTACTTCAACAAGGAAAGGTTGCTAAAAATAATCGATAAAATGCAAAAAACCATTACTCAGTTCTCTAAGATCATTGACAGGCTCCAGTTTGATCTGGTGGACAACCTATCTGTTTTTAAAGAAAAAGAAGTCTATTTTGATGTTAGCACGAAAAGCATCACAAACGAAAGAATAGCAGACTTGTTCATTTTCTTATACAACAATTCACCCGATAGCAAAAATTTCAAGATCCGAGTGATAAGCCCCAACTTCGAGCCGTCTGAAACGGAGTACAATGTAACTTTGGTGGGAAAAGATGGCTTTGATATCAAAGTAGCACAGTTACCTATCTCAAGCGAAGGCGAAGAAGATGTTATAGGTTGCATGTCAAGAATACTCGACTTAGGCGATATGATATGGATTACACTTCTTCCAAAAGGTACTGGGACAAGCATGATTAATGTATTTCTCGAAGATGAGAACGGTCATGTTATACAGGGTATTAGTCTGACGATTAAGGTAAAAAAGGATATTTTTCGTGGGCTAAAAAAGATAACTGGTGGTAGTAGTATGGGTGGAGGAATCCTAATACCATTGGTAAAATTAGTGCCAATAGCTACACGTCTCAGGGAGTTCACCCCATAGAGTTATATTTTATTTTATTTTTGATATTGTTTAGGATTTAGTTGTGACCTGACAGCACATGATGGAGTAAAATGAAAATGGAATAACTGACAAAACATCGTGGAATATTTCAGACTTTTGGTTGCTCTTGATATAAATCTCCATCCACCTTATCTCCTAAAGTGGCTCGGTTACTTCAGGAGAATGATATAGACTCTACGATGTGATGTCAGGTCACATTTAGTGCTTAGAATTTAGGATTTTCTACCTCTTATTGAACGTATCCTTTTCATCTCCTTTCATCATAAAACAAACCTCCATAAGTCTATCTACCGTCTTATAAAGGCTTTTTAAGCCTTCCTTATCCCCTTTAACGCCTGCTGCACCTTTATCCTTCGACCAGAAGGTTGCACCGAGATTTGCACCGAAAGCTCCTCCTCCCACGGGAACCATCTCGTTTATCAAATAAAAATCAGTGATTGCCCTGATTGCGAGTTCCTGCCCGCCTATACGGTCGCCACCATCGGCAACTGCCGCTCCTACTTTTTCGCTGAGCGCATGAGGCTTTCTCGCTACAAATGCTCGCATACGGTCGAGAACCACTTTTGCCTGACCGCTGAGCGTCCCTTGATAAACTGGCGTTCCAATCAAGACTGCATCTGCCCACTCGAACCCAGAATATACCTCGCTCATTCCATCGTCATGGACACAACCTCCTTCTTTAATGCAGTGGTCGCAGTGCAGACAAAAATTGAGGTTCTTGCCGCGAACAGAGAAATACCGTGTCTCTGCGTTCCATCTTCCCTCTGAATACCGTAACGCCTCGTTAATTATCCAATCGGTCGCGGCTATTCTTGGACTTGCCGAAACACCAAAAAGTTTAACCATTTGCTTTCAACCGGCATCCAACCTGAATCCCTCTTTCATACCAAACCATCCCGCCGGGTCCTCAAGATACTCACGATAATCCCAGAGACTGAGATAATGTCCTCGCTCCTCATGTGCGAGTGCGAGATAGAACCTCGCTTCAAAAGGGTCAGTGGCTTTCTCTGCCAGCTCATTGTAGAACTCAATGCTCTTCGCTTCCATTTCCATACCTATTTTCAGCACTTTTACGCTATCAGAAATAGCTTTCTCTGTCATATTCAGGTCTTTCGCATCCCCAGGAAAAATTGCTTTTGTCTTTACCACGTCACCTATAACAGTCACCACTTTTGGCCACTTCCTTTCTTCTTTTAGCTTTTGATATATCTCCTTCACCTTTTCCAGATGCACGTCTTCGTCCTTTGCCAGAGAACCGAACATATCCTTAGCAAAGGCGCTGGTAGCCTTCTCACTAGCATCCATGTAAAACTTCTTTCCGTCTTCTTCCAGTTTCATTGCGATCTCAAGCGCCTTCAGCCTGTCGTTCATTAATTTTCAATACCTCCTTACGCAACTCTATTTCTACTTCACATCACCTTCTCTAAACTCATATCAAACATCTTCTTTGTCTCCTTCGCAAGCGCATCAGGCAGTCCCGTGATGTTCACATTCAAAAACCCGCGAATAATCACCGAAGTAGCTTCTTCCTCGCTCAAGCCCCTTGCCATCAGGTATTGAATTTCTTCTTCGGCAATCTTGCCAACTGCAGCCTCATGCGAAAGGTCGAGCTCTTTAAGTGTCGCTTTGAGCTCTGGAATCGAATCTACTTCCGCATTATCAGAGAGCATCAATCCGCGGCATTCAATATGCCCTTTCACATTTGCCGCTTCTCCTATAACGTCACCACGTGCGACAACCTTTGCATTGTCGGTAGCAATCACCCTCGAGATGATTTCCGCCCTGCTCCCTTCGCCCTGAAGCTGAGCCCTCGAACCCAAATCTATCTTCGTATCGCCATGGGCATAGACAATTGACTGGAAGGTCGCCCTTGCATTTCTTCCCACGCAATATGCGGTTGGATACATTTGAAGCGTTTTCACAGGCGTCATTAAGATGAAGTTGCTGATAAAGACGCCATCGTCCTCAATCACCATTGCACTTCTCGGTCTGACCTCAATGCCACCGCCCCAGTTGTGTATCATAGTAAATGTGATTTTCGCACCTTTCTTTACATAAAACTCTGAAATTCCAAGATGAAGCGCAGAATTGACCGCGTGATAAACAGAACAGCCGGTGATGATATGAAGTTCCGAGTTCTCTTCCGCAATTATGATATTATGCACATTCTGCCTGACTTTATCGGATGTGATGAACAGACACGCTTGCACCGGCATCGTTACCTTTGAGCCCGCTTCAGACTTGATAAAATATCCATGACTCTGAGCTAATTCGACCTCCGCGGTGTATTTATCCATATCCACGGGAATCGCCTTCCATAGATAATCTTCAAGCCAATCATACTTCGCCATCGCAT
Organism: Candidatus Methanophagales archaeon; assembly: GCA_017883965.1. Classification (GTDB taxonomy): domain Archaea; phylum Halobacteriota; class Syntropharchaeia; order Alkanophagales; family Methanospirareceae; genus JAFNKG01. Next base: position 44,950 of record JAFNKG010000009.1, on the reverse strand, counting down.
CTGTTGTGCTCATAAGCTCCAAACCCTTGTATTTCACCTTTGAAAAGACCACAGAACGGTCTCGCTGTAAAAATGAACCAGACCTTTCCTTACCGGAAGGTTCAATACCGGCATCGAGCAGATTTTGTTTATATTCTTCCGGAAATTCGTCCAGTGAGTTGAGGGCATCGTAATTTTTTGTCCCGGTAGTGTATTTTTCAATCTCCACGTCTTCGCCTAAAGCCGCTTTTTTCGTCTTTGCATGTTCCGCCTGCTCGATTCTCTCTTTTTTACTCATTCACCACACACACCTTTTTCACCACATAATTCGACACATCTTTCAAACCCTTCTTCCATTACGTGCTTTGTTACCTCGTCCAGCATCCCGGTGCAAGCAATCCGTCCGTTAAGCATCACATGTGCTCGGTCTGCATTTATGTAGCGCAATATAAACCCCAGGTGAGTAATTATAAGCCCTGCCCGCCCTCTTTTACTCGGCATTTTATTTCTATCCATGAGCTCATTTATTATATCGCCTATAAGCTCTATGTTCTCGACGTCCACGCCAGAATCAGGTTCGTCAAGCAGGACAAACTCTGGAGATTGTGCGAGCATTTGAAGTATCTCCGACCTTTTGACTTCTCCGCCTGAAAATCCGAGGTTCACGTCACGGTTCAAGAAATCAAGCGAGATATTAACCCTTTTTCCAAGCTCTATCACGTTCTCGTCTATTTTCTCCTCTTTTCGTCCCCGCGCAATATTCACCATATCGCCGAGCTTTACGCCCCTTATTTCCGGTGGGTGCTGAAAAGACATCCCCATTCCCAGTTTCACACGTTCGTTGGTTGGCAAATCGGTTATATCCACACCTTTAAACGTTATACTCCCTTTCTTGACCTTATAATTTGGAAAACCCAGTATCGTCATCAGAAGTGTCGTCTTTCCACAGCCATTAGGTCCAAATAATACATGCACCGCTCCTCGTTCAATATTAAGGTTCAAGTCCTTTATAATTTCCTTCCCTTCCACTTCCACAGTCAAATCTTTTATTTCCAGCATCGCTACTATTTTTTTTCACTCCAGAAAAAGAAAAAGGAGTATGATTTCAATAAAGATGCCCCAAAAATATAAATGTGATTATATTTATAAAAACCTTCGCATATGTGAACTAAATTCTAAAAGGTGATAGTTGTCGGCGATGTTTTTTGCTTCTTACAGCGCCTCTTGCGCAAAAATAGCAAATCTTAAAAAGGAAAATTAGAAAGAAATAAAAAGGATGAACGATACCACAGCGAAATCAATTAAAAGCGCGGGGCGGATGCAAATGCTGAGTGAAAAGTTTCCTGCTTCTCTACCCGTAACAAAAGTAGAAGGCGAGGAGATCCCATGGGACCCCGCGCAACTGAGGAAAATTCAAGAACACCCCTGTTTCAGTGAAAAAGCCTGTCATTTCTTCGGCAGAATGCATCTACCCGTGGCTCCTAAGTGTAATATCCAGTGTAATTACTGCATACGGAAATTCGATTGCGTGAATGAATCTCGACCCGGTGTGACGAGCAAGGTGCTAACGCCACGGGAAGCGTTGGAAAGGGTAAGGGAAGTGTTGAAAAAGGTGCATTACATCAAGGTCGTGGCAGTAGCAGGACCTGGCGAGCCGCTGTTCAACGAGGAGACATTCGAGACGTTCAGGCTCGTAAAGGAAGAGTTTCCATACCTTTTGAGATGCCTGAGCACGAACGGTTTGCTCCTGCCAGACCGAATGGGGGACATTGAGGATTTGGGTATTAGCACCATAACCGTGACGCTTAACGCAATAGACCCTGTTATTGGCAAGGACATCTGTTCGTCTGTCAATTACAAGGGTAAAATATACAAAGGAGAAGAGGGTGCGGAAATACTGCTAAAAAACCAGTTGGAAGGAATTCGAGAAGCGGCGAAGAAGCGGAAGATTCTGGTGAAGGTGAACACCGTTCTTATTCCCACGGTAAATGATAAGCATATCGTTGAGATAGCCAGGGAAATAGGAGAGATGGGTGTTTATATGCATAATATCATACCGCTCATCCCGCAATACAAGTTCGCACATATCACGCCGCCAACACCGCAAGAGAAGCAGCAGATGCAAAAGAAATGTAGTGAGTATCTGAGGCAGATGATACACTGCCGACAATGCCGTGCCGATGCCGTTGGCAAACTTGGAAAAGACGTTCACACAAACTTTCTTTAGAAAAGAATGTTTGATCAAAGAAACTTATATCATTCCCCTTCCTTCGCTTCTTTTATCCGGTCCAGTAATATGTCCACAATCCGTTCATCCACTCCTATTGGCTTCCCGTAAACTATGTTCACGTCCCTTCCTATCTCCGCCCATGCTCCTTCGAAGGTTACTTTTAACTTCTCCGGAATGTCCTCTGTGGTGTGCGCCCCATCTGCCAAAAAAACAGGCAGTGCCACTATATTCTTCATTCCGTCTTTAGCAAGGGTTCTCAATGTCTCTTCAATACTCGGCGAGTTCAATTGCATAAAGGCGACTTTTACCGCTTTAAATATCCCCCGCGTTTCCATTCTTCTTCTCAACTCTTCCAATACATCCCTGTTATACGGCAATTTGCTCCCGTGTCCTATTAAAACGACCGCAACGTCTTCTTCACTTTCGCCTGCTGTTCTATTTTCCTCTTTCGTCAATTTCTTCACCCCTTCTATCTTGTAGCATTAAATGTTTCTGTCATTAAACCAATTCAACTTTACATAAATAATTTACGATTTTTTTCGTCAATCCTTGAAATACTTCCGGAGAACAAGAAATAGAATGACTGATATGATGCTGACCGAACTGGCAAAGAAGAAGGTCAAACTGGGCGTTATAGTCCATAAAAATCCCGCTATTAAACTTGCTGGTAAGGCAATTATGCCTACCAAGGTATGAAAAGTGCCCAGAGCGGTTGCCCTTAAATCTTCTGTGGACAGGTCGGAAACAAAAGCCCTCTGATTCCCTTCTACCATCGCGTAAACCACGCCATAAAGAGGGAATAAAACAAAAAATGCGGCAAGTGTATTGGAAAAAGCAAATCCAAGACAGGTTAACGAGAACAGGAAGTAGCCAAAAGTAAGCACTTTCCTCTTTCCTATTCTGTCTGACAGCGTGCCAAAAGGAATGGCAAGCACAGCATAGAAGAGGTTAAAAAGGACATATAAAAGGATAACAAGGGTGACTGACTTCTTCATTGATATCATTGGCATAAAAGTATCCGCTGCCTTTAATATGAAAAACATGTAGGTGAAATTGGCTAATGCGAATACGGTAGCCACCGTGATGAACAACTTAAGTGATTTAGGCAGTTTTTTCAGGCTTATCTGTAAGTTCATCTCCTGCGGGTCTCTTTTCGCTTCCTTTACAAAATAAAGTGGGGATAGAGAAAGAAAAGCGATAAGCGCCGCTATAAATATTATATACCTGAAATCAAAACCCAGAAACCAATATAAAATAAGAGCAACTATGCCTCCGGAGATCGCACCAGAAGTATCAAATGCTCGATGGATTCCAAATCCCATACCTCTCGCTTCAGGCATGGAATCTGCGATAATCGCATCTCTTGGTGCGGTTCTCAAGCCTTTCCCCACGCGTTCAAAACTGGTGAAGAGTAATATGTGCTGCCATATCGCGGAGAAGGACAGGAGCAACTTGAAGGTGGCGGAAGTCAGATAGCCAGAAGAGACAAATATTTTCCTTCTTCCTATTCTGTCAGACCAGTATCCGGAAAGAACCTTTAAGATACTCGATATGCTGTCCTGTAATCCACCGATTAATCCTACAATCAAACCTGCACCGCCTAAAGCTGTAATGAACATCGGTAGAATCGGGATTATTATTTCACTGCTCAAATCGTTCAGGAAACTGACAACACCCAGTAAAAGTATATTCGAGCTTATTCCTTTCAGATATTTGTTCTTCTTCATATTTTTTTCATACTTTTTAAAGGAAGCATACTTTTTTAAAGGAAGGGTTGTGCTAAAAAAAATTAGAACAGGTTAGTCTTTTTTATAAAGAAAAAGTGGTAAGAAAGGAAGTGATAGTGGACACAAATGCACTGCTTATACCGGGAGAATTTGGCGTTGATATTTTTCAGGAACTGGATAGACTGGGATATGAGCATATAATCGTGCCGAGGGTAGTCTTGAACGAGCTGGGGAGGCTCAGACAAAGACCGGGTTTGAAAGGCAAAGAGAAGAGTGCGGCAAAGATTGGTTATTCTTTAGTTCTTAAGTATGTGCATGCATCCAAACAAGAACGAATGCCCGGTAAGCCATTACAGGGATTGCGGGGTCGTGGAGCAGAGCCCCATAGATGCAAGGTGACGATAAATGAAGAAGAGGAAGGAGAGGGAAGAGAAAGAAATGCTGACGTGGTAATTGCAGAGCTGGCATTGAAGAAGAAGGCGGCAGTCCTCACAAACGACGAGGAGTTGCGGAGGAAATTGTCGAAGGCGGGAATAGCAACGGTGTATTTGAGAGGTGAGAATAGATTGGAGGAAAACAGGTAAAAATGAAACTTTTCCGTAAGCTTATTTCGTTGGATGAAGCGTTAAAAGCAGTTTTATCTTATGCAAAGAGGACAGGAATAGAAGAAATCGGGTTTGACGATGCTTTGAACCGTGTTTTAGCAGAAGACGTTTACTCACCCATAGATAGCCCTCCTTTTGACCGCGCGGCGATGGACGGGTATGCGATTAGGGGCGAGGATTCTTTCGGCGCATCTCCAGATAATCCGGTCTTTTTAAGGAAGAAGAGCCGAGAGCGAGGAGGAGAAGGAGGAAAAGAGAATGAGAACGTGGTGGAAATAAGAGAAGCGGAATATTTACCCATACAAACCGGGATGCCAATGCCAGAGGGCAGCAATGCAGTTGTCATGCTTGAATATACAAAGGAACGAGGCACTGAATTAGAAATTTTCAAACCCGTCACACCGGGTAAAAACGTTTCTTTTAAGGGCGAGGATGTGAAGAAGGGCGAAGGGGTGCTGAAGGAAGGGAGGCTGTTAAGAGCTCATGACATAGGCATGCTCGCATCTCTTTTTAAAAGAACGGTGAAGGTGTATAAAAGAGCAAAGTTAGGGATAATTTCCACGGGTGATGAGCTTTTAGAGCCAAAGGAGTCTTTTGAAGGAGAAAAGGGGATAGCGGATGTGAACAGTTATGTGCTTGCGGCATTGACGGGAAAAATTGCGACACCGTATAGAATTGGCATAGTAAGGGATGATTACGAAGCGATAAAGAACGCAATAAGTTTGTCCTTAGAGGAAGATTGCAACGGTTTGTTAATAAGTGGCGGGAGTTCCGTAGGTAAAAAAGATTTTTTAGCTGATGCGGTAGAAGAATTAGGAACCCTCATATTTCACGGCGTTGCTATTCGACCCGGCGAACCAACGGGTTTCGGTGTCGTCAATAACAAGCCTGTGTTCGTTCTCCCGGGTTATCCTGTGGCGACAATATCTGCTTTTGAATTGCTCGTTCGACCTTTTTTGTACGCGATGCATGGAATGAAGGAAGAACGAGAGAAGATTTTTGCAATAGCGAGCAAAAAAATACCGTCAGCCGCGGGAAGAACCGATTTTGTGCGTGTAAAGCTGCTTTGCACTGAAAAGGAGTATTATGCAGAGCCCATAAGGGTGAGTGGCTCCAGTATATTATCCAGCATGACGAAATCGGATGGGTTCGTAGTAATAGAGGAGAATAAGGAAGGGATAGAGGAAGGTGAAAGAATAGCGGTCAATATATATGATCTGTGATGCTTATTTGCTCAATAACGAGTGCAAAATCCTAAATCCCTGCTTGTAATTTTCTTTCTTTTGCGTCCCCCCTCTTTCTCACTTCTCTAACTAATTCACGAGTTATAGTCACTGTAACAAGCATACCAAGCACTGCAAGCGTCCCAAAATCAAAAAATATGTTTATAGCATTTCTTGGAACGTGTATATAACCATCACATAAAACCAGCTCTAAAGTCATTCGTGCACCCAATCCAAGCGCCCATATTCCACACAGCCATTCTATTACCCTCATCTCATCTTCGGCACTAAATGGATTTGGAGGGTGCCTATAAAAAACCGCAGTAGCTGGTTAGAATCAAAAATTAGAACCTAATGTAAGATTTGAGCGGAAAATGGACTTCTATAAAGCAATTTTTCCGTAAACACTTCTCTAAAAATTCTGCAATTGTAGCTATCCGAGTTAAGCTAAGACTTGAATAAAACTGCGAGCTTTTCGATTTCTCTTAAAATCTCCTCTCCCTTCTCTGTTGTTTTGTATTTATCTGATTTCGACTCTATAAATCCACCCTCTATTAGCCATTTTAGTATCCTCGATGCCCTCTCGAAATTTAAATTTGCACCGTATACTATTTCAGTCTTTTTTACTTCCCCGCCCTTTCTGGCTATCTCAAGCACATCTCTTATTACTTCTATCTTCGTTCTTCTCTTACCTGACATTATTATCCCTCTATGATACCTTGGCACAAGAGGATAGATGGTTATACCATATGTATGTTCTTCTTTCCTCTATAAAAGCTTTTTCCTCACTTAAAAATAAATTTCAATTAATATTAAAGCTCTGAATCTTTAAATATACCCTATAATGATTTTTCGTGTTCTTCACTACATATTGGAATTTTTTTTTACAATATATGAAAATTAAATGAAAGGATAGAGAAAATCTATGGGGATGAGAAGTGAAGAATTTTTCAATCAGGGAGGGTTTGGATCTATCTGCGGTAATTGCATAATTACCTTTACTAATTTTTATGGTTACTTTAACTACATCCTTAAAGGCATATAAATATAAATAATCAACCTAACCCAACTCAGGTCATGGACATACCTACATGGCTTTTAAAAATACCAGGCGAGAAATGAGAGCTGAGAACTTTGGAAAAAATTTTATATCACTTTTATTCCTTTCAATGCCTCTCTTATGATTCCTATTTCATTTTTTCTCTCAACAATCTCACTGTTTATGTAGCAGAATATATCTGCTCTCCTAATCGGGACTTCCTTCAGGAAAAAAGTAGCTCTATCAGGGAAAGATATTCCCTTGAAATCATCAGATATTATCATTAAATCCCAATCACTATCCTCTAAAAATTCATCTCCTGCCCTTGACCCAAAAAGAAAAGCGGCTTCGATCTTAAATTTTGAATTTTTTAGCACTTTCTTAAGGTGTTCTATACCCCTGATGCTAATTCCCTTCTTACCCATTCTATCACCTCCTCTCCGTATTTTAAATGAACTTCAGCGGATTTTCTCGTGTATAACTTTGCAGGAACTGCATTTGCGGCATTTAGATACCTTGTTATGGTATAGTCAGGGCTTAGTTCTGCCGCAGCTTCATATATATCTTCCGGTGCGTTAAGTTTCTCAGCCAATTCCGTCAAATCGTGAGTGAACTCCGCTCTCTTCTTCTTTCCCATGAATAATGCCTTTAATGCTTTTTCCGCAGCCTGCTCGGAGAAGAATACAGAGGCATAATATTTCTCCACTTCTAACAGTTTCTTTGCAGTATCAAGGTCCTCTAATGCTTGCTCCCATAACCTTGAAACTTCTTTTCTCATCTCTTCCAATTCCCCTCTTCAACACTTAATAATTGTCCTTTAATGTATATCTACTATATAGCTAATCAAAAATACCGGGCGAGAAATGAGAGCAGAGAACTTTGGAGAGTTAGAAAAAGCAGATATAGTAGAAACAGCACGAAAAATAACAGAAGAAGGACCTATCTGCGACCATTGCCTTGGCAGACAATTTGCAAAGATTTCTTCCGGGGTATCAAACGAGAAAAGAGGTGAGATACTGAAAGAAGTTTTGAAAGAGAAAGGCGAGGAGCTAAAAGAAGGTAAATGCTGGGTATGTAATGGTCTATTTGAAAATTTAGAGGAGTATGTGTCAAAAGCATTAGGAGCGCTGAAGGGATACGAATTCGATTCCTTCCTGGTGGGCACAAAAGTAAGCGGGATGCTTCTGGAGAACGAGGAGTTGATGTGGGAGATTGCAGGTGCTTCTTATGCCGAGCCGTTGAAGGCTGAGTTGAATAGAGAAGTAGGAAAGCGAATAGAAAGCGAGACAGGGAAAATAGCCGATTTTGAAATGCCCGAGGTCGTGGTAATACTGAATTTGTGGACTGAAAAGGTGGAGTTGCAGGTAAACTCGGTTTTCATTTACGGTAGATACAGGAAGTTCAAAAGAGGGATACCACAAACGCGATGGTTATGCCGTGAGTGCAGGGGCAGGGGCTGCGATAGGTGCAATTTCACCGGGAAGATGTATGCGGAATCCGTCGAGGAACTGATAAGTGGCTCTATATTGGAAGAGTTCAAAGGTGAAGAGATGGTGTTGCACGGTTGCGGGAGAGAGGACATAGATGCTCGAATGCTCGGTTCAGGTCGCCCTTTTGTGGTAGAGATAAAGGAGCCAGGACGGAGGAAACTGGATTTGCGGGTGTTAGAGGAGAAAGTGAAAGAAGAGAACGAGGGTAAAGTAGAAGTGACAGATCTTCAATATGTGAAAAGAGGGATGGTAGCAAAGATAAAAGATGTTAAGGCTGGTAAGACTTACAGGGTCGAAGTGGAGCTAAAAACGAAGATAAGAGAAGAGGATTTACGTGATGCTATAACTAAGCTAAGTGGTACCGTGATAAAACAGAGAACACCAACGCGAGTATTGCACAGAAGGGCAGATTTGGTAAGGAAAAGAAAAATATACAGTGCAAGATTGGTCTCTTTTGAAGCGCCAATTTCCTTTCTTGAAATAAAATGCGATGGTGGCTTGTATATAAAGGAACTCGTATCGGGTGACGGAGGAAGAACGAAGCCGAGTTTAAGCGAGTTGCTCGGAGCGGAGGCAGAAGTGAAGGAACTGGATGTGGTGGATGTGGACATGGATATTCATTTGGATGATTTCAAATTATGAAGTGGTCTAAAAGAAAGCGTTTTCGCTTTTTTTATTCCCGCCTCTGCAACAGGCTTTTATCTCACAGCTTGCACCAATGATAGAATCTGTTATTTCCGCTTTTTTTATCACAGTATCCTCAGCAATCACGCTATTATTTAGCGTGGTTTCACGCAAATTCACCCTAGGGAATACCACAGAATCGTGCATTTTGCTTTTTATTAGCTCTGCATGGTTGCCTATCACAGCAGGACCGCGTATCAATGACTCCTTTACCACTGCATACTCGCCAATGGCAACGTTCCCCTGAATCTCACTATCTTCTATCTCTGCGGTATCTGCACATTCAAATCCCTTTTTCTCCAGTATCCACCTGCTTGCTTCCATGTAGCCCTCTATATTACCGACATCAGTCCAGAATCCATCAACCTCGCACCCATAAACCTCGTTTTTCGCTACGAGTATGGGGAATAAGTCTTTGGAGAAATCAAATGCGCTCCCTTCTGGAACGTAATCCATCGCTTTGGGTTCTATAATATACAAGCCAGTATTCGCAAGATTTGAGAAACACTCACCCGGAGATGGTTTCTCTTTAAATTTCCTTATCCTACCGTTGGATTCTATCTCGGCTATCCCGTATAAGGACGGATCAGGCACGGGTAAAAGGGCAATGGTCACAAGTCTGCCATGCGATTCGTGAATTTTCATCACCTTTCTTATGTTTATCTCAGTGATGTTGTCGCCCTGTATTATCAGGGTTGTATCAGTAATTCCAGCGTTTTTTACCGACCCTGCGGTTCCTAAGGGCGTGGGTTCTTCAGGATATGAAAGCTTCAAATCATTTCTCCTACTGAGATAATTTATCGTTTGCTCTCTATGGTAGTTTGTGGTGATAACGATGTCCTTCAAGCCATAGCCTGCCAGATAATCTACTATATACCCGATTACAGGCTTATTCACCAGCGGAATCATAACCTTCGGCGTGGTGAACGTAAGCGGTCTGAGCCTTGTTCCATAGCCACCTGCAAGAATTACTGCTTTTGCCATCTTTAAACTTTACTCCCGTCAAAAAAGGGAAAACGTTACCAAAGAAAAAAGTTTTTCTTTTATTTACCCTGAGATGATAAACGAGTGCTTTACAAGAGAAAGTTTAATTTTATCTAAAGTTCTATTTATAATAAATGTGGGGAGGAGTCATAGATGCTGGAGTCAAATAATCCCGTGGTGAAGGAATATTTCCGGAAGATGATAGGGGAAGATGGAGTGAAGATAATGGCGAATGTCCCTGAGGGCGAAATAACCGATGAGGAAATAGCAAGGCTAAGCGATACCAAACTCACTTCTGTAAGAAAAGTCCTGTACACGTTGTATGAGAACAGGATAGCGGAATACAGGACGGAACGCGATGATAATAGTGGCTGGATTACATATTTGTGGAGCTTCAATCGTGACAACGTCAAGAAGATAATGGAGGAAGAAGCGGAAGGCGGGTTAAAGGATTTAAGAAGTAAACTTGAATACGAAAGAAAAGGGGTGTTTTACCAGTGCAAATGTCAGCGTGTTTTATTTGAAGAAGCGATAGAGAAGGACTTCTGGTGTGATGAATGCGAGTCAAATTTTGAACATTTTGATAACGGTGATTTGATAAAAGAGTTAGAGGAGAGGATAGAAGAGATAGAGAAGTGGAAGAAGAAGATAAGGAGAGGATAAGAAGCGATTGCATAAGGTTACTGCGGGGGGTTGGGTGTGACGAAGGTGTTATCAAACACTGTATTGTAGTTGCTGAATTTGCATTGGAGATTGTTCGCCGTCATTATCATTATAACCGTGTAGATGAAAATTTGGTTTTTAGAGGGGCTTTGCTGCATGACATAGGCAGAGTTCGTTCGCATGGTGTGGACCATGGGTTCGTGGGTGGAGAAATAGCGATGGATTTAGGGCTGGAAGAGAAAGTGGTGAGAATAATTCAAAGGCACGTAGGTGCGGGAATAACAGCAGAGGAAGCAAAAGAAGTGGGATTACCACCTGTGGATTTCATGCCCGAGACAACGGAAGAGAAAATAGTAGCGCATGCCGACAACTTGATTGATGGCTGGAGAAGAACGAGCATAGAACACGCAATAGCGAATTTAAAAGATAAATTAGGCGAATCCCATCCTTCTATAAGGAGAACGACAGCGCTACATGAGGAAGTGATGGGAAGAAGCGGATAATATTGCAAAATACAAAGCAAAGCAAAAGTCTTCACAATTATCTACCCAATGCGCTTTCCCTTACCTTATCCTTTAATTCTAACTTAGTTATCACGACATTCGAGGGATGTATGGGTCGCGGCACTTCAGATAAATCAGACCTTGAAACAACAACGCCTTCCACTGTTATCTTTTCCTTCTTCATGTCTATGGACCTTACTTTACCTTCTTTACCTTTATCATCTCCCCGCATCACCTTTACCGTATCCCCTTTTCTCAGCGGAAAACTTCTCTTCTCGTATTTATCCCGCAGTTCTTCGGAAAGAGGCGCACTCATGAACTTGTGTCTTATATGAAACGGTGCATTATATCTCGCTTTCCTCTGTTTTCTCGGTTGCTTAGACTTCATTTTCATCACCTTGATTTTCAAACCATTCCAACCCTCTCCTTTACTTTGCCAAGGGTCGTTTTTATTTCAATAATTTCCGCTTTAAGCCATTCAACATCTTCCTCAATCTTTCCTTTAATAACTTCTCTTGTCTTTTCGCTCTCCTCCCGTATCGCAGTTATCGTTTCGTCCTGCTTCTCCAGCATCATATCTTGCCTATCCAGCATCATATCCTGCCTATCCAGCATCATATCCTGCTTCTCCAGCGACGTATCTTGTTTTCTAAGCATTCCCGCACCTACCTGCGCTATCTTCGCTAACTGTGAGACCATAAAAGACTGCCTGAAAGAATCAATGCTCCTTATCTCTTCGGGATAGTCCTCTACATCTACGGCAAGAACCGAAGCCTCAGGAGGGTAATTCGAGTGTGCAAACTCCACAAATCTGTTAATCTTCTCTTCCGGTCCACCAACCTTGACAATCAAATGTTGTTCACCATTTACAACAATATTCCTTGCATCGAAATTCTCAATGAACATGCTTTCTGCCTCGGTCAGCAGAAATAGTCTATAACCTACGTCGTGAACCTTCCCTTTTATTATTATTTTCTTCGCTTTCATCTCTTTTCAATGTTAGTGTTTTCAAATATAAAAGGATTGGATATTTGTTATGTTTATGCTCGAATATGATGTTGTCGTGGTAGGGGGCGGTCCGGCAGGCTGCATGGCTGCGAAATATGCGGCAAAGGAAGGCGCTTCTACGCTGATTGTAGAGGAGGACGCAGAAATAGGTGTGCCAGTTCAATGTGCAGGGCTTATAAGCAAAAGAGCAGTAGAAGAGAGCGAAATAAGCGATAGTAAATCATTCATAAACTGTGAAATAAAAGGGGCTGTTGTTCACTCGCATTCGTATGAACTAAGGGTAGAATCTCCGGATAAGAGGGCTTTTGCCATAAGACGAGATATTTTTGATAAGGAATTGGCGAAAGAGGCGCAGAAGGAAGGTGCAGAGATAAATTTGGGGAGCAAAGTTAAAAGTGTAAAGAAAAGAGAGGGGGAGACAAAGCTAACGATAACCATTGCCACTGCCACTGCGAATGGAGAAAAGGAAATAAGAGCGAGCGCAGTCATTGGCGCTGATGGTGTGAAGAGCGCAGTGGCGAAAATGGCGGGGCTGAACGTCGCAAAAAACTACCTGAACTGCGTGCAAATAGAAGGAGAATATGAAATAGATGATGCTTTTGCAGAGATTTTCGTGGGTAAAAACATTGCACCGGGCTTCTTCGCATGGGCTATTCCCCTTGGAGCTGAAAACATTGCTCGAATCGGTCTCTGCATAGACAAAAGGTTTTCACCACATCCCAATCCTTTGCTATTCTTAAAAAGAAATTTAGCGGAGCATCCGGTTATAGCGAAGAAATACAAAGGCACCAGCTCAAATATTACTGCCGGGACAATCCCTATTCCGGTAGGTGTAGGTACAGGTGCAGGCTTGCGAGGGCAAGGGCGAGGGCAAACCGTAAGAATAGATAAAGAGACAGGGATAATGCTGGTCGGAGATGCCGCGGCTCAGGTCAAGCCAATCACCGGCGGTGGTGTGTATTATGGAATGAAATGTGGTAAGATAGCAGGGGAGACAGCAGCAAAAGCGTGTCTGACGGGGGATATGAAGGTGCTGAGTTCGTATGAAAGACGATGGCAGAAGGAAATAGGGAAGGAAATAGCGTTTGGGTTGAAGGTTCACAGGTTAAGGTGTGTAATTAGCGACAAGGACTTCGATACGATTTTCCATACGCTATCACAAGAGAAGGTATTGCAACACATAAAAAGGGAGGGAGATATGGACTATCCCTCAGTCGTATTTCGTGAGTTCTTAAAGCATCCGCGCCTCTTCAAGTTGATGACGAGAAATATCCTAAAATATTTATATACGAAGTGAAGATAAGGTAATCAGGCAAAGACAAATAGAGGGCTTTGGGAGAAGGAAAATGGCGAGGATGTATGCGAGAAGGAGAGGAAAATCGGGTTCCAAGCGACCATTTAGCTTCAAGCTCAGGAAAGCAGCGCCTGAATGGGTGGAGATGACAGCAGAAGAAGTGGAGAAAAAGGTGGCTGAGCTGTATAATCAGGGGATTTCGACGAGTAAAATAGGAATAATACTGAGGGACAGCTACGGCGTGCCGAGCGTTGCACTGGTTACGAGAAAAAAGATAACGGGGATATTAAAGGAAAAGAATATCGCAGGTGAGATACCCGAAGACCTCCTGAATTTGATGCGAAAAGCGCTTCGGATAAGAAAGCATATTGAAGTGAATAAGAAAGACATCCATAATAAAAGAGCGCTACAGTTAACCGAATCGAAGATAAGAAGGCTTGTGAAGTATTATAGAAGGGAGAAGGTCTTACCAGAGGAATGGAGATACAAGCCTGAAACTGCCGAATTTATTATGAGGAGGTGAAGAGGTATAAAAAATGAAAGGATATGGAGAAATATTGTTAGGACTCGTATTAGCTGCTTTAGGTGTAGCTGGAATATGGTATTTCCAAGAAGAGGTGCTAGTGGTTATATTGGGAGTTATCGGCATATTCGTGTTGTTAGTCGGAGCAGTGTTTTTGATGATAGGCGTGAGTGACGTGAGAGAGAAGGGAGAAGAAATAGAGGAGATGGAAACAGAAAGTGAAAAAGAAGAGAGTGATTAGCAGTGGGCACGATTAAACCAACCTATATAAAGAAGCTGGCGAAACAGTTGCTGAGGGACGTGCAGGAGTTCACTGATGACTTCGACGTGAATAAGAAAATAGTGGAGGAGCGTACTAATATAGAGAGCAAGGGAGTAAGAAATAGAATAGCGGGATATATAACACATAAAAAGAAGAGTGAGTCGAAATGATGGAGATAGAAGGTGTGTATCCGGCGCTTATAACGCCGTTTACAAAGGATGACGAGATAGATAAGGAAGGTTTGAGGGGACTTGTGGAATATGTGACAGAGGGCGGCGTAGCGGGGATAGTCCCGTGTGGCACGACTGGCGAATCCGCAACGCTTTCGCATGAAGAGCATAAGGAAGTGATAGATGTGGTGGTGGACTGTTCAAAGGTGCCGGTGATAGCAGGGACGGGGTCGAATAACACAAAGGAGGCGATAGAGCTCACGAAATATGCGGAAGATGCGGGCGCTGACGCTTGCCTCTTGATTACGCCTTATTACAACAAACCGAATGTGAAAGGGCTAAAGGAGCATTTTAAGAGAATTGGTAATGCTGTGGAGATTCCTTTGATTTTGTATAACATACCTTCGAGAACGGGTCAAAATGTAAGTGCAGGAACACAGGTAGAGCTTGCAGCAGAGGTGGAGAACATAAAAGGAGTGAAGGAGGCTTCGGGCGATTTGAAACAGGTAGGAGCGATTATAAGGTCGGTCACGGAACAGGGGTTGGACTTCACCGTCGTTGCAGGTGATGATTTCCTCACGCTTCCTATAATGAGCTTAGGTGGAAAGGGCGTGATTTCGGTAACGGCAAATATCGCACCGAAGCCGATGTGCGAGATGGTGGATGCGATGTTGAAAGGTGAAGTGGAGAAGGCGAAGGAGATTACTATACGGCTGTTTTCGCTGTTTGAGGCGATGTTCTTGGAGACGAATCCGATACCTGTGAAGAAAGCAGCGGAGATGATGGGGCTGCCGGCAGGGCATGTACGGCTGCCGCTGGGTGCGTTGAGTGAAGAGAACGTGGAGAAGTTGAGGAGGGTGCTGGAAGGGCTGGGGATGGTGTAAGGAAGGGAAGATAAAAGTTTTTGGGGATGTTTTGGAAGGGAATAAAGCCTGAAAAGCACATATCCACGAGGACAGTTCAGGCAATTTTTGAGCAAGCTTCTGAAAAAGCAAAGATAGGGAAAGAAGTTAGCGTTCATTCTTTAAGGCACAGTTTTGCAACACATTTATTGGAAAGCGGCGTAGATTTGAGGTATATTCAAGAACTATTGGGGCACAAAAGTTCGAAGACGACAGAAATATATACTCACGTGAGTAATAAGGATATAGGGAAGATAAAAAGCCCATTAGATAATTTGTTTGAGAAAGAGAACGGAGGAGGTGTAAAAGGATGAAAAGAAGGAAAATCAAGGAGATAGGAGGTTCATTCAGAGGGATATATATACGCAATATTGCGGATATAATACCAAAATGGAAGGGTATACGCAATGCGGATATAATGCCAAATTGGAGTGATATATGCAATACTGCAGATATACCGAAGTTGTCCGAAATGCCAGAGCCCGTCCCTCTATTAGAGAGAATATCTCATTACCTTCACTTTGGGAAGAAAATGGTGGTGCAAATATATGGTTACAACTATTGAAAAAGCTCTCTATTATTCAGCTACAGCAAGACGTGCACTAAGAGAGGCAAGGAAACAGAAATTGCATTATAGATACCCCGAATGCATTATCAGGACCCAAGAGGGTATTGAGTTCGCGGGAAAATCGATGCTTGAGTTCATGGATGTCGAATATAAACGGGAACATTATATAGGCGCAGAGTTGGAGAGAATAGGGCAAAAGACACCATATTTAAAGGAAAAAGTTGCTAAAGCAATGGTAATATCGGATCGTTGGTTGCAACAATCTCGTAATTTAACTAGATACGGATTTCAAAATCTAGGTCTACCGCCGAAAATAGCATTCTCAGAACGTGATGCAAATTATGCTTTGAGTGACACAGAAGAAATGCTCACGCTATTAGATACTATCGAAAGATCCATAAAGCTTTGTTTTCCGATTAAAATAGCTATTCTCAATGGCCACGTTTCAGAAGATAGAGGTAATGAAGTTCAATGTAACGAATCTCCATCGACTTCTATTTCATCCGCTGAATGGCATGAACATCTCGGCAGATTACAAACAGATGATGGAAATGCAAAGTATGATGTTGAATTTATCTCAGCATCGCAGATATCTAACAGATACTCAGCAGTAATTAATCCGTTCGGTGAGGTTTATCCAGAAATTGATATTAAGAAAAAGGTGATTTTCAGTATCATTGAGGACTATATCTTTACCGGAGGAATATTTGTATGCGCAGGAGGTTTCCCATTGTTCTATGGTTGGGATGTAAAAAATAAAGGAGAGAAGATTCCTTTAGTAGAGGGAGAGGTTTATCTACCCTCAAAAATTGGACTATATGGTGATGCTGTCTACGTAGAAGAAATGAAAAAACTATTACCTTTTCGTGGTACCCTCTTATGGAAAGAATTTCATGCCCAAACCACAGGCGACACAGATAAGCATTCTGGACCATATCCATTGGATGTAACACAAACCGAGGAGGACATCAACAAATTTGGTGTGCTTACTGACATTGGTGGAGAAAAGAAAGTTTCAGAATTTCGTGCACTAACAGAAAAGACGAAGGAGTGTATTCCTCTAATCAGGGGGAATAGACCAGAATTTGGTGAAGTATACCTTATTGCTGCTATCTCTCATGGAAGTGGGTATCTGCATACACACGGAATGGACATAGCAGGAGAATCTGAAAGACAAAAAACACTAGCATCGGTTGACAGGTTCATAGAATGGTTACAGAAAAGATATATTCAGAATAAAACGAAATAGACTGTACTATGATCTGTCGAAATTCAGGCGGGCTCTGGCACTTTCCGCTTACGCTTCAACCCTTACGGGTTCGGACAACACGGTGTATGCTGTTCGCCCTTTGGGCTCACCCAAATTGCCCTACTGGGCAACTTCGCATACACCGAGAACGTTAGGCGCCATGCTAATATAATGAGGAGGGTATTTATGAAAGCAATTAAAACAGGAGTCGGTGTTGCTTGGACAAGAGCTGCAATGATGTCATATCCAAAAGAAAAGCGACTTTTTGAAGACCCATATTCTGAAAAATTGTTGCCACTACTTTATAGATTTTTTATTATTCTCATGCGTAATCCTAAAAAACGTGATTCCATTATAAAGTCGAGAGAAAAAGCTTTTCCTGGATTCATGGGATGGTTTTTTTGCCGCGAACGTTATGTAGATGATATATTAAAAGATAGTCTTACAAAAAAGGAAGTTGAGACAGTTGTCAACCTGGGTTCTGGAATAGATTGCCGTGCGTATTATATTCCAGGTATAGAAAAGATACGTTACTTTGAAGTTGACCATCCAACAGTAATAAAAAAGAAAATTAAAAAAATGAAAAAAATATTAGGAGAGCTTCCAGATCATGTTGCTTATGTTCCCATTGATTTTCAGAAGCAAAGTCTTGATGCTGAATTAAAAAAGGCAGGATACAATTTGACTTCTAAGACTCTTTTTATCTGGGAAGCAGTTACACAATATATCTCAAAAGAAGCGAATGATAGTACATTCAAATATGTAGCACAGGCTGCTCCTGGGAGTAAAATTGTCTTTAGTTATATCCTGAAGAGTTTTATTAATGGTAAATACATCCATGATGGTATAAAAAGACTCGCTAAATATATGCTTAAAAAGAAAAATCCTGTCTTTATATTTGGTTTGGATCCGGCAGATATGAAAGATTATCTTTTCCAATACTCCCTTACTCTTATTGAAGATATTGATTCAGTGGAGATGCAAGAACGTTATTCAAAATTGGTTGACCTTGATTTACTTAAAACAGTAAAAGAATTTGATATTGAGCGATTTGTCCAGGCAGAGGTAAAAAGATGAAATCGAGAAAGAAGTGCACAGCGCCTAACAGAGCATACCAGGTTCCGCTCCTTCGTCGCTCCACCCAAATTGCCTTCGCTGCGCTACGGCAACTTCTGGTATGCTCAAACCGTTATCTGCCATCTGGCTTTATATAGCGATAATACAAAAGATATCTCAATGAAAGAATCAATATATCTTGAGACAACAGTTGTAAGCTATTATACTTCTAAACCCAATCGAGATATCATAGTTCTTGCTCATCAGGAGATTACACGACAGTGGTGGCCTATAGCTATGAGGCGATACAACGTTTTCATCTCTGAAATTGTAATTGAAGAAGCCAGTTTTGGTGACCCAGAGGCTGCCAAAAGAAGGTTGGAAGAGCTAAAAGATTTTCCTCATCTGGAATTAAACGACAAGGTTGAGAAAATGGCTCAAGTAATTATTTGTACACCAGAAGAGTTAATGGAGGTGTAAGTATGTGGAAAGACCCAATTGTTCAAGATATCCGCAAAGCAGGTGAAGAGCTTGCAAAACAAGCAAATTATGACCTGCACATCTTCTTTCAAAACTTGCGGAATAATGAAAAGAAACGAAACTACAAAATAGTTTCAAGACTAAAGGAAGAGTGACATTTTCAACGATGTCAGACGTCAGATAACACGGCATACACGCTGCACACCTTCGGTGCTTGCCCATCGGGACATTGCACCATTCGATCGCAACGTCGTATATGCGAGAAACGTTATACGCAATCCCGTGTCAAAATAGGGAAAAGTTAATGGGAAAACGGATATGGAGACAATTCTCACCGTCAAGAATGAACATTTGGAACGCCTGAGCCCCCAAGAAGCGGTGGATTTTTTCCGTGAATTGCTTTGGGCAGAAGCGACTGTTCTTGGAATCGGAAAAAATCTTACCAATGTACCGAGTGCAATTACTGTTGCAGATGGAGGTATAGATGCCGAAGTACAACATATGCAGGTGAACGGTGGACAGGGAATCATCAAACAAGATCTGACTCGTTACCAAATTAAAACTGGTAACTTTTCTCTAAGCGACGATAGTCATATTAAAAAAATCTTGTTTAAGGACAGGTCTACCGAACTTAAAATCCGAGTCAAGTCTTGTTTAGACAAAAACGGAACATTGGTTGTCGTGCTATTTGGTTGGGATAATCCAGAAACCAAAGATGACCAACTCATCAATAAGTTCAAGGGGAAATTGACCAGCATTGATCAGAAATACGATAAAGCAAAGATTGAAATATGGCGACAAAACAACCTTATTGGCTTCCTCAAACCGTTTCCATCATTAGCGTTGCAAGTCAATGAGCGAGAGAGAGCAAGATTTCAGACACACAAAAGTTGGTCTCAAGATGGTGAAATGAAGAAAGAATTTAAAGCAGGACAAGCGCAGAAAGATTTCATATCAAATATGCAAAATGAACTGCGTAAAAACAGCGAGGCAGTCCATATACATGTGTGGGGTGATGCTGGAATTGGTAAAACGAGACTTGTTTTAGAAGCAACACGCGCAGACGATTTGCGAGCACTTGTTATTTACTGCGATGCTGCTAGCAAGTTTAGAGATAGTGACCTAATGAACGAGATTTTAAGAGATGACAATCAATTTTCTGTAATCATAGTTATTGATGAATGCGATCCAGATAGTAGATCATATATCTGGAATAAACTTAAATATCGCGGTCCAAGAATTAAACTCGTCTCAATCTATAATGAATACGATGATACTGCTGGCAACATAAACTACTTCGATACACCACCGTTGGACAACGAAGAGGTAAGCAGCATAATTCAGGGATATAATATTCCTAAAGATCAAGCGGATAGATGGCCAGAATTGTGTAGCGGTTCTCCCAGAGTGGCGCATGTCATTGGATTGAATTTAAAAAATAATCCCGATGATTTGTTGAAACCTCCAGATACAGTTAATATCTGGGATCGCTATGTTGTAGGTGGGGATGATCCTGATAGTCAACAAGTACAACAGAGACGATTAGTCCTCCGGCACATCGCACTTTTTAAACGATTTGGTTATGGGCGATCTGTTGTCGCCGAAGCGCAAGCCATAGCTGAAATAGTCAATCAAGGAGATCCACAAATCACTTGGTCAAGGTTTCAAGAGATCATAAATAAGCTAAAAGCACGAAAAATTCTTCAGGGTGAAAATAGGCTCTATATCACACCTAAATTGCTCCATATTGAGCTGTGGACTGAGTGGTGGGATACCTATGGTTCTACATTCAATTTAGAAGATTTTTCTGAAGACTTACCCCCAACACTACTTGAATGGTTTTATGAAATGTTCAAATATGCGGCGGAATCTAAGGTTGCCACCCGTATTGTTAAAGAACTTCTCGGAGAAAATGGTCCGTTCCAAAATGAAAACTAATTATCTAAAAACAACACAAGGGGCGCGTTTATTTCTAGCTTTAGCTGAGGCTGACCCAAAATCAGCATTAGAATGTCTCAAAAGAACTGTTGGTACATGGACCAAAGAGGATCTTTTGCAATTTACCACAGGTCGTAGAGAAGTAATTCGGGCGCTTGAAAAGATTGCAATGTGGAAAGAATTATTTGCAGATGCGGCAAGATTACTCCTAGCTCTTGGTGAAGCAGAGAACGAAACATGGTCAAATAACGCCAGTGGTGTTTTTGCAGAACTCTTTTCTTCTGGATATGGACGCGTTGCTCCGACAGAAGCATCTCCACAAGAACGATTACCAATTCTTAAAGAGGCTTTGGGCTCTAACTCAAAAGAGCGACGAGTGCTCGCTTTGCGTGCCTGCGATCAGGCATTGGAGTCACAGCATTTCGTCCGCCACACTGGAGCTGAGCGACAAGGACTTCGAAAAGAACCTCAGCTTTGGATGCCAAAAACATACGGAGAGTTATTTGATGCATATCGGCAAGTATGGCAACTGCTACGTGAACAATTAGATAATTTACCGGAAGATGAACAGCAACAGGCGATTAGTATTCTCCTTCATCGCTCCAGAGGATTGGGAAGAATTCAGAACTTAGCAGACATGGTCATTGACACAGTGAACGAATTAACAGAAAAACCCTATGTAGATAAAAAGAATGTACTTGTCGAGGTCATCCGTATTCTCCATTATGATGGAAAGGAGTTACCACCCCAAATCCTGCAGCGTTGGGGACAGCTTAAAGATGAACTCACCGGGGGCGATTTTTCATCACTAATGAAACGCTATGTTGGTATGCGTGTTTTTGAAGATAAATTTGACGAAGAAGGTAATCAGGTAGACCAAGCACAACCGCGAATCGAAGAATTTGCCCGGCAAGCAGTTGAAAATATCAACTTGTTGCAACCAGAGTTAAACTGGCTGATGACAACCGAAGCACAGAATGGTTACCGCTTTGGATATGAACTGGGAAAGAGAGATAAAGATTTTTCGCTCTTGCCGACACTTCTCGAAGCGCAACGAAACGCAGTCGAGAATGCAAGCGCCTATTTACTTGATGGATATTTCCGTGCCATCTTTGAGAAAAAACAAGAGATGTGGGAAAAGCAACTGGATGCCCTTACGAAAGACAAAAAATTAAATGTCTTGGTCCCTGAATTGACGTGGCGATCAGGGATGACTGATCAGGCGCTTTTGCGTATCATCGATCTCGCAGAAAAAGGCATCGTTGGTATTAGTCACTTTCGGATGTTTGGTTGGGGAAACGATATTCTAAATCTGTCCAAGCATGTCTTCAACAACTGGATTAAGTTTTTACTTGATAGTTCAGACACTTACGCCGTCTCTATTGCGTTGGGTTTTTACCATTTTTACTATCTTAGTAGGGCGTCTAAACACACTTTGCCAGAAGAACTAACACTGGAATTATTGACGCATCAGTTACTATTTCAAAAACCTGAAGCAGGCAGACGTGATCAAATGGATGACTATTATTGGACTGAGATAGGGAAATCTTTTGTGCAACTTTATCCTAGAAAGAGTCTAGAACTTGCGGACAAAATGCTTGAGCACTTTGGGGAAGATGATACCATCCTCGATGGTTTCCGCTCACAAACTCAAGCTGTGCTCAACGAAATCACACGGCTATATCCTGAAGAGGTCTGGATGCGGGTCACAAGATATTTAGGTCCGCCAATAGATTCACGGGCGTTTCATATAAAAGAATGGCTGCGAGGTCGCGGATTTTTTGAAAGGGGAGAGGAAGGAGCATTGCCGATGATCCATTTGGAGAAAATTTTGGGGTGGGTTGATGAAGATGTGGAAAATCGTGCATGGTATCTTGCCAGTTTTGTTCCTAAAAAACTTTTTCGAGAGGAGGGAAAAATCTGCTTAGCACGAGAAGTGCTTATGCGATATGGTACACGAGAAGATGTGCGAAGGAATTTAATGGCAAACTTTTCAACAGAAGGTTGGAGTGGCCCAGCAAGTTTACACTATCAGGAAAAAAAACAACAGTTGCTTGAGTTCAAAAGAGAAGAAGATAACGAGAACGTAAAACGATGGATTGATGAGTATATATCCTCATTGGATCGACAGATTGAGCGAGCAAAAATTGAAGAAGAAAGAGATGATTTTTAGTTTAGAAATGATATTTCATATCAGCACGGCACAGCGTATAACGCGGTGTAAAAGACTACACTTCACTCCGTCCAAATTCGGCTTCGCCGAACTTCTTTTACACCGAAAACGTTAGCCGAAATGCATCTTCCAAATACCAAAAAAGTATAAAAGATAAAAACATTCCAATCAAGATAAGGAAAAATCACAATGAAAAAGAAATTCAACAAGGTGTACCAATTTAAAATTACGCTAAAGGGTATTAGACCACCGATTTGGCGGCGGATACAGGTCCCGGAAATTATACATTTTGGGACTTACATGTCGCCATTCAAGACGCTATGGGGTGGTCAGATTATCATCTCCATGAATTCGAAATAGTCAATCCATCAACTGGTTTAAAGGAGAATATAGGAATCCCAGCTCCGGATGATGAAGCATTTGGTAGAGAAGTCCTTTCAGGACGGAAACAAAAAATAGCCGACTATTTTTCTATGGAAAATCGCACGGCAGATTATGTATATGATTTCGGTGATACATGGGAGCACAAAATACAATTGGAAAAGATACTTCCCAGAGAGAAAGGTGTTGATTATCCGATATGTATCAAAGGAAAAAGAGCATGCCCACCTGAAGATTGTGGTGGCATCTGGGGATATGCAGAGCTTTTAGAAATCATCAAAAATCCCAATCATGAGGAATATGAAGAGATGTTGGAGTGGCTTGGTGGAGAATTTGACGCAGAACATTTTGAGGTGGAAGAGGTTAGTTTTGATGACCCTGATAAGCGCCGCAAATTTGCATTTGGGTAGAATACGCACTTCATCTAACAGCGGACATACTGCTATCACCATACTTTATCGCCTATAAGCTCTATGCCCGGGTCTAACAGTTTTCGGCCGTTCTCTCCATCGTATACTCTCTTTCTTTACCTCAGGCAGCTTCTCTTCTGTTATAGTCACATCCTTGAGTCTCATTACTCGTCTAAAGCTATCGTAATCACTGCTTGCAAGGATATTAATCGCTCTTCCTTCTTTGCCCGCCCGTGCGGTTCGCCCTATGCGATGAATATAATCATTGCGGTCTTTCGGAATATCGTAATTGTAAATATGCGAGACACCGGGAATATCAAGCCCTCGTGCCGCGACATCAGTACAGACAAGCACAGAGACATTCTGTCCATGAAATTGCTTCATCACCTTGTTTCTCCTATCCTGCGTAAGCCCACCATGAATAGCCAGCGCATCTATCCCCGCCGCTTTGAGGTTGTTTGCCACAAAGTCCGTATTCTTCCTTGTATTGCAGAAGACCATGACAAGCCCTGCTTTCTCGTGTCGCAATAAATGAACCAACAACGAGAATTTCATATTATCCGGGACGTCATAGTAAAACTGCGTTAACTTCTTCGGGTCCACATACGTCTCTGCCGCGACCTGAACAGGCTCGTTCATGTATTTCCGCGCAAGACGCGCTACCTCTCGTGAAATGGTAGCAGAAAACAATAGCGTCTGCCTTTCACGCGGGCATTTTCGTATTATCTGCTCCACGTCATCAATAAATCCCATATCCAGCATCCTGTCTGCTTCATCCAGTACCAGCGTATTTACTCTGCGCAAATCAATCGTTCTTCGTCCGATATGGTCTAATATTCTGCCCGGCGTTCCTATAACAACATCCGCGTACCTCAATTGCTCAATCTGCGGATTGATTGACACACCGCCGAAAACAGCAACGATCTTCAACGGCGTGTATCTTGAAAAATCCGCTAACGCGGTTGCAACTTGCTGTGCCAGTTCTCGCGTTGGTGTTAATACCAGCGCCTGGATTCCTTCTCCTCTCTCCGCGTTCTGAATAATGCCAGAAGCAAAAGCAAGCGTCTTACCAGAACCTGTCGCTGCCCCTGCTATAACATCCTGTCCCGCAAGGATTAAAGGAATCGATTTCTCCTGTATCTCCGTTGGCTTTTCAAACTGTTCGTCTTCTATCGCTCTCAAAATAGGCGTTATAATGCCTAACTCTCTAAAATATTCCATCTTTTATTATGCAAGAAAAAAGTCTAAACCTCTCTCTTATCTACCTCTCTATCCTATACCTTTCCATTACTACTATATAAAGGTCGCAGGTGCATAAAAAAAATAATCGGTGAATAAAAATATCGAAAATTCAACGATCTAATGTCATGGAATGCGAGATGGAAAACAATTAATCACGGACCTATCCTCCCGAACTCAGTTTGGCAAATCACACACCTGAGACCGCTCTCCTCTAAAACCGCCTTTACTTTGAGCATATCTTCATAAGATGGTTTTCTTACATCCATTCTCCTGAACATAGGTCGGTAATCCAAGGCGCATACCTGGACATCCGGCGACCATCCTGCTATCCTTTCCCCTATTTTATATATTTCATCAAGCGAAATCAGCGCCTCGTTGTAGGGTATGCCTATGCCAACAAACATCTTATCAGAATATTTTTCTACGAGGTATTTAATAGCCTTCCATTCGGTATCTAAAAGTTTTTGCGCTAATTCGCTTTCTTTTATACCCGTGATTCTAACGAAAGTATCGAGCTCCAAGCCCTTTACGTCAGCCCCTATATCAGTAGCGCCAGCGAGGAAGAGTGCGTCTATGTAATCCCCGGTTAGCACAACTGCATTTGTATCCACGTGCAATCGCGCTTTTTTATCCCTGTTCAATCGCTTCAATTCCTTCAGGTATTCCAAAAGCCATCTTCTGTTCAGTGTGGATTCGCCACCGGATATAGCCATCCTATCCACGCCACATCTCCTCCTTTCATAGCTCGTTAGCCTCGCCGCTTCTACAGGCGACAGCGGCTCTTCGGCTGCCGAATAAGTGATCCCCCAGTTCTGGCATGTGGGGCACCTTAATATACAGCCATGCGAAAAACACGCGACTTCTATGAATTTAAGCATAAACCCAAAAGTTCTTGGCTTTATCCAATGAGGCGTGCCTACCCCGCCTACTGCATGCCCCTGAAACCCGGAAACCACTCTTTTTGGCTCTTTATTCTCTATCGCATCCTTATCCGTTATTATCTCCATACCCGCTTCCACGGGTGTTACGCAACTTGGCTTCAAATCCCCATTTATAATAACCGCACACGACCAGCATCCCCCGGTTCGACAGGGAGCAATAATTTCTGTATCGCCTGGTTCCCCTTCTTTATATATAACTGAAGTGAACCCTATAAACTCAAGTGCGCTTAACACAGATATTCGTGCAGGCACGCGGTATTTCTCATGGTTCACCCTTATTTTTACTGCTTCTCTTTGCTCTGACTCTGAGATTTCTTCTAAGCCCCTTGCTTCATACGGGCATGCATCCACACACGCAGAACATCCAATGCAAATCTCGTGAGAACGACATATCAACTCACAGAATCCACAATTCGTGCATCCCTCTGTCTTTCTCGCAACTTTGAACTTCATGCCATACATGCGCAATACTTTTAATTGATTACCCCTATATTTTTAATGTTAGAACACGAGAATAATAATTATTTAATGGGGTGAAAGAAAAAATGGGGATGAAAGAAGGTTTAGGGAAGATATTTGTGAAGAAGGAAGGATTAGTGGATGAGGGGGATTATCTGGACATAGAAGAATATGAGGCGGAGCTAAAGGAAGAACAAGATGTAAAGATGTACATAAAGACCGCGGAATTGACCGGTTTATACGATATTCCCGAATTGAAAAAGGAAATATACGCGGGCAATATATTGATTCTGGACATATCACTGGCGAAGCAGGACAAAGTTCTGGTAGAGAAAGCGATAAAAGACCTGAAGATGGCGGCATTAGATGTAGGGGGGGACATCGCAGGCGTTGGGGATTACCAGGTGATAGTGGCACCAATGGGAACTAAGATAGAACGGAAAAAAATGAGCGGGGAGTAGTTCGGCTGTCTGTGCAGTGGAGTTGCAGTGAAGTGAAAGAGAACTGTCCAATTTGTGGAGCGGAAAGCGAATTGCATTTTTTACCATACGAAATTCCTTTCTTCGGTGAAATAATGATTTTTACCGCTGTTTGTTCCTCGTGTGGGTATCGCTCTACCGATGTAAAGGTGATGTCGGAGGAGAAGATGCGAAGATGCGAGATGGTGATTTCTTCTGCGGAGGATTTGAATGCAATCGTTGTAAGGTCTTCGCTTGGAACCATTGAGATACCGGAGTTGGGGGTAAGCGTAGAGCCAAAAAGAGGAGAGGCATTTATTTCTACGGTGGAAGGCGTATTGAAGAGAGTGGAAGACGTGGTAAAGATGCTGAGCAGGGATGTAGAAGGTGCGAGAAAGAAGCGTGCAGAGGATGTTTTGAACCGAATAGCGGAAATAAAGTCTGGCGAAGCGAGCATGACCTTAATAATAGACGACCCTGCTGGCAACAGTGCGATAATTTCCGACAAAGTAAAAACT
Organism: Candidatus Methanophagales archaeon; assembly: GCA_017883965.1. Classification (GTDB taxonomy): domain Archaea; phylum Halobacteriota; class Syntropharchaeia; order Alkanophagales; family Methanospirareceae; genus JAFNKG01. The sequence continues at coordinate 17,791 of JAFNKG010000009.1, read as the reverse complement.
TTTCTTTAAAAAGAAAACTTTAATAACAAACTCTCCTTTGGGGAAAGTTTGAGACGGGAGCGTAAAAATGGGTGAATCAATAAAGAGGAATATAAATGTTGAGTTCGTAAGCAGGGAACCTGTTGAGGAGCAAGAGATAGAGATGGTGGAAAGAAAAGGTCTGGGGCATCCGGACAGCTTATGCGATGGTATCGCAGAAGCAGTTAGTGTAGCGTTGTGCAAAGAGTATAAAAGAAAGTGTGGAATGGTATTGCATCACAACACAGATAAAGTGCAGCTCGTTGCCGGCAGGTCAAATCCGAGATATGGGGGCGGCGAGGTTATTTCGCCTATTTACGTATTGTTAGGCGGGCGAGCAACGAGAGAATTTGAAGGCGAAGAAATCGCTGTTGATACAATAGCAGTGAAAGCAGCGAAGGAATATCTGCGGAACATAAGGAATTTGGACGTGGATAGCCACGTTATAGTGGATAGCAAATTGGGACTGGGTTCTTTCGACCTTTTAACTGTTTTTAGAGATAAGGATAGGGAAATACCAATGGCGAATGATACCTCCTTTGGCGTTGCTCATGCTCCGCTTTCGGAGATTGAATCCATAGCTCTTAACGCGGAAAACCGGGTGATGAAGGAATACCGCAATAAGGAGAAAGCGATAGGCGAGGATATGAAGGTGATGGCGCTTAGAGAAAAGGATAAGATAACATTAACGGTTGGCGATGCTTTCGTCTCCAAATACGTGGATGACTACGAGCACTATCAGGATGCAAAGAACGGATTAAAGGAATTCATGAGCGACGTAGCGGAAGCATATACAACACGGGAAGTAAATACCCTGGTAAATATGGCAGACACTCCCGACTCGGTCTATATCACCGTGACCGGGACCTCAGCAGAAATGGGAGATGATGGAGCTGCGGGTCGTGGTAACAGGTGCAACGGGCTTATCACGCCAAACCGACCTATAAGCATGGAAGGAACACCGGGGAAAAATCCGGTGAATCATACCGGTAAAATATACAATTTGCTCGCCGATATAATAGCCAACGATGTCGTGGATAGCGTAGATGGAATTCAAGAGGTGTATATAAAAATTCTTTCGGAGATAGGCAGAAGGATAGATGACCCGAAGGTGGCAACTGCTCAGATTGTCCCGAAGAGCGGTGTAAACCCTGGAGTAGCGGAAAAGAAGGTGGAACGAATAATGGATGATTGGCTCTCAAACATAGCGGAGATTACGGAGATGGCGATTAGAGGGGAATTGAGAACGTTTTAATTCAAACCTTTTCTTAGAAAGAAAAGCTTTACCAAAAGAACATTTTAAAAGGAAGAAAAGTGACGAACCCCGCACTGGACAGAACGGTATAAGATCTATCTAATCAAGCCATATCCGAGTGCGGTCATCCCACTTTCCGTCCACATAGAACAGGATTTTTACATCGGCACCGAGCTCCCGTAACATTCTCAAAATCAGGCCAACCGACGGTTCCCTGTGGAGCTATCTTTTGCTCCTAATATTTGCCCACCTTCTCGCTCTATACACTTTCCGAAGAGGTTTTCCACATCGTTTCAGCCCCAACCAGTCCATACCCGAATGAAATTCGGATGCATCCGTTTTAGGGACCTTGTTTACAACTGCTTTAATTCAAGATAATAACTTTTTGCTAATACTGCTTTAACGTTTATATGTGTCTTGATATTTTTTTCTAAGTTCAGTATCGATCATTTTCGCAAGCATATTTTTAGAAATTAATACGCACTGGACCTGTTTTAGATCTGCTATGCCTGCCAGCTTTTCGTCTTGAGTCACAACTATCAATGTGTTTTCCTTAGCGTATTCTATAATCTTATTGTCTTCTGCGCCTTGCAACGCTACGCTGTTAACCGTTTCAATATCCCAGCCCAAAGCTTCAAGATAATCTTTCATGCCTGTATACATCTCGTCAAGAAGAATTTTCAAAGCAAGTCCCTCCTACGCTTTAGCGTGTCCATACATTGAAATTTAGACCTTTTACCATATAAATTTTCCGATTCTTATAAAAAAACACCAGATAATCTCAAAAAAGCATAAAGAATCGAAAAGCTTTTACGTGATATGAGCCAAGCCAAATATGAGGTAATAAGTGCATATCTCAACAGGCAATCATTGGATGGACGACGAAAAATGTGTGATGAAATGCGTTGCTGGATTTGTAAGCGAACAATAGATGAAGTGATAATGGATATGGTAAAGGAAGGGTTTGGACTGCGGAGTTTAGCACTGCGAGAAGAAGAACTGGAATTAGCTGGTGCTTCTTCTAAAGAAGCTATGTATTTCGAATCGGTGAACTGCTATGGCGTAGAAATCGAAATCTGCACTGTTTGCGCCGATATAATCAGTAGAATCGCAGAGATTTTGGCGCGGGCATCTTAAATTCTTTTGGCAATCTCTTCTATTTTCCGTATAAACGATTCTGCTTCTTTGTGATAGATTTGAAAATCTTTTGGGTCAATAACTTCATCGTAAAAATTTTTATGAAGCTCGTTCAAAAACAAAAATGACTTGTGAAATTCTTCATCTCTTAATTCTTTAGAAATATCACGTGTAAAATTGAAGAATGACGCATGTGAGGTTATATTTATATCCCGCATTGCTGCCAATGCCTTTAGCGATTGAGTTACAGCGCCCCAAAGGAGCTCAGAAGCTTTTGAAAACTTTCCCTTTCCAGCATATTTTAAAGCATTATTATAATATTCATCTCTTCTTCTCAGGTATCTTTGAACCTTATTTAGGTCGTTCATATCCTGTTATCCTTTCCGTTTTGTCATCTATTTTTACTTCTGCTATCTTCTCTTCAAATGCGCCAACATCAAATCTCACAACCCAAATGTTTTCCTCTAATTTAACACTTTCCAATTTGTGGGTATAATAACCCGCTTTATCCTCTAAAAATTCTATACCCCTGTCAACGGCTTCTTCTGTGTTCATTCTTTACCACCTAACACTTGTTATGTATTTATATGACTTAATTCGTAGAAATATATTAGCTTTGTTCTTCACCTCTCCAACACCTCTATCACTTCTTCCAACCCCCTCGTATTCACCACATCCTTAGCTTCAAGCCATCCACGTCGAGCAGTTGCCACACCATACCATATCACATCCCGCATCTGCATTGCATCATGCGCATCCGTTGAGATGGCAACAATCTCTTAAATTCATCAAAATTTTCTACAAGAGCGTTACACACGGCTTTGGGGCACAATTCATATATCGCCTCTCTTTGGGTGGATTCCTCCACTTATAGGGATATTTTTGCTTTTTGGAATGTTTTTGTCCCAAAACCGCTACAAACAAAAACTTTATAAGTCACATCCTTGAAATTAGAATTATGACATGCTGGGAAAAGCACAGGATTGCTTGTAAAATCCTCTTGGGAGATCCGTGTATAAAGATTCATGAAGGGATGGATCGCGTGATTGGGGGTAAAGACCATAGAGAACATACTCATGATTTATTGGGTATCTCTGCTATTATTTATGAAAAATATCTATATCTAACACCCGAAGAAAAATTAAAACTCTTAAAAGCAGGAATAATCCATCTTGTCCAAGATAAAGGAAAGGATTGTATAAGTGATATCGAAGAATCTCTAACTAAAGCTTTAAGAAATGAATTCATTGTGCCCCCAGGAATCCAAAGTAATTGGTTTAAGGAACTGAAAGATTTTGTTTTTGAAATATTCGGTAATATAACTGTTCATAAAGGGGGTAGTCTCAAAGTTTTAGTTGAAAACGGCGAAGGAAGAAGACACGAGTTTTCTAACGTAGATGGAGTTGTTATGTATGATGAGGGCGAGGGGAAACTTGGAGAGGTGAAAGATGGCCGATTTGTAAAAATTCAACCAGATGGACAAACTTTTGAGATACTCCATAGCACATATAAGTATCAGGATTACGATATGCAGGAAAGAGTTATTAGGGAGTTTGAAGGGTATAAGGGTTTATTAGATAAATTCCTCCCCCTTATAAATGCTTGCAATTCTTGCCAAAAGAGAGAATCTTGTTCATTCCGATAAATCTCTCCACTTCTTACTCCTATTCCATTATATCCCTAACTATATTACCACTATCCGCAATACTTTTTCTTATTCCTTGCTTGTTAGTAGCTAACTAAGAGACAATTTCTGGTTCAGTTTCTTATCTTTTCAGCACTCTTAACACTCCATCCAACCCCCTCGTATTCACCACATCCTTAGCTTCAAGCCATCCACGTCGAGCAGTTGCCACGCCATACCTTATCACAGCACCCATCTGCATCGCATCATGCGCATCCGTTGAGATTGCCACCAAAACGCCATAACCCTTCGCCATCTTGCAATGTATATCGTTAAGGTCGAGCCTGTCAGGGAACGAATTCAATTCCATTATCGTGCCAGTATCCTTTGCCGCTTCCATAAGCTTCTCCATATCCACCTCATACGGGTCCCTTTTTCCTAAAATACGACCTGTGGGATGCGCAATTATATCCACGTGAGGGTTCTCCATTGCGGTTACGATTCGCTTCGTCATCGTGTCTCTATCTTGAGAGAATTTAGTGTGAACCGCACCCACGACCACATCCAACTTCCTCAATATCTCATCGGGAAAATCCATAGAGAAATCTGACTTTATATCCACTTCCGCAGAGGATAAAACCCTGAAATTAGCACCTTCATCTTCAAATCTCTTGTTTACACTGTCTATCTCATCCTGCCGTTTCGCTATTTTCTCATCATTCATCCCACCGGCAATACCTACCGCAGGAGAATGGTCTGCCACTGCGATATACTCATAACCTGATGAAATAGCAGTTTCCGCCATCGCTTCTATGCTGTTCTTTCCGTCGCTCCATTTCGTATGCACGTGCAAATCGCCTTTTATATCGCTTTCTTCCACCAATTTCGGTATTCCGTTCTCCTTAGCGGCATCTACCTCACCCCGGTCTTCTCTTAACTCCGGTGGAATATACGCGAGACCAACACTCTCGAACACATCTCCCTCGTCCTCCCCTCCTATCCTCTCATCGCCTCTGAAAATACCGTATTCATTTATCTTTAACCCGTTCTTCACGCCTAATTCCCGTATTCTTATGTTATGATGCTTGGAGCCGGTGAAATAATGAGCGGCAGCGCCAAATGAAACGGCATCCACCACGCGTAAATCTGCATTGATTCCTTTTATTGTAACCGAGGATTTCGTTTCCCCCTTTCCTATCACGTCTTCGATGCCCTCAAGATTCGTAAACGCATCCATTACCTCCTTCGGTCGCTTCGATGCTACCAATATATCTATATCTCCTATCGTCTCACGCATTCTGCGCAAACTGCCCGCAATCGTTATCCGCTCCACTGCATCTAACTTCTTCAACTCGTTCACTATTGATTCCGCATAAGGAAGCGCTTTAGAAAGCGATGCACGTCCTTTATAACTCCTGTATTGCTCTATCCCTTTCAATATATTCTCCTCTACCTTAGCACCCAATCCAGGGAGCCCTTCCAACTTGTGCGATTTAGCCGATTCCTCCAATTCCTCTATACTATTTATCCCAAGCTCTTCATGCACCTTTGCTATTGTCTTCGGACCGACACGAGGAATGGCTAAGAGTTCAAGCAAGCCCGGTGGCACTTCTCGCATTAAGTCCACGTGTTTCTTGCAATCCCCTGTTTCTGCTATCTCCACCATCTTCTTCGCTATCCCTTCTCCCACCCCCGGTATTTTCTTTAATTCGCTAACTCCACCTCGCTCTGCTATCACTTTCAAGTCCTGCGTAAGCGTTTCTATCGTCCGGGCTGCTTTTCTATACGCTCTTATCCTGAACTGATTCTCTCCTTTCACTTCCAAAATATCTGCAATCTCGTCAAAAATCCGTGCCATGTCGAGGTTTATCATCTCATAAACCACCTTTCTGCCCTCTGCCCCTACCCTCAAACAGTTTTAACAACCTCCTTCACCATCACCCTGAACTCCTCCTCATCTATTATCTTCACACCAAGCGTCTCCGCCTGTTCTAACTTAGACCCTGCTTCTTCTCCTGCTACCACAAAATCCGTCCTCTTGGACACGCTCGATGCCACTTTCCCTCCTAACCGCACTACTATGCTCTTCGCCTCTTCTCTCGGCATAGAGATTCGCCCGGTAAAAACGAACGTCTTCCCTTCCAGAGCCTTTTTCACTTCCTCTTCCTCTGCTACCCTAACTCCCTTCTTCTCATACCTCACCCCTGCTCTTTCCAACTTTTTCAGCAATTCCTTCGTGCTTCCCTGCTCGAAGAACAAAAGAATGCTCTTCGCTACCTCCGGTCCTATCTCCGGTATGCTTATCAAATCTTCATAATTCGCATTCCGCAACGCCTCCATGTCCCTGAAATTATCAGCGAGCAAAGATGCAGTATGTTCACCCACATGCCTTATTCCCAGCGCATGGATGAGCCGAGAAAAAGTAGTATGTTTGCTCTTTTCCATCGCATCTAATATGTTCTGTGCCGATTTGTCGCCCATCCGTTCCAGCTTCAAAAGGTCTCTTTTCGTTAAGGAGAACAAATCAGCGGCATCTGAAACCAAATTTCTATCCACCAGCAGTTCTATTACTTTCTCACCCAGCCCTTCCACGTTCATTGCACGAAGCGAAGCGAAATGTTTTATCCTTTCCTTTAACTGTGCGCTGCATGAAACTCCAATGCACCTCACAATCGGTCCCTCTTTCAGCACCTCTGCGCCGCAGACAGGACACCTATCAGGCATCCTGAATTCTCTCTCTGCTCCCGTCCTCTTCGACTTTATCACGCTCACAACCTCGGGTATAACGTCACCTGCCCTTTCCACCACCACCGTATCGCCAATCCGGACATCCTTCTTCCTCAACTCATCTTCATTGTGCAATGTCGCCCTGCTTACCGTCACCCCGCTTATCTGCACAGGCGCCAATATCGCAACAGGAGTCAATGCCCCCGTTCGCCCCACCTGCACCTGTATATCATTCACCCTCGTAAACTCCTCCCTCGCTGGAAACTTGTATGCAATTGCCCACCTTGGGCTCCTCGAAATCATTCCCAACCTGTTTTGTTGCTCTATGCTATTTACCTTCACCACTATTCCATCAATTTCATAATCCAGCACATCGCGTTTTTCCTTCACTTCCTCATGGTATTTAATCACGTCCTTGAACTCCTTAAACCGCCTTATTACAGGACTTACCTTAAACCCCATCCTTTGCAAATAATCCAATACTTCCCAATGCATTGAAAACTCCTTTCCTTCCGCTCTGCCAACACCATACGCAAAGAAATCAAGAGGTCGAGAAGCGGTAACCCGCGGGTCAAGCTGTCTTACGGAGCCAGCAGCCGCATTCCTTGGATTCGCAAACATCTTCTCTCCCCTCGCCCCTAACTCTGCATTCAACTCTTTGAATTTGCTCACAGGTATGAAAACCTCGCCTCTGACTTCCAGTAACGGCAATGGAGGAGCGCCGGTTTCAGCAAAAAAACGCAGTGGTATCGTCTTTATCGTCTTCAGATTCTGCGTTATGTTCTCGCCCGTCTTTCCATCTCCTCTTGTGCTTCCTACTGTGAAAACGCCATTCTCATATACGAGCTCCATCGCCAGCCCGTCTATCTTCGGCTCCACCACATACTCTATCTCTTCTCCTCCAAGCATCCTTCTCACTCGCTCATCGTAATCTCTTACCTCCCCCTCAGTAGTAACACTATTCAAACTCAGCATCGGTATGCTGTGCTCGTATGCGCCGAACTCCTCCAAAGGCTTTGCTCCTACTCTTTGCGTTGGTGAATCCGGCGTTATCAGTTCTGGATACTTCCTCTCAAGCTCCTCTAACTCTTTAAATAGCCTATCGTATTCGGCATCTGAAATCTCTGGCTCATTCAATACATAATACCTGTAATTGTGATAGTGTATCTTCTTCCTTAAATCCTCTATATATCTCTTTACTGCTTCTTTTCCCTCTTCAACACCCATATTTATATATTAGTTCAGTGATAAAATAATACAAAGAGGTAAATAGAAATATGGCACAAGAAAAGGAAAGGGAAAAGGCAGAGTCATTATTAATACCCGGTCCTGATTACTTGGCGAGTGGTGTTCATATAGGAACGCAGCAAAAAACCGGCGACATGAAGAGATTCATTTACCAGGCAAGACCGGACGGCTTGTATCTGTTAGATATAAAAACTATGGATGAACGGCTGAGGATAGCGGCACGGTTTTTGGCAAATTACGAGCCTTCCTCCATACTGGTTGTATCCACGAGAGAATATGGGCATCATCCTGTGAGCATGTTCGCTAAGGTTACGGGCGCTGAAGCAATAGTCGGAAGATTTATACCAGGAACTTTAACGAATCCAGAATGTGAGTACTTCGCGGAGCCTTCTATACTGGTCGTGACCGACCCAATGACCGATGAGCAGGCTTTGAGGGAAGGTGTAAACGCTGGCATACCTATCGTGGCACTTTGTGACACAAACAATTCTACCTCTGACATAGATTTTATCATTCCTACGAATAACAAGGGTAGAAAAGCGCTTGCCACTGTTTACTGGCTGCTTGCAGGAGAGACGTTAAGAGAAAGACATCGTAGAGAAGGAGGAGAAGGAGAGGGGGGAGGTAAAGAAGAAGAATTCATATTCAATTATGGTGTGGATGATTTTGAAGCGGAGATATAGGAGGTGAAAAAATGAGAAGAGCGGCAGTAGCGGGTGCCTTTTATGAAGGAGAAAGGGACCGATTGGAAAAACAGCTAAGAGATTGCTTCTCTGGTATAACAAGAGAAGAGAACGAGAATGTTCTCGGTGCTGTAGTTCCTCACGCGGGGTATATGTATTCGGGCAGTGTAGCGGCGAGTGTTTACGCTAAACTTCCCAGGGCGGACATCTTCGTCATCGTCGGTCCCAATCATCAGGGTATAGGCTCGCTTGTAGCTGTTTCCAAGGACACATGGGTAACACCTTTAGGAGAAGTAGAAGTGGACGAAGCATTTGTGGATGCTTTGCCAAAACGGATTATTGACTTAGACGAAAATGCGCATAAATACGAGCATTCCATAGAAGTTCAACTCCCTTTTCTTCAATTCCTCTTCAATAAGAATTTCCGCTTCGTTCCTATTTGTATTGGCTTAAGCGATGAGGATACAGCGAAAGAGATAGGAGAAGACCTCGCTAACACGATTTCTAAAATCAAGAAAAAAGTGGTTGTGATTGCATCTTCAGATTTTACTCATTATGAACCTGACAGAATAGCGAGAGAGAAAGATGAATACGTGATAGAAGCGATAAAAGCGTTGGATGTTGCGAAGTTCTACAACCGGGTGTATGAACGAAACTCGACAGCATGTGGCATTGGTCCGATAGTAGCGATGATGCATGCGGCAAAAAAACTCGGTGCAAAGGAAGGGGAATTGATAAAATATGCAACAAGCGGTGACGTCACTGGTGATAGGTCCGGCGTTGTTGGATATGGCGGCATCACAGTTTTTTAATTATTATTTTTATCCCTATTTAACTCGTCTCATGCAAGAAAAAAAAACGAAGTATGCGCTGGTTCCTACCAGTAGAGTGTTTTTTGAAGAGTTGTTGAAGAGTGATTTCTTTTTAGAAGAAAATGGAACGACCTTCCTCGTCACTCCTACGTGTGCGAGATGCAATAGACTCTTTGGCGTTGGAGAAGTAAAAGAAGTGGAGAAAAGAGGGAACATAGTCAGGATAAAAATAAATGACTTGACTGCCACTCTTAATATCTATACAAATAAAGTTATCCAATTGGGAACATTTATGAATGTAGATGCAGAAGAAAAAAGGGCTTTCATGGCTTTTATCGGCAACCTGCATGTGCGTGAAGGGGCAGGGAAAAGAAAAAGCGTTATCATGCTGGCTGAAGAAGTTGAAGCAGTAGGGGAAAGTGTAAGAAATAGTTGGATAATAAACACCGCATGGAGGACAATGGAGAGGATAGAACCACTTCGCTTAAATGTTTCTTTAAAAATGGAAAATAAGGAGTTATCTGAAAGCGCTTTTGCTTTTAAGGAAGCGCTGGAACACTATGCGATTGACGATGATAAACTGGATGCCTTAGGGAGTATGGCAATAAACGCCGTAAAGGGCATGTGGCAAGATTACAGTAAAACTACAGGGGAGATGATATTAGAGACATTAAATAATGCGGAAAAGAGAAGTATGGGACGTGGAAAGTTAATGAAAGAGTTGAAGAAGAAAGGGTTAAAAGAGGAGTGGGTAGAGGAAATAATTGATGAGTTTATCGTGGAGGGGAGATGCTATGAGCCTGAAGTTGGGGTGTTGAAGGTGGTGGAAGAATGACAATGGAAATATTTGAAAAAGTAAAATGGATGCAATTGCCGAGGGATGTTTTGATTGGTCATGGTGTCCTACGGGAGATAGGCACGGTGTGCAAGCACTTAGAGGTGGGTAAAAAGGCTTTTATTGTTACAGGTAGGCACACAAGAAAGATAGCAGGTGAGAAAGTGCGTGAGATTTTATCTGATGAGGGATACGAAGTCAACCTGATGGAAGTGAGTTCTATAAACGGGGAAAACATAGAAGGCGTGAAAAAAATGGCATCGGAGGATAAAGCGGAGTTCATGCTCGGCATCGGTGGCGGAACTATCATAGATACGGGTAAAATAGCCTCTTTTGAACTCGGCATTCCTTTTATTTCTATACCTACTATCGCATCTCACGATGGAATAGCGTCGCCAAGAGCATCTATGAAGGATAAGGACAGAGGCAGTCCTGTCTCCATACAGGCACATTCACCACTGGCGGTTGTCGCGGATACAAAGATATTATCTTCGGCTCCTTACAGGTTCACTGCTGCTGGCTGTGGCGACCTTCTTGCCAACTACACCGCTGTCCGGGATTGGCGGCTCGCACACCGCTTAAGGGATGCGGAATTCAGCAGTTACGCCGCGGCTCTTTCTGAGATGACTGCGAATATGATAATGGAGAACGTCAAGGAAATAAGGGAAAAGGATGAAAAATCTGCCTGGACGGTCGTAAAGGCGTTGGTTTCCAGTGGCGTTGCAATAAGCATCGCAGGGTCATCAGCCCCTGCTTCTGGTTCTGAACACAAATTCAGTCATGCTCTGGATATGATAGCTGAGAATCCGGCTTTACATGGCGAGCAGTGCGGTGTTGGCACCATAATGATGACAAACCTGTATGGAGAGAACTGGCAACAAATTCGAGAAGTGCTGAAAGAGATAGGCGCTCCAACAACCGCAAAGGATTTGGGCATAGAAGAGGAACATATAATAGAAGCGCTGACCTACGCTCACAAAATAAATCCCGGTAGATATACAATATTGGGCGATTCGGGACTCACTTATGAAGCAGCAGAAAGACTTGCCGTCGTTACCGGAGTGATAGAATAGGGAACCAGTTAAAAAAGAGGGAAGAAGAAATGGAAGAAGGACGAATAGTAACGTTAATTGGTGCTAAATGGGCGAATGAAGGCGAAGAGTTCATTTTTTTAGGTGCGTCGAAGAAATGTGACGAGTGCAGGTTAAAAAATACTTGCATGAACCTTGAGGTTGACAGGATGTACAGGATAGAGAAAGTAAGAAATGAAATAAAACATGATTGTTACATTCACGAAGAGGGCGTATCTGTGGTAGAAGTAATAGAACCGCCTATAACGGTAGCGATGGAAGCGAAGTATGCTTTCAAAAACTCTAAAATTATTTTTGAGCCTCCGGATTGCGAAGAAACCGATTGTGAGCTGTTTGACTCCTGCCATCCATTAGGTCTAATGGAGGGAGATAGATGCACTATCTTGGAAGTAACAGACAATGCAACGAGCGAATGCAAAAAGGGACAAGCTTTAAAAATAGTGGAAATAAGCAGAGAAGGCAAATGAAGAATCCGAATAAAAACACCTTTAAAATATTTCTTTGGTAAAGCTTTCTTTTTTAAAGAAAGGTTTATGTTTGTGGGCGTAGATCATGGGACTATCGGAATAAGATTTGCAGGGTTAGAGGATGAGAAAGAAAGAGCAATAAGAGTTTTTGAACTTTCGAGGAAGAAAGCAGCAGAGATTAGCGGCGAGGAGATAATAATAGAGGTGGAGAAGGGATTAGAGCTAAAAGCAGAGGAAATAGAATTGGTTGCACTGACTTATTCGATGGGTGATGACTTTTCTACGATAAAAGATATAAAAAAGGTGAGGAACAGAGGGGTAAAGGGTGAAAAAGCCGGTTCAATTGTCGGCGGTGGGACAAAGGTGTTTGATGCGATAAAAAACGCAGGCATTCCCACGATAATGATACCGGGAATACATGCTGGTAGCGAGAAAATAGACCGCAGGATGAAGTTCTTCTCGCATTGCGCAAGCCCTGAAAAGGTGGGCGTTGCATACCACATATATAAAAAGGGATTTACGAACTTCATTTTCTCTGACATCAGCTCTAACACCGTTACGATGGCTGTTGCAAAGGGGATAATAATAGGAGCAATAGATGCTTGTATCTTTGCACCGGGGTTGTATCAAGGTCCAATTGACCTTCAGCTTTTGAGAGAGATTGAAGAAGGTAAGCTAAGCGCAAACGAGGCTTTCTCAAATGCGGGTGTCTTGCGGAAGAAATGGCTAAAAGCAAGCGTAAGGAATGAGGAGTTGGTTCTCGACACCCTTTCTTTGTTTGCCGCCATGGAGATTTCAGCGATGCGAGTTCTTATGAAAGATTACGGTGCATCCACCAGTGAAGTTTTCTTGACAGGGTCTGAGGGTGAAAAAGAGGAAATAAAGAGGAGAATAGACCGCCTCTTAGACGTTAAAACCAGACCATTAACGAAGTATAGCGCAGCAATAGGGTGTGCAGAAATTGCTAAGGATGTTTTTTATGGCGAGAGAAACATATTAGGGATAGAAGCAGAACTGTGAGCGTCCAACATAACAATGCAAACTGAAAATTGCAAAATGCAAAAGTCACTTCTTGACCGTTCCCCCTTTTCGCTTTATGATAGGACGAATCGCACCGCATGCATCGCATTTCAGCACCCACACACGGTCCATCTTCGTAAAGTGCGTATCAGGTTTCTTACATTCCCAGCATAGCACGTATTCATCTATATATCTCTGAATTTGGTGCTCTACTTCATCCGAGGAAAATCTTCCCTGGAGAATTACCCTATCGCCTGCTATCTTACCTGCTGTGCCCAGCTCGTTCAGCAAAAATTTCATTACGTGCTCCCTTTCCCTGTTTATGTAGTTGCACATAGCATCAAAATTGTCAAATATTGTGGTCTTTCCCTCCATAAACACTTTTGGCGTGGGAATAATGAACCGTGAGTCGTTGGTCTTTCCCCTCGGTAGTTGCCTCAAAGCTCTATCCAAAAGGTCAACATATTCTTCCATTTTAGCTTTTACTCCTAATATGTTTAAGTTACGCCTTACGCCCCAAGAGAACGCCGAGGAAGGGATTTGAACCCTTGTGTCCCGCGAGGGACACCGGCTCTCAAGGCCGGCGCTTTTGTCCACTAAGCTACCTCGGCCGTTGGCTCTCTTTTTGCTTCATGGCTTCTTCTCTCTCCATGCATACGCCCTCATCCGCCTCGATTTCCCAAACCCGCATGCCACACAGTACTTTGCATGCAGGCTAAAAGAGACACTGCCGCATCTTCTGCATTTTATGTGCGACCTCTTTTGCCTTTTGCCCATCGAAGGTGTTCCCTTTACCATGACTCCTTTTCTCCTGCTTCTTTGCTCTTACTCTTGCTCTTACTCTTACCTTCGCCTTTTTCCGTATCTTTTTTCTCGGTTGGCGAGATATACACCACGTTGTCACCTCGCACCAGAATTTCTCCGACAACGTTCTTGACAGAAGCGTCACTGTTCAATTCTTCTGCATCGCTTAACACCAAGTTCATGTGCAGGTCATATCCCTCTAAGGTTCCTCTAAATTCTCTGCCTCCTCGGATTCTCACTATAACCGGGGACTTTAACGATTTGTTTAATACATCTAACGGTTTAGACTTGTTCACCATGTCCATCACACTCTTCTTTTTCTTCACTTTTTACTGCGCTACTTGCTACCTGTATCGGTATTATTATAATGTGCTTTGAATAGAATAATATCATAGAATATATCTTTATTTTCCTTCCTATACTATTTATTTTCAAGGGTTCATTTCAGGGAGAACAGGAAAAATGGCTAAGTCCTTTTATGGATATATAAGCGAGGCGTGGAAGAGACCCGGGGCTTCATACGTGGGAGAGCTCAGGCAGAAAAGATTGGTAGAGTGGAGAAGAGAGCCAGCAGTTATAAGGTTAGAAAGACCGACGAGATTGGACAGAGCACGTTCGTTAGGGTATAAAGCGAAACACGGCATCATCGTAGTGAGAGCAAAGGTAAGAAGAGGGGGGCGGAGGAAATCAAGACCGAAGCACGGCAGGAAAACGAAAAGGATGGGCATGCACAAAAGGACACCAGGAAAGAGCTTGCAGCGAATAGCCGAGGAGCGAACTGTAAGAAAATATCCAAACATGGAGGTTCTTAATTCTTATTGGGTAGCCGAGGATGGAAAAAGGAAGTGGTATGAAATAATCCTCGTTGAGCCTGCTAATCCAGAGATAAAATCAGATAAGAACCTGAATTGGATTTGCAGCTCTTCGCATAAACGAAGGGTTTATAGAGGAAAAACATCGGCAGGTAAAAAGGGAAGGGGTTTGGTACGTTGAAGAAGCAGGGCGTGGTAGATTTGCCACTTCACGGTGGGAAAGCGCCTTACTGGCTGGTGAAGAGGATGAAAAACTTAGCCCATGCTATCTTCGAGGCGATAATAGATGAATATGGCGTGAATGGGGCGATAGAGAAATTGGCAGACCCGCTCTGGTTTCAATCGCTATCATGTGCATTGGCTTATGATTGGCATAGCAGCGGAACCACAACGGTAGTGTGCGGCGTTTTGAAATCGGCTATTGACTCCGAAGAATTTGGTATTGGTGTTGCAGGTGGAAAGGGTAAAGCATCGAGAAACACATTATCGGATATAGATGCACTGGGTGAGAAGTTAAGGCTCAGCGATGGTAAGATGGAGGAGCTGAAATACGCAAGCAGAATATCCGCAAAGGTGGATAACGCATGCATACAGGACGGCTATCAGCTCTATCATCATTCGATGTTCATCACAGAGAAAGGCGAATGGGCGGTAATCCAGCAGGGAATGAATCCCCGCATCCGATATGCAAGGAGATACCACTGGCTCTCTTCATCGGTAAAGAAGTATGATGAGGAGCCGCATCAGGGTATTGTTGGTATCCTGCACGACAATGTGCTGGACATGACTTCAAAAGAGAGCAGGGGATGCAGAGTAGCATCTGTTGACCTTGCAAAGACCGACCCAAGCGAATTGAAGCGGTTTTATAAAGAACTTGGAGGCAGCGGTAATAAAAGGAAAAGTATAAGGAGCGGGCAAAGGACTCTTTTTGAGTTCGATTTGGTTTCAGAAGAGGAACTCAAAGGCAAAATCAAAGGCAAAAGCAGTGAGTCAAAAGAAGAAGAGATAATATACCGGTTGCCGAGACGAGTAAACTGGGACGCACTTCGTGTGGCATACGAGAATCAGCCGGAAAACTATGAGCAGTTTTTATCTATAAGAGGAGTAGGACCTGCAACGGTTCGAGCTTTAGCGCTTGTTTCTGAGTTGATATATGGCGAGCTGCCAAGTTGGAGAGACCCCGTTAAGTTCTCTTTCGCATTCGGAGGCAAAGATGGCGTGCCATATCCGGTAGATAGACGCACAATGGATGAAACTACCGAGATATTGAGCAATGCAGTGAAGGAAGCGAAAGCGAAGGTGAGGATATGTTGAGCTTGTGCTCAGCTCAAATCCCACCAAAATAGTCTATTTGCTTAATAAAATGTGGAAAATCCTAAATCCTAATTTCTAAGCTCTAAACAATTTTAAAATCCTAAATTCAAATACCAAAACAAACTTTTTTGCTTCGCAAAAACCTTTACTAAAAATAATAGTTTCTTTGGTAAAGCTTTCTTTTCTAAAGAAAGGTTTGTTTTGAATTTGTAATTTCGGTCATTTTGATTTGTTTAGGATTTCGGATTTAGTGTTTAGGATTTCTGTCTACAAGATATTGAGCAGTTACAAAATAGTCCCTGAAGAAATAGCCAACGCCCTCAAAGAATTTTATCTCTTCGTTCCTTAGAACCTCATACTCCTTATTTATCTCTTCTGATATTTGTTTACCCAAACTACATGACCTCAGCTCGTTCTTCAGTAATCCAACCACATCAGTATATTTTCTCTCTACTTCCACGATATATCTTCCGTTTTCAATACGAAATGAGGGTCGAAAAGCGTATTTGCTTTTAAACTCCTCAGAATGATATTTCGAAGTAACAGGAGGACCCAGATGCTTCTTTACCTGCGGGAGAGTCCAGACGAGCAACTCAAATATCAAAAACGCTTTGTTTCCTTCTACGGACACGTCACTCCGATATACCTTAAATCCATTTCTTTCTATCAGATTTGTGACGGATGCTTCTGCTTTTCTTAACTGCGGGAATAATATGTCATCTACCACGTCAGGCGCCTCAAACAAGACCATCACGAACTCTGTTCCTCTTTCTTTTATGCGCTTCACAAATTCAGCCCTGCTCATCTCTTTTTTCTTCGCAGAAGAGAAGAAACTTGCGTCAGGGCACGCCAAAAAATCCCTCGCCGAATCTATTAACCTGCAAAAAGAATCCAGCGATACCGCTGCTGCTACGTTCCTGTTTGGGTCAACGGGGTCTATTACAATAAGTGGGTCTTTACCAGCCCCTTTGTATTTGCCCCGACCTTCGATGTCTATTCTTTCGCCATATTTCCACTGTGATGCGTTCTTCAATAGTTCTGCAAAAGAAGAATAGTTCAGGATGAGGAGTTCGCAAAGATAACCGGAGAAGCCTTTTCTTCTTTGCTCGGAGCCGTAGATTCCCGATGATTTCAAGAATTGCTTTAGCAGTAGCACTTCCTCTTCCAGCTTGGATATTCTCTTCACGATGTATTCGTTATGAAAAGGAGTTCTATCTACTGCGGATTTCAACGATGATGCGTCTTTTACCGAGAAACAGGGCACCAAATCCGCTTCATGCTCCGTTCTTCCTTCGGCATCGTAAAAGTAAGCGTGGATATAGGGATGCGAGGCATATCTTTCCTCGTATCTATCGGAAATGCTTTTTGCGAGTGCAAGCCCCTTCTCTTTTAAGTCCGCTTCTGACATCTCTGCAGGAAACATGATGAATATATCTATGTCCACTTCGCCACGTATCCATGTATTTCTCGCGGTTGACCCAACGGAGATTGCATGCGCTTCTATGCCCATCTCTGCCGCATTCTTGTTTATCTTAGCGATTATACTGTCTATTACGGCTTTTACTTGCCTTCTCTCTTCCTCATCAGGTCTTATTCTCTTTATGACCTCTTTACATATCCTTTTTATCTCTTCGTTCTCTTTCTTCATTGCATGGGAAATTAATCGTAAAATCGTATAGCAATTAAAAGATGAATTGGTGATAGAAATATTTAAATATAGCGAAGTTCAGATATACTGTTAAGAGAGGAGTATATACGAACTTGAGTTCGGATATACTGAAGTTATGCGAAATTGCGAGCCCGCTTGAAAAATGATAAAGCATAAAAAGAAACAATGATTAATAAACAAAAGAAGGTGAAATAAATTATGAAACTAACTGACGAAAATAAAGTATCAATAGTAGCTGGAGTTAGTCTTTTATGTCTTTATGTTGTGCTCAAGTA
>JAFNKG010000060.1 GCA_017883965.1 Candidatus Methanophagales archaeon | reverse complement strand
TCCCGATTCATGTGCATCACCTATTTATAGAGAAAGATGCCTTCATGAACCAGGTGTCATATGACACAAAGGGCAATTGCATCGTATTCGCCGGTGTTCACTTCTGCGAAGGAAATATCTGGTTTCACTTCCCCTCCGGACATCCCTTTTGCCACTTCTTTGCTCTTACTCGCTATTATTACTTCCGCTCCTTCAGTCTCAAATATCTCCTTCGGTTCGGATAATTCTCGTTCATTGAAGTCATCAGGAGCTATTACCATTAATATCCGTGTACCTTCAAGCTCTTTTTCTGCGCTCGCTGCGCTTGTTACCACCATGCTCAGCACAAGCACCAACAACCCGACTCCTATTATCAGTTTAGCTATTTTGTTCATCTCGCTCCCCTATATTTCGGATGATGCTTCTTTATTATGTGCTCGTCAATCCGCTTGAGTTCTCCTTCGGGCAACGTTGCAAGTAAATCCCAGCCAATGTCCAGCGTCTCTTCTATGCTTCTATCCTCGTTTTTACCCTGCGTAACAAACTTCTTCTCAAACTCATCGGCAAACTCCAGATATTTTCTATCCCTGCTTGTCAGCGCCTCCTCTCCTACTACCGCAACCAAATCGCGCATGTCCCTCCCTTCCGCATAACCCGCATAAAGCTGATTGGATACGCCAGAGTGGTCTTCGCGCGTCCTTTCCGGTCCTATTCCTTCATTCATCAACCTTGACAGCGACGGCAAAACATCCACAGGCGGAAATATACCCCTTCTGTGAAGGTCTCTTGAGAGAACGAATTGCCCTTCGGTGATATAGCCCGTAAGGTCAGGTATCGGATGCGTTATGTCGTCATCAGGCATGCTTAAGATGGGTATTTGCGTAATTGAACCTTTTCTGTTTCTTATTCGACCAGCACGCTCGTAATTAGTAGAGAGGTCGGTGTACATGTATCCAGGATAACCTCTTCTCCCCGGAACTTCTTCTCGTGCCGCGGATATTTCCCGTAACGCTTCGCAATTCGATACGATAAGCCCGTTCTCCACCACAAAATTATGGTTCGGCACTACTGTCACATCATATACAAACTCCACGCCGGAATCTACCTCCTTTATTTCAGAAACTTCATCGAGGTAAAAATCATCCTGTATCAAGTCTTCGATCTTTTCTAATATCTTATCTTCACCAGGTATGAATTCCTTTATGCCGCACACCCATTCAGAGAACTGTTCTTTACAAGCCCTTTTCTTACCTCTTTCCACCTCTGAGAGAAAACCCGTATTTTTTGTTATCCTCTTCATCGTAATATTATATTTCTCTCTCAGTTCTCTCAATAATTTACCGCAGATTCGAGGTGCCACATCGAATGCAGAACCAACAATTCTACACGAACTCTCCTGCGAAGCATTTTGGTCAAACTTTCTTAAAGTTTGATACATTTCCTCTATCTCATTCAATCTCTTCTCTTTTGCAGGATGTCTCGTGCCTATTCTTTCTATAAACTTCATTACATCGTTTTTCCCGCCTATCACCACGTCATAGACCATGCCTTCCCTAAACCCTTTGGAAAACCTATTCACAATCCTGCTTCTTATTCCAAGCCTGTTCAGTAATTGCCGAATTCTCTTCGCTACTTCTTCTTTCTTACTTGTAAATACTACTCTCCCTGAATTAGCTTTAAGTATTCTACAGCTTCCATCACCATCCAGATAACCCTGTAAAAATGCGGCTACGAGACCTTCTTCAAGCTTAAATATCGGCTTTAAATTTTCTCCTTCGACCATTAAAGTTAAACCTAACTGCTTTACGAGATTGAAAATCAATATACTCTCTATCCTCGCTATATCCACACCTGATTTGTTCTTGAACTTCCGAACATGCAACCCCTCGAATCTCTCTTCCATTATCATCACATACGTATCCATCAGTTCTTTGTTCCTGTTTGAAAAATCAATCCTGTATATCCCTTCTTTCCTGTTCTCTACCAAACTTTCATCCGAAGCAATCAACCCCAGAGCATACAGGAAATCCGCATCCAATTCCTCGTTTCGCAGACCTAAAGACCTCTTACCCGCAGTTATTGACACCTCTTCGATATCTTGCACACTCTCCTCCTCTACCCATAATTTTTTGAACTCGTCCTTTGTGAACCCGCTCCTTCCATCAGTAAGATGCGCATATTTTATATCCAATCTTTCGGATGCTTCTTTTAGCGTTCTATATTTCCTCTTAAGCGATGTTTTTATCTTCTCCTCCTCTCCTTTTGCGATGTGGAAATAAATTCCAGGTATAGAAACGGTAGAATCAATCAGCAATTCAAGATAAGAAGTTTTCCAGGGATTTTCCAATTCTATACTCGAGCGGAAATACAAAGCATCCCCCTTTTTTATTTCTGCGGCTTCCACCATCTTTTCACCCTCTTCCATGTCTGTCAGTATCTTATGGTCAGCAGTGCATCTTATCACCGTCCCTCCTTTTGTTCTCAACTCTATCATTTTATCCGGTGCCTTTACCTTTTGCACTGATATTATCCTGCCAATATTCTTCTTTGCACCGCCCCACGATTGAATGGCTAATCCTGCCGGCAAGTCTAACAGGGGCTCAAAAAAGGATTCAACGAAATTTCCTATTCTTGCTATCGTCCCATCACTAAAGATTATTTCCGTCGAACCGTCGAGACAATAATTTGTCATATCCGTAAGAATAACGAGGATGTGCATATCATATTCGTAAGCGAGGAACTCAGCGGCTGTCAATGCCATTCTCGGCGTTATCACACGCTCAATTGCAGGGTCATCGGCAAGGTTGAGGAAAGCAACTATTCGCTCGATGGCACCCGTGCGTTCAAAATCGTGCATGAAGAAAGAAGCCTCCTCGTGTGTGATGCCCATTGCCGCAAACACAACGGAAAAAGGCTCTCCCGTGGTTAATACCTTCGCCTGCCTCGCTATTTGAGCGGCAAGTGCATTGTGCGGCATTCCAGCACCGGAGAATATCGGTAACTTCTGCCCCCTTACCAGCGTGTTCATTCCGTCAATCGTGGAAATGCCAGTTTGGATGAATTCACGAGGATAATCGCGAGCAGTAGGATTTATTGCCGCACCGGTAATAGGAAGCCTATCTTCCGGTAGCACCTCCGGTCCGCCATCAATGGGTCTGCCCAAACCATCAAAAAAGCGACCGACCATATCTTGCGAAACGCTTATCCTCATTATATCACCGGTGAACCTCACCCGCGTCTTTGACGTGTCTATTCCAGAGGTGCCCTCAAAGACCTGAACCACTGCGAGCCCTTTACTCGCTTCCAACACCTGTCCGGTCTTTTCTTCTCCTCCTGGCGTGACTATCTTCACCACCTCACCATACGATACGCCCTCCACACCTTCTACAACAATCAAAGGACCCGCCGCTTCTCTTATCGTTGTGTATTCACGTGCAGAAATATCTATCGCCATCACGACACCTCCTTCCTCTTTAATACTTCAAATTCATCTTTCATATCTCGCATTATCTCCTCGTAACTCTTCATGAACTCTTCACTTGGCACATATTTCATTCTCGCTATGGCATCCTTTATCGCCATCCCCTCTATCTTCTCTACGCCTATACCGCTCTCTATCGCTTCGTTTGCGTGGTCATACCATTGTAGAACGATTTTTGCCATCAGATACTGCTTCTCCAACGAGCAGAAAGAGTCAATGTCATGGTATGCGTTTTGCTGCAAGAAATCCTCCCTTATCATACGAGCAACTTCTAATGTCCCTCTTTCACGTGCCGGAAGTGCATCCGCACCAACAAGCTGGACTATCTCTTGCAGTTCCGCTTCCTTTTGCAATAATGACATCATCTCCTCCCTCTGTTCCGTGAAATCGGAAGACGAAGACTTATTAAACCATTCACTGAGGTTGCCCAAGTAAAGAGAATAGCTGCGTAGCCAGCTTATAGCCGGAAAATGCCTCCTATCCGCTAAAGTCGAATCAAGAGCCCAGAAAACGCCTACCACTCGCAATGTATTCTGCGTCACAGGTTCTGAGAAATCACCTCCTGGCGGCGATACCGCTCCCACGACCGTAACAGAGCCTATTCTTTCCTCCGAGTCCGAGCATAAGGTTTTTACCCTGCCTGCACGTTCATAGAAATCAGACAATCTCGTGGCTAAATAAGCTGGATAACCCTCTTCGCCAGGCATCTCCTCCAACCTTCCGGATATTTCTCGCAGTGCTTCCGCCCATCTTGATGTCGAATCCGCCTGTATCGCCACGTCATAGCCCATATCACGATAATACTCAGCGAGAGTGATTCCAGTATAAATAGACGCTTCTCGTGCCGCAACGGGCATATTAGAAGTGTTTGCGATAAGTGTGGACCGTTCCATCAATTTCTCTCCACTGTATGGGTCAATAAGTTTAGGGAAATCCTCTAAAACCTCTGTCATCTCGTTTCCCCTCTCTCCACATCCTATATACACGATACACTGCGCGTCTGCCCATCTTGCTAATTGGTGCTGCATTACCGTGTTGTGAAGAATCATAGGTCCAAAACCTGCGACAAAATTATGCGAGCCCGGAACCACGAGGTCATAAACATCCCCCTCTCCCTCAATTTTCTCAATTTCAGTAATTACATCGTAAAAAACATAATCCAAAGTCTCTGCAATCCATTTCAAATTCGCATCCCCGGACAATTGGCAAAATTTCCTGAACGTCTGAACGCTCATTTTCTCTTTCTCCGCCCTTTCTCCAAAATAATTGGATGTATTAACGCCAAAACGCTCCAATTCCGAATGTGGTCGCCCCATATCCTCGTATGCGTGCTTTAAAAAATCAGGCGATGCCGGTACAATATCTATTGCCGTGTATCCCTTTCTTCCGTCTTCCAGATATTCTTTTATCCTCTGGAATTTTTCAAATGGGATGTTGCAATGCTCGTAAAACCGTTTTATTTCCTCCTTACCTCTTATAAATATTCGGTAATACGTTTCCCCTTTAATAACACGCTCCACTAAGGAGTGAAGGATTCCAAACCTCAGCAAGAGGTAAGATACGCTGAGCTGCATTTCTCTGCTTGCTGTTGTAAGTTCTAATTCATTTTCGCCGACATAGCCGTCGCAAGCGAAGTAAGCGCCCAAAAATCTGCCCACTATTTTATTCGGTGATTTCATCACGATGTCAGGCACCCTACAAGAAGAGGATTTCTTCTCTCCCGGAATGCCCAGGTGCTTCAAAAGCCTGACGAGCACCGAACTCTCTATGAGAGAACACTCTACCGTATTACATCTTCCATGTCCTGCATCCAGTCCAAACAGTCGTTGGGATAAATGCTCGAATCTCTCCCTCATGCGTTCATCGTTATTATAGAATTCAACTATTCTCGGTTTAAGCGAACCATCTCCAATCACGAACCCGAGGAACTCTGCGAAGTCCACGTCAAATTTATCTGGTATCCTCACTACCTTGCTTGCCCTTTCCCCTTTCACTTTTGTTATTCTCACTGTTTTTCCTGCCAATTCGTATAACCTCCTTACGAACGGCACGGTTGGTCGGTTTCTTTTCCGATAATATCCAATCAGAGCATCGTAAGACACACCTAAATTATAAGCGAGTTCTTTCTTTGTTACGCTCCTTTCCTCCGCCAATCCATCAATGAGTTCAGGTATCGCTTCTAAGACCTCATCATCACAAACACGTTCTTCATCAAACATCTCACTATCCAGATTCTGTATCTTCCCCGCAAAAACCATTTTCCTCGGCATTACAAGATAATCCCCCGTCTTTAACGACCTGCATTCAACCTCTTTTATCTGCAAATCCGGCGTTACAGTAAAGAGTTTATGAATCGGTGTTACTTCTGCCGTTCTTCCTGTTCTCGTTTTTATCCTATATACGATGCCGGTTTTACCCTTATAAACGGTATTCGCATCCTTCTCTTTTAATCTACCACTATTTAGCGAATAAATTCCAATTGTGTTTTTTAAAGAAGTGTATTCCTCGTAACTATTACTGACTTTCTCTCCGTTATTTTTGTTCTCTTCGTAAACTTCTTTCATTTTTCTCAAAGTACCATCGGCAAGCATTACAGGCGTATCCGGTGTTACACATTTCCCGGTCCCGAATCCACCGGGAATAGCACCAGTGCCGCCTTTCGCTATCGGGAAGAATGTATCATTAATACGCTGTCCGGTTAACAAAGGCACCTCAGGGTCCAATTTCTCCTTATAGGGTCTTCCTTTTCTCACCGGCCATGTCTGCATCATCTTCAATTCTATGTCCTCTCCATCTGTTTGTATCCTCGCTATGCAATCATTAACAGTGAATTCCCCTTCTTTCAACTCTAAAATCTTACCGCTTATCCCCGGTGGCACGAGAATCTTGTGCTTTATCACCTTCGTTTCTTGAACCTCGCCTAAAATATCTCCACCAACTATCTCTTTGCCTTCCTCTGCGGTGGGTGTGAAATTCCATTTCTTTGCCCGGTCAAGTGCATCCACATATACGCCCCTCGTTATGTAATCGCCAACTTTGCGACCTATATCCTCCAGAGGTCGCTGCACACCATCATAAAAATTCTTTAATATTCCAGGACCGAGTTCAACAGATAAAGGCGCCTTTGTCCTTATCACTGGCTCACCAGGCTTCAAACCCGTTGTATCTTCATATACCTGAACATACGCAAGGTCACCATCCAATCTTATTGTTTCGCCCATCAATCCCTCCTCGCCTACTTTTATCACTTCATACATCTCGCATCCTCGTATCTTATCTGCAACAACCAACGGACCTGCTATTTTTGATATTACACCTTCTTCCCTCATTTTTTCTCCTTCACCTTTACCTATTATAAATATCCTTCCGCCTTTAAAACTAAAAAGTGATTTGTTTGTATAAAATGAGAAGCGATATATTGAAGAAAGGCATTGGAAAGGCATCGGCAAGAGGTCTCCTGAGAGCAACAGGATTAAAAGACGAAGATTTCGATAAACCTACAACTCACCCTCCGGCGATACAAGAGCCCCCTTGTTTATACATCAAAGTATTTATATATACAATATAATCTAAATATGATGCATAATGCACATCGTTCAAAGTTGTGAGGAAATCCCTTTTGCAGACCCTTCTTTGCTATACGATATTTTGAGGAAGGAAGCAGTAAGCGAGGACAAAGCGTCTTACTTATTGGAATCCAGAGAAGGAAGCGATAAATTGGCAAGGTATTCTATTATAGGCTTCGACCCGGCGTTTAAATTCTCGATGAAGAACGGCATTTTAAAAACGAAGTCTTACGATGCGGTTATCGCTAAAGAGATGAAGAGCGCTGCAAAAAAATATGAAAATAATAATCCGCTAAGCGTGATTAAAGCGTTCCTTACTGACCTGAAAATAGCAGGAGCGATAAGAAGAGAAAGATTTATCGGTGGGTTCGTCGGTTATCTCTCATACGATTTCATCCGCTATTTTGTGGATTTCGGTGGGAGCGCAGTTGACACTCTGAAACAGCCGGATTGTGAATTCTTGCTTACAAAAAAGAATGTTATCGTGGACCACAGAGCGAAAAAAGCCTTCTTTTTGTGCAATGAATTTAATGATGATCAAACCTCTAAAGGTTTGGGTTCTGATCAAACGCTCCTAAAGTCTGAATTAATGAAAAATTACGAGGATGAAAGAAGTGAGGGAACTTCCTATTCTGCTCAAATATCGGGGTCAGATGATTTCACGTCAAATATGGAAAAAGAAGAATACGAGAGAGGAGTGAGAGCAGCGAAGGAATATATTCGTGCAGGCGATATTATTCAAGTGGTTCTTTCACAACGACTGGAAGCAGATTTTGATTCTGGTAGCGGTAGAAATCGGGGCGCTTTCGAGTTTTACAAACGATTAAGCGAAGTGAATCCGTCGCCATACATGTATTTCCTCGATTTCGGTGAGCGGAAAATAGCGGGGGCAAGTCCTGAGATACTGGTCAGAGTTGAAGCTGCTGCCCGCCGAAAGGGTGATAGAGGTAGAAAAATGGAGACCTGTCCGATAGCAGGCACGAGACGGCGTGGTATAAATGAAGAAGAGGATAAGCGATTAGAAGAGGAGATGCTTAGCGATGAGAAGGAGCGGGCAGAACATTTAATGCTCGTGGATTTAGCCAGAAACGACATAGGTATAGTAGCTGAATTTGGCACCGTTCAGGTTACGAGGTTCATGTATCCAGAGAAATATTCGCACGTGCAGCATATAGTGTCTGACGTAGTAGGGGAACTGAAAACGGGTAAAGACGAGTTTGATGCGTTGGAAGCGACATTCCCCGCAGGAACGGTATCCGGAGCGCCAAAAGTGCGTTCAATGGAGATAATAGAAGAATTAGAGCCAACGAGAAGGGGGATATATTCAGGATGCACGGGATATTTCTCCTTTAATCGCTCAATGGATATGGCGATAACGATTCGAACTGCGGTATTTGAGAAGGATAAAGTCTATATACAAGCAGGTGCGGGGATAGTTGCTTATTCTGACCCCGAACGAGAGTATAAGGAGACGATGAGTAAGTGTGCGGCGTTATTGGAATGTATGTCAATGTCAGGAGGTAAAGGGTGAGAGAAAAATGAATATCCTCATTATAGATAATATAGATTCGTTTGTGTATATCATCGTGCAATATGTGGGAATGCTGGGTGCCGAGCCAGCAGTGGTGCAGAATAACGTGAATCCTGAGTATATAGAGAAAATTGTTATGGAGAAGGAAATAGAGCACGTAATAATCTCGCCGGGTCCGAAGACGCCAAAAGATGCTGGTGTCACAAATGATGCAATAAGGCAGTTTTGCACTGAAAATAAAAAGATTTTAGGTGTTTGCTTAGGGCATCTGTGTATAGGTTATGTTTTTGGTGCAGGGGTAAGGAATGCTAAGGAGATAAGACATGGAAAGGTGAGTTTAGTGAAGCATAACGGAGAAAACGTGCTGAAAGGGCTGAAGAATCCTCTTTCCGCAGTGATGTACCATTCTTTGGTGATTGACGATGGTAATGGTAGTGATTCATTACCCGATAGTTTAGAAGTAACAGCGAGAAGTTTGGACGATAACGAGATAATGGCAATCCGGCATCGAGACTACGATATTTTCGGCGTGCAGTTCCATCCGGAATCAATACTAACGGAGGATGGTCTGAAGTTGATAAAGAATTTTATAAATATGTAAACATTTACATATAAGAGATAAAGGAAATTAAGGGAGGTGGTTTACAGTGGAAATGGAAATAGAATCGAAGGAATTTTTGGATGACATGAAATGGGGAGAAGAGAACTACTCAGACTTGATGAGGAGATTTCCTGAGAAGTGGGTTGCGATCGTTGATAAAAAGATTGTTGGTGTTGGAAGAAGCATTAGTGAGGCAGAAAAAGAGGCACACAAAAAAACAGGCATTGAAATAAAAAAAATTCCAGTAATTTTCATTGAGAAAGGAGCGAATATATATTGATGAAAGTGAAGGTAAGGATAAGTAAGGAGAGAGATGAAGAGCTAAATGAAACGGTGCCTGATTTTGGAGATTCAATCAGGCTTAGAACGTGGGTGAAATTCAGGATGAGGGATATTAATTGGAGTAAGACAGGTAGCGCAATAATAGACACAGGGGCACCGATTTCTGTTCTACCATATGACCTCTGGTGTAAATTAAAAGTTGAAATATTGGCGACAGGGTATTCAATGAGGGGTATTATCCCAAGGGAAGAGTGCAAACTTCCAGTAGATATAGGAGAAGTTCATTGTGTACTGTTGGATGAAGAAGGGAATAAGACGAAAGAGATGAAAATATATGCATTTTTAGCTTTCGCTGATCTAATTCCAGTTGTTTTGGGTTTTAAATTTCTATTGGAGCGTTTTAAAATTTGCTTTGACTGTGAAGAAGGTCATGCTTGGTTGGAAGAAAAAGAAACGAAAAATTTATAGAAATTATAGAGGTTTGAAAATGTTAGGAAAATATCTCGGCAAAGTTGTGGAGAAAGAGAACCTGAACGCAGAAGAAGCAGAAAATGCAATGCATGCGATAATGAGCGGCGAAGCGGATAGGATACAAACTGCAGCTTTTTTAGCTTCTTTAAGGATGAAAGGCGAGACAGAGGAAGAAATAGCGGCTTTCGCAACGGTTATGCGGAACATGGCTGTGCGGATAAACCCAAAAGTGGATAAGAGCGTGGACGTATGCGGGACAGGTGGCGATGTGATAAAAACATTCAACATCTCCACCACCGCGGCTTTCATCACCGCTTGCGTGGTTCCGGTGGCAAAACATGGTAACAGGTCGGTAACGTCAAAATGTGGTAGTGCAGACGTAATAGAGGAATTGGGTGTGAATTTAGCACTGCCACCGCAAAAGATAGAGGAATGCATAGAGAAGATAGGCATTGGGTTCATGTTTGCGCCTCTGCATCATCAAGCGATGAAGAACGTGATAGAAGTGAGGCAGAAGCTGGGAATGCGGACTGTTTTCAATATCCTGGGTCCGTTAACGAATCCCGCAAATGCAACGCATCAGCTCATTGGCGTTTACGATGCCGCTCTTACCGATAAGATAGCAAAAGTGCTTCGCATCTTAGGTCTGAAAAAAGCGCTGGTGGTGCATGGGGAGCCGGGGCTGGATGAGGTTTCTATTTCAGGGAAGACGAAGGTGTCGCAACTGGAAGATGGTGAGATAGAGACGTATTTCATAAACCCGGAGGATTTGGGTGTGGAAAGTGCTTCGCCAGGCGAAATTGCGGGTGGCACGCGGGAAGAGAGTGCGAAAATATTGAGGGATATTTTGAGTTGCAACGAAGAAGGAGCGAGGAAAGATGTTGTTTTACTGAATGCAGCAGCGGCTATTTTCGCCGCTGATGAAGCGAAAAGTATAGCGGAGGGATTTGAAATAGCAACGGGTATATTGGAGGAGGGGAAGGCGGCAGAGAAGCTGGAGGAGTTCATCAGGTTTGCGAGGTGAGAAAGATTTCTTTTAAAAGGCGTGGTGGAGTGAATTTTGTCTAATGTTTCCGGCTTTGTGAAATGTCAAAGGCATTTGAATGAGCAAAGCGAACTCCAAACACGCTGTTAGGCGATGCGACCAGCTTTTGATAATTCAGGATAAAGTTCACGAAACATATCAAATATTGAAGTATCGTATTTTGGATTTTTACTTCGTTCCAGAGGCTCTATTACCTCGAAAAGAAATTGTGCTTGTATTGGAGGTGCAACCTCTTTTATGAATGAGTCATCAATGAGTTTTAATTTTTTCATACGAAGTATTTTAATAAAATGGTGTGATACTATTCGGCGGCAATGATCAAGACGATTGCCCTCATCAGAACCTTTGTTTATCTCCTCAAGGAATTTATCAGCAACTCCAATGGGCCTTTGATTATGATACTTTCGTTCAAATTCGCGAAGTTCTTTCATTGCATTCAACATTTCCGGAGCCGCATATGCATCTGTAATATTAATGACTAATTGTGCTTTGAGATTTTTATTTGCTTCATAAGCTGCTCTCCAAGCTGCTATTGCCGCTCCAACGGCACCCATTGCCGCAATTAAAGATATCAATTCAATGGTTGTCATTAAGTCACCTCATATTAACAAGGCCGTGTCGCCTAACAGTGAATAAACGAACTTAACTTCGTTTATCCCTAACTCGGGATGAACCGTATCTTTTTCCTTCATTCACTCCATCGTGCAATATGTTACAACATTGCAATATAAATAGCTATCGTCGAAAAATATAAGTCATTGCTTAGTTAAATTTAAACCCTATACAAAACTTTGAGAAATAGAAAAATGGTAGAAGAAATACTAAAGAGGAAACATGAGACCATTGAGAAGTTAAAGGAACGAAGAAGTATAAAAGAAGCGATATTAGAAGCGAAAAAAGCAGGAAAAAGAGCTGTAATCGCAGAAGTAAAGAGAAGAGGCTTAAAAGAAAGAGGAGGAGAAGAGATAGAAATAGAAGCTGCGGAAGCAGCGAACCAAATGAAAAAAGGCGGTGCATGTGCACTATCAGTTCTAACAGACGCGGCTTTTTACGGTAGCTTAGAAGATTTAAGAAGCGTTAAACTTTCTGTTGAACTGCCAGTGTTAAGAAAGGACTTCATTTTCGATGACTTTCAGGTGCACGAATCGTATGCGTATGGTGCGAATGCGATATTGCTAATAGCGAGATTTTTAAGTGCCGAAAGATTGATTGCGCTGGCAAAGAAGGCTCACTCGCTTGGTATGGAAGCACTTATCGAGATAGATAGAGAATCGAAGGACACGATTTTGAATCACGAAGTTTCAGGAATAGCATCGTTAATAGGCATAAACAATCGAGATTTAGAGACGTTTGAAGTAAATTTAGCAACTTTTGAGACTATTGCACCCGAAGTTAAGCCTGTGCTATCAGCCGATGTTCTTTTGGTGGCGATGAGTGGCATTAATAGTAAAGAAGACGCAAGGAGGATGTTCGAGGCAGGTGCAGATGCTTTGCTTGTGGGCACGTCCATTATGAATGCGGAGGATATAGAGCGTAAAATAGGCGAATTTGTGATTGAATAAAACTACTTTTATTTCTCTTTTTACCTTTATAAAAGTTTTTCAGCATTCACAAGTTAAAGACCCTTCACCCCTCACATATATAAAGTATTACTTCTTATATCGTATTTCATTAAAAGAGAACCCAAAAGGAAATGGTACGAAACAAGCTGATAAAAATTTACAGGACTGCGAGGTATTCCAAAATATTGAATTTGAATTTGAGTTTGTTGCTTTTGCTTTTATTTTTGTATTTCTATGGGTTCATGACAGGAGCGTGTGCAGGGCAGGGACAAGAAGTCTCTGGGTTGACGGACCTCGATTTTAATGACGATGGATATATCAATCAGTTGGACCTGGATATATTGAAGTCGCACTTCAACGATAGATATAGCAGGTATGTAGCATGGGATTTGAATGCGGATTTCCGATGCGATTACAAGGACTTTTATTATTTCGCAGACCACGTTCCTTTGGATTATCGGTATCAAGTGGCGGAAAATATTCCGGTTTGGAACCTGTCCAATTATACGATGGAGAGAGGCGAAGAGCCTGCGGTTATTCTTGGCGAGGTCGTTTATCCTCAGAATCCAAATCGGACTGCAATCTGGGTAAAGCATTACACGAGTCTTGAATCGCCGAAGAATGACAGTGCGGTATGCGTTCATTACGCTCGTGACCTCTGCCGATTGGCATACAAAAATTTAGGACCGAAGACGATAGCATGGGGCTCTTCTGGCGTTCACGCATACGGAATAGTATATACAGGCGGTAACTGGCGAGATTTGTCTAATTGGTTTATAATTGACCCATTCTGGAAATTATATGACTTTGAAGATCTCTCAACCGCAATGGGCTATCATGATACTAATACGATAAAAATCTTTCTCGATGAAGGGCGGTATGGCTATTGGGCAATTCATTTATCGGTAGATTATCGGCGTAATTTGGTTTATGACCCTTATAAAGCGGAGTACAGGATAGGGAAATTCAGAGAGCCGCAGGAGTAAGGATAAGGAGTAAGGAGTAATTGCTCTTGTGGACGATAATTGTTTCTGATTCCGGTCCTTTAATTGCACTATCGTAATTAAAAGTTGTTGGCTCTCTTGCTTTGCTTTAGTTCATGAAAGTATCGAAAGAGGAATGGTGGACCAAACGCTTGCAGAGATTACAAAGAAGATGAGGGAAAGAAAAATAGTAATTAATAAAAAGGGATAATAAATTTATAATTTAATAATGAAATACTAAATATCATGATACTAAAATTTTTGGACAGGGAAGAAGAGATAAGGGAAGTAGAAGCGAAATGCGAAAGCAATAAATCCGAGTTTGTGGTGATTTACGGAAGGAGACGGATTGGAAAGACCGAGCTTATAAAAAAGTTTATAGAAGAAAAAAGGGCTTTCTATTTCCTCTGTGAGAAAAATAAAATCGAAGTGGAATCAAGAAGATTTTTGGAAAAATTCAACAGGAAATTTGACGTTTTTATAGAAGCAAGAAGCCTGGAAGAATTCTTTGAAAAAATAAGCACGCGATTTAAAAACGAGAGAATAATCATTGCGATGGATGAATTTTCTTACTGGATAGAAAGAGAAAAAGATAAAATCTCTTCTCAATTTCAGTACATAGTGGATGAAATCCTTCCTGGGTCAAAAATATTCTTGATAGTTTGTGGCTCTTTAGTAAGCACGATGGAATCTTTGCTCGCTTATAAAAATCCACTTTATGGAAGAGCGACTTTAAGAATGAACGTTTTGCCCATGACTTTCTTAGATGCCTGTATATTCTTCAAAAAGTTCGGCATTGAGGATTTGGTAGAGGCGTATGCAAGTCTTGGCGGAATTCCCGCCTATTTGAAGGAATTTTACGATTCTTTAACGTTTGAAGAGAACGTAAACAGAACGTTTTTCAACAAAGACAATAGTACCATATGACACCTAGTTACCCTTACCGTCTATATTCACCTCCTTTCTATTTAAATGAATACTTTCCGG
>JAFNKG010000130.1 GCA_017883965.1 Candidatus Methanophagales archaeon | reverse complement strand
GCCCCGGGTTCCTGAACATCCGGTTTCTCCGGTTCGCCGTAAAGAGGCACTCTTTTGAACCACTCCCAAACATGAACGTAGGTAGTGGCCGTATCGCTAATGACTACGATCTTTTTCTCGACTTCAACGCCTTCATTGTAGGAAAGCAGCAACGTGGTTTTTGGGAAGATCGGAAACCCATCACTAGCTGAAACATCACCTTCATCGGAAACATAGATTATGGCCGAAGCGTGAGCATTGGAAATTAAGAGAGCCGATCGCGCTTCGTTCCTCTCAACTAACGTGACTTTTGTGGTTCCGGCGGTTACGCGCTTAGTGGCCATTCATTTTTCCCCGATTTTTGAATCTTAAGACTCCCGAATATTGTTGACGTGCAGCTCCAGGAGAGCTGTTGGTGATACAGTTTTAGCGAGTTTTCACTAGGGTTAATTCAACGATGTGGTCAGTATCGGCCGTCAGAGATAGCATCTCAAGATCGGGCATCAGATCGTCAGTAAAGGAAATCTCCGGCATCAGGGGCCATTTTTGCTCGATGCCTATGACATCGTTCACGAAATTGGTTTTGTCAGTTGCTAACTCCGAAGTTATGACTCCTGGATGCCATGCACCGGCCTCTTTGCCCTTCAATAGAAGTCTCGAAGCTATTGGCTCGGCCCCGGCCGCTAAGTAGGATGCAACTTTCATCCCAACAATGGCATATGTTCCTTTCGGAAGGTCTTGATCCCAAGTGATCGGCACGGCGTTCCAGATGTTAGCGGTTAGGGCCTGATCTGCATATCCGGTTATGCTGTGAGTTGGGTTTACAGCATCGAGGGACGCTTGAGTGATTTTTCCATCTGAGAGCCAAAGAACTACTGCAGAATATTCGGCGGTAGCATTTTGGAGATAAACATTCAATTTTTCTCCGGCGTAGAGGGGAAAGGGCCTATTCAAGAGATTAGTGAACCCGGGCCTATGATCAATAACGGTTGTAAGAGACGCTTTATAGAATCGGGGAGGAACTTTCATGCTAGGCTGTCGGATTTCACAATATTTTGGTGTCGTAACTCCTAATTGAAGAACACCGGCCAAAAATCGAGCTTGCGCTTTAACTTTGATATCATCTAGATTCACATCGTAATAGCGATCTGCAACGGCGGCCACTCCCGAAAGAGCCGTAGCTGTCTGAGTCTCTAGGAAAGCTACTATATCGAAAGGCATTATTCCTTTAACACCTTCCGTAGTTTTTTAAGGAAAGGTTTG
>JAFNKG010000129.1 GCA_017883965.1 Candidatus Methanophagales archaeon | reverse complement strand
CCTGTGTTACAGAAAGACGTGAGAAAAGCTATAAAACACGCTATAACTGCGTTCGCTGAAGTGGAGTAAACTGTTAGGTGAGTGTTTTTAGGATTAAAAATGTTTCCGTTGGGGTGATAATGAATGACTAATTACTTTAGGGCAGTTTATTACCTGTATGGTATGTTGAAACGTGCCTATTGGGATCGTGAGAGGCTGATAAGATATCAAAACAAAAAGCTTAGAAAAATCGTGAAACATGCCTATGATCATGTTCCGTTTTACCATACGAAATTAAGGGAAACAGGAATAAAACCAGATGATATAAAAACTGCAAAAGACTTGAACAAGCTACCGATTGTAAGGAAAGACGAAATAAAGAAATACATTCACGAAATAATTTCTAAGGATTTGAAGATTGACAATCTCCAAATGCTTCGCACAAGTGGTTCAACTGGACTGCCCTTGCATTTTTACATATCTGGCTCAGAGGATGAATTCAGAAAAGCGAAACATCTGAGAGCCAACATAAGCCTTGGACAGAAACCTAGAGACAAATGGGTTATAATAACGTCGCCTATACATTTTGGAGAGACAACAAGAATTCAGCGGATGATGGGTGTTTTCGTTCCAACTCCCGTACTGGTGTTTGACGATGTTGCCACGCAAATTTCCTCCATTGAAGAATTGAAGCCAGACATTTTGGATGGGTATTCTAGTTCTCTTCTGTTGCTTGCGAAGGAAGAAGAAAAGAGTGGAGGAGAGGGGATCAGGCCGAGATTCATTATTGGCGGTGCCGAGCTCATTGATGATTCTTCTCGCAGCTTTGTTGAAAAGGTGTTTGATGCACCGTTCTATGATCAATATGCCTGCGTCGAAATGGAAAGATTAGCTTGGCAATGTCCGGAAAAAACTGGTTATCATATGGATGCTGACACGGTCATTGTGCAGTTTGTTGGCCAGGACGGAGAAGAGGTTTCAGTAGGTGAGAGAGGGGAGATAGTTTGCACTAGCTTGTTCAATTATGCGATGCCCTTTATCAGATACGCAGTTGGCGACGTGGGAATACCAACAAGTGAAGAATGTCCATGTGGCAGAACACTTCCGTTGATGAAAGTCGTTGAGGGTCGAAAGGACTCATTTCTGCTTCTTTCTAATGAACAACTCATGTCTCCGGTTGCCTTTGATGTTGCTATGAACATGTTCAAGTTTCACAGCCATATTGATCACTATCGAATCGTACAGAAGAGAATTGACCTTTTCGAGTTTTACATCAAGATGCAGCCTGACAGCGTAGCCGAAGA
>JAFNKG010000059.1 GCA_017883965.1 Candidatus Methanophagales archaeon | reverse complement strand
AGAACGTTTGGGTAAAAATACGAAGATTTCACGTGCTACTAAACATAGATTACATTCCCTATTTTTGGGATGAAGCCAAAAAAATCGAAAAGTTTTTATATACCCCATGATAAAAAGTGTGCACATTGAAACTTGAGTCGCAAGCTTGTGCTTAGGTATGTGACTTTTTTGAAGTCCCGAATTGTAATAACAAAAATAAATATATATCATCATGACAAAATTATAGTGATTGAAATGAATCTTACAATTTCTGAAAAGACAGTTGTGGAAATAAGTGCGTATCTTACGGGAAGAAAGAAGATATACGAAGTGATTTGTAAAAAATTCGAAGACAAATATGGCTCCTTAGACCTACTTGAAAAGAGGATAGAAGAAAATGGCGTGCCTTTGGACAATCATGCCTTATGGGATGATGCTATCGAATGGAGAAATGCAGTTGCGGAGCTTAACAGGATAAACTATTATAATGGTATCTTAGGGTGTGCTCAAAAATAATAGAAGCCCTCAGCTCTGATCCATTGGTGATCAAAATCGTATCATTTGACACTAAAATTAGGGCACACTACACTGAGAATTTATTTTTAGACATCTTCTACAACGAAGAGACGAATAGATATGATTTCGCATTGATTTACAATGACAAGAGAGTTCTTGGTTGGGATAATGCACCGCATCACAGACAGGTATCAACACATCCACATCACAAACATGAATTTGAAGTGCTTTATGAATCGGATTTTAAGGGAGATATAACTTCAGATATTCATAAGGTGCTCACATATATCAAAATTTTTATAAAACAACATCGCATAGGGGAAGATTAAGTGAGGAAATAAAAAGTTTTATTAACGGAAAGTCCAACCTATGGATTCAGGGATGCCCCGCATTTAGAGCTTGTCCCATAATTAGATAATTTTACGAAATTGAATGCTTATTTTCCGATATAAAACTCTATTTGGGTTTCTTTTTGTTGAGATTTTGAATTGTGGGACAGCCTCTTTAGTGCGGGGTGAACTGGTTGGAGCTTATAGACAGTTCCAACTTACAAGAACTCCAACGCCTCCTTGCAAAACCGTCTCGCCGCTACTTCCACATCCCTGCTTTTATATATTGCGGAACCTATAATAGCATAAGCCTCTTTACCTTTTACGGCTTCAAACGCTTTCCTTATCTCACCGCCTTGCGAGCCAATTCCGGGCATACAAAACTTTGGCTCTTTCACGGCTTCAGATATGAGGTTGTGGTATTCGCGAATAATATCGGGCTTGTTTCCGGGGACTACAAAATACTCCACACCGTTTTCCGCACCTATTTTATACATCTCTTTTGGCGCATCATCGTCAATAAATCCGCCTTCTCCACGCAGATACATCTCATGCGTCATCTCACCGCCAACCCATGGAACCAATCCTTTTTGGAACAACGCGTTAATAAATGCTTTCTCGGTGGCAGGACCAGCCATTGGGAAAATAATAACGGCTTTGACACCTGCTTTTGAGCAAACATCCGCGAATTTATCGCTAATCATAGGTATGTCAGTGCCTGCCTTCTGGTGGTCGTAAATCAGAGGCAAGTCGGTCTGCTCTGCTGCTATTTCCGTCAGCTTCGGTAACCCGTAACTCAACGCAAGTGTGAATCCTACCTTATATCCTACGATTCCTTCTATCGAGCACATCCGCTCAATTAACATTTTGAATTCTTCTACCGTGCTTACATCACAAGCAGGGATTACTCCATGTGTCAGGTGAAATAGTCTTTTCATACACTTTTTCTTTTTACAAAAAAGAAAACCTGTGCTAAAAGAAAAACCTTTTTCTTTATTCCTCTTCTTTATCCTCGGCTTCAAACTTCTTTCTTATTTCTTCTGCAAATTCGCCATCTTCTACTATGAGTGCACCTTGATAACCACAGTCCTTGCATACATATCTCTCTCCAAGCCAGGGCATATAGTTCAAGTTCTTAGAGCCACATCGCGGACAGAATTTCACCTTGTCCCTCACCTATCCTATCACAACCCCGACACCAGATCCAACAATGCCGCCTTTGGGTCTTTCGCCTTCACCACGCCAGAAGCCAGCAGCACACCATCTGCACCTAACTCTATCGACGCTCTTACATCCTCTCCGTTTGTAACGCCAGCACCGCAAAGCACAACGCATCTTTCATCCACTCGCTTCACTTCTTTTACCGTGTCTTCCACTATCCCCGGGTCCACCTTCGATACCGACTTACCAGTTCCTATCAATTCCGGTGGTTCAACCGCGATTGCATACGGATTCAGTTCTGCAACTGCCTTACTCACCACGATATTATTCGTGCAAACGATAGTTAGAAGGTCTAAACTCGCTGCTTTTTCTATGATACCGTCTATATCCGCTATTTTCAACCTGTGCTCGGAATGATTTACAAGCGAACCCGTTGCACCCGTCTCCTTTATAGATTCCAGCGTTATGAAGCCGGTATGACTGCCGGGTTCCACTGCATCAACGTGCTGTGCGAAACAGGGTATGTTCACCGAGGATGCTATCAGCGCAAGTTCGACTTGTTGTGGACAGATAGCAATACTTACTCCTCGCTCGGATGCAACCTCCTCGCAGATTTTAGCGAGTTCAAAGCCCTTTCTCCCCGCCGATTCCACATATGCCTTTACGTTCAACACAATTACAGGCGTTTCTATCTCCAATCCCGTTTTCATTTCTCTTTCCTCTATAAAACCCCTTTCAGTTCACCAATATTCTTTACTAAAAACGTAGGTTCGTATTCATATCTTGTCTCTTTACCCTCATCATTCCAGATAAGCACGGAATCTATACCAGCCCTCTTTGCCGCCAAGACTCCTACATGCCTATCATCCACCAATATCGCCTCCTCCCTACGCATGTTCAACTCACTCAATACTTTATTTATGTAAAACGGATTTGGCTTTCTATTAACCAGATTTTTTAATTCGCTCCTTCTACCATACCATATCTTGAAGTAAGGTTTCAAATTGAAATGCTCCAGCGCATAGTCCACACACGCTTGTTGTGAATCACTCACCATCGCGAGATAAAATTTATTGCTGAGATATATTATTAGCTCCTCAGCACCCTTACAGAGTTTTATTTCTCCTATCCGCATCGCTTCTATCTTCGCTTCTATAACGTCCTTCTCTCTTCTCGCCCAGAACTCCTCGCTATCCAATCCAAATCTATTACAAAATTTTATCACTCGTTCTTCGCCCTCGAAATAAA
This sequence comes from Candidatus Methanophagales archaeon, assembly GCA_017883965.1. Lineage (GTDB taxonomy): Archaea > Halobacteriota > Syntropharchaeia > Alkanophagales > Methanospirareceae > JAFNKG01. Next base: position 13,460 of record JAFNKG010000059.1, on the reverse strand, counting down.
GAGGAGCGAGGAAAAGATTATCTATTTCCTCTATGGTAAGCGTTATCTCGTAATGCTTCAAAGTTTTTTTGAATGCTTCGTATGCCCACTCATGTGCTATCTCTCCTTCTCCTCTCGAATCCAGTATCGTTTCGTCCATGTCAAAGATGACAACCTTATAATTGCTCCCCATATAATTACTCAGGATGTATATTAAAATTGGAAGTTATAAATATTCCATACTTCCGAATGTATATTAAAAATAAAACATAAGAAAGTGGGGGGTGTGAGGAAAAAAATGAGCGTTGTAACGAAGGAACTGCATTTTGATACCAAAGGAGAAGTGGATATAATAGATATAACAGAGAAGGTGAACGGCAAGTTAAGAGAATCAGACATCGAGGATGGCATTGTAACTGTCTTTGTGCCCGGCGCGACAGGTGCGGTCACGACCATAGAATACGAATCTGGACTGCTGAGGGATTTACCCAATGCGTTGGAGCGGTTGTTCCCTAAGAGAATGGAATACGAGCATGAGTACAGATGGCACGACGGTAATGGGCATTCGCATGTAAGAGCATCTTTTTTGGGTCCTTCCTTGACCGTGCCTTTCAGAGATAAAAAGCTAATACTGGGAACGTGGCAGCAAGTTGTATTCGTCGAGTTGGACAATAAGAGAAGGTCGAGAAGAATAATCCTCCAGATAATGGGATAAACAGGCAAAAGGTTTGTTCCATAAAAATCCCAATGTCAAATACTACCGAATCCCAAGTAAATCCCAATTTCCAAATCCCAACATGTACCAACTCCCAAAAATTGGTAGTATTGGTTTATTTGGATTTGGGATTTCTTGCTTTAGCAAGATTGGTAGTATTGGTATGTATTGGGATTTTGGATTTTCTATGGAGCTAAACAATTACTGATACAAGTTTTGTGCATACAGTTTCTTTTCCTTCGATTACGGCTATTATCCGCTCTGTGAAGTTGCCATTTACAATCACGCAGCTCATCTTATTCCGCATTAAAAATCTCGGCAGTTCTGCGTCAACACACCCCGTATCCCCTTTCTCAATCATTTCTTTCGCATGAATTCGTTCTATCAAAAGCCCTTCTTCATCCAATATTCCATCCACATCAGTCAGTTTTATAAAGGTCTTTTCACCCAATTTATTTGCAATAAACGCAGCTATCGTGTCTGATGTGACATCCCATGTATGTGATAAGCAATCATCAGCTTTCAGAATCTTATAAGGTAGTAATATGCATACATGCCCCGCATTGCTGAGTTCCTCCAAGCTTTCAATTAAGGGTATCGCACTTTCACCATCGGCTAAGAAAAAACCGTATTGGTGCATTGCAAGAACAGCCATCCAGTGCTCCGCATCCTCTGAGATAGCCATCCTCTCTGAGTGTTTCTTTATCACTTCTACAAAGGGTCCACCGCCGGGGATAATAATTAAAGAAAGAGCTTTCTTTTCTGCATAATTTCTAAGAAAATGCATAATTTCTCTTCCTTTAGCCATTAAGCTGCCGCCTAATTTTATTATTATTTTCATTTATCGCTATAATATTCCTCTACCCCCGCAGACGTATTTTTCAAGACCAAATACGCCAGTTCCTGATTGGGAAAAGAACCTAATCCGCAGTCCGGTCCCGCATATTTTATTCGTTCTTCAAAAAAGGAATAAGCTTTCTCCAACCGCTTCTTTACTTTCTCAGAGCTGTTATACTCATTAACTACGGTCTCCAAAACGCCCTTATCCCTAAATGCGTTTGTATGATGTATCTCGTCGTATTCCGCAGCCATGCTGAGTATATCAGTTCTTGAAACGCCGATACGGAGGTATTTATCGTATGTATCGAGTTGTTTTTCATCTATCAGCGTTAAAAGAGAAGGATTTGATGCAGATTCCAGCCCTATCACCTTTAGCCCTTCCGTCTGGCACACGGTCTCGTAAAAAATAGGAGAATGAAGGTGTATTTGCGTATCAACGCCCTTTCGGAACGCATATTCAGAGGCGAGTTCAAGTGCTGTAATTATGCCTTCCTCTTCTATACGAGGGTCTAATCCCATACTTGGCTCGTCTATTGATGCGCATTTCACTTCGTAATTCCTCGCTTCTTCTATCGCATGCTTTATAAACCTTCCTATGGATTTCGCTATGTTCGATAACACGTCAATATACACGGGAGGCGGAAATAGGCTATAATAGAGCTCTATTGGACCGGTAACGCAAATCCGGAGCTTCAGTTTTTCTCCTTTCTTTTCCTTATACTCCTTTGCCATTTCCTCTAAAGCAGCCAGTTCGAGTATCCTCGCCTCTTCTTCTTTTATAAGCAGTGGCGCTTCTGTTCTCCCATCGTCCATGATAGGTGCGCTAAACTGAGTAATCATATTCTGAAATTGCGGATAATTGGGGACCTCAACACCCGCGTTTATTTTCTGCCACATTGCTTCTTTTATTATTTTGTAAAGCGCATTTTTGTGGGGTTCAAGATTGGCAAAAGCTTCTTTTAGCCATTCCTTTGTTATTCCTTCGGGCAATGGATAACTTCCGATGTCGTCGAATAGTGCTTTTTTCATTCTTATTCCTCTTCTATACCACTTATCTTTTATGCACTTAAGAAAAACTATTTCACGACACCAGAATTAACTACCCAGTATCTTATTCACCGCTTCTTTATCGGCATCCATCACGTAAGATATACCACTGATTTCTGCTGATTCTTTAGTCAATGCCGCTATGTCATCGCGAGTGATGTATTCCAATGCGAACTTACGACTGCCGCACATCAACTGACGCTGACCCTGAGCAAGTCTTTGCAAGTATGTGTAAAGACCTATTGCACCCGTAGGAAGCTCATCGAATCTCTTACCAAACTTCCTTTTCAATTCTGGTGCACTAACGAATATCTCCTCTATGGTATCGCCAAATTGTTTGATGTATATGGGCTCCTCTTCCTCCCCTGCGATGCATTTACCAATGGTCTTACCCACCATAGCGGCTGCAAGTGGTGCTCTTGCCATTCCTACGAGCTTGAAATATGGAGCGCCGAGTGCCAGTCCTTTGAATATCTGGTCTTCAAGCGTAAATCCTCCGGCTATCGCAACGTCTGGAACGAACTCGCCTCTCTGCGCAAGCCTGTCGAGATACGCATAGAGCAAAGAATAAATCTCTACTGGTGGCACTCCCCACTCGTTCATCATTCGCCAGGGGCTCATGCCGGTCCCGCCGCCAGCAGCATCCACCGTCAAGAGGTCAATCTCCGCCTTCGACCCGAATTTTACCGCTCTTGCTAAATCCGCGGGTCTGTAAGCACCTGTTTTTAAGAATATATACTTTGCACCGAAGTCTCGAAGTTCTTTGACACGGTTTAAGAAACCCTCTTCTGTTACCATTCCTACTCGCGAGTGTCGCTCAAACTCTTTGAACGCACCACCTTCAAACGTTTCTGCTACATTTTTATCCGTCGGGTCCGGGAGGACGATGTATCCTCTTTTCTTCAATAGCTGTGCCTTCTTCAAGTCTCCGATTTTCACCTCGCCGCCAATATCCTTCGCTCCTTGCCCCCATTTTAGTTCTACTGTATCCACTCCCAGCTCAGAGATGGCATACTCCTGAACGCCCAGTCTTGTGTCCTCGACATTGGCTTGAACAACTATCGTTCCATAACCATCCTGCTGCCACTCCTTGTATAACCTTACCCGCCACTCCAGGTCTTCCGAGTGCACCACTTTTCCATTGGCAATCTCTGATTTCACGTCCATGCCGCAGACGTTTTCGCCGATAGTTAGAGGTATCCCCGCTATCGCCGCGCCTATCGCCAGCCCCTCCCAGTTGCTCTTTGCAACCGCAGTAGAGCCAAGACCCGGAATAATCAGAGGAAGCTTCACTTTTAGTCCTTTATCCCTGCCTATCCTTCGCTCCAAATTCACGTTTGGAAAGATAGCTTTGTCGCTGTCCGCCTCTATTCCTTCAGCACCAACCGCAGTGCCTAAGATGGTGAAGTGGGAAAGGTCAACCGGATATATTTTCTCCGCCGCAGCCGTAATGATACCGAACGGCTGTGGATATATAACCTCGCCTCCCCTGTATGCGGACTTCCCTATCTCGCACATTCCTATACAGCCATCTACGCAAGTCGTGCACATTCCACTCAAACTGCATATCGCTCCTTCCGTCCTGTTCTTCGTCAGCGTTGCCGCAGACGCATTGATTCTCGTCATAGACATCTTTTTCTATCCCCCCTCCATCTTTTCTTTTCCGTAAACGCTTTTCTTCTTTAAAGATACGGGTTTCACTTTGAAACACCATCCACAGGTATCCAGATAACACATAACATCTTCGTTGTCCTGCAGGCAAACTGGCTCGACGTTCATGCATGCGCCACATACAACGTTCGGAGGTTCTGGTCCCTGGCATCTTAGCTGACATACCGGGCAGACATACATACACGCACCACATTTACGACACACCTCCGATTTTATGTCAAAGGGCGGGGTTACCCTGCGATTTATTCCGCGACCCGCAAAACCTATCGCCCTGGCACCCATCTGTTCAGCGCACATCCTGACGCACAGACCACAGAGGATGCAATTTTCATTCTTCACCTTGAACCTGACTCTTTGCACACCCATCTTCGCCGCTAAATCCTGTAACGTCTTGGAACTCGGACACCGCGCCAGCAATAACTCAACCAGCATCTTCCTCGCTCTAATTACTCTCTCGGAATGCGTTCGCACCACTAATCCATCCTCAACCGGATAGTTGCAAGAAGTTACCAATTTTGCCCTTTCTCCTTTCCCTATTTCCACTACACAAAGACGGCAAATACCCCCCGGACTTAGACCATCATGATAACAAAGCGAGGGTATATCTATCCCGTAGAACCTGCAAGCTTCCAGAATGCTCCAGTAGTCTTCTACTTGCGTTACTATACCGTTAATTGTCATCTTTTTCATCTTTTTCACCTCATCTTATGATTACCGCATCGAATTTACAGGTGTCATAGCATATTCCACATTTACTGCATTTTTCCGGGTTTATTGTATGTACTTCCTCCTTCTCTCCGCTAATGGCACCCTCCGGGCATGGTTTGAGACATGCAAGACAACCTGTGCACTTTTCTGCTTCTATATAATATTCTATCAGCGCTTTACACACATGAGCAGGGCATTTCTTTTCTTCTATATGTGCATCATATTCATCTCTGAAATACTGTATGGTGGTTAAAACGGGATTTGGAGCGGTTCTTCCCAATGCGCACATAGAAGCATCCATCATCACGACTGCCAACTCCTCCAGCAACTCTATATCTCCTTCTTTTCCCTCTCCTTCGCAAATATCAGTAAGTATTTCACTCATCCTTTCCAATCCTTCCCTGCAAGGAACGCATTTTCCACACGATTCATCCACGAGGAAATCAGTGAAATATCTGGCAACGTCCACCATGCAGGTTTCTTCGTCCATCACGATCATTCCACCAGAACCCATCATGGACCCCAGCTTCGTCAATTCATCAAAATCCACCGGTGTATCAATGAAGCCCTCTGGAATGCATCCTCCTGATGGACCACCGGTCTGTACCGCTTTGAACTTTTTGTTACCCGGTATGCCTCCGCCAATATTATAAATTATCTCCCGCAGCGTGATGCCCATCGGAACTTCCACGAGACCTGTATTATTCACTTTTCCCACCAGCGAAAAAATTTTAGTCCCCGTGCTCCTCTCTGTTCCAATCGAAGTGAACCAATCGGCGCCCTTATTTATAATGAGGGGAACATTAGCCCAGGTTTCTACATTGTTTAGATTTGTAGGTTTGTTCCATAGCCCCTTTACAGAGGTATGGATATATTTTGGTTTCGGTGCACCTACTTTGCCTTCTAATGAGGACATGAGAGCGCTGGACTCGCCGGAAACAAAAGCGCCCGCACCACGGAAGATCTTAACGTCAAAATCAAAGCCAGAGCCCATGATGTCCCTTCCCAGAAGCCCATAATCTCTCGCTTGCTCGATGGCTATGCTCGTATTCTCCACAGCCAGTGGATACTCTTCTCTTACATAGATATAGCCTTCACATGCTCCAATGGCATACGCACCAATAATAAGTCCTTCAATGACGCTGTGTGGATTCCCCTCCATAAGCGCCCGATCCATAAACGCTCCGGGGTCTCCCTCGTCACAATTGACAATAACATATTTGGGTTCACCGGGCGCATTGCGTGTAGTCCCCCATTTTCTCCCCGCTGGAAAACCACCGCCGCCGCGACCACGAAGATTCGCTCTCTTGACTTCTTCGATTACTTCTTCCGGGCTCATTTCGGATAATACTTTCGCTAAAGCGCTATAGCCGCCAAGAGCGATGTAATCTTCGATCTTTTTAGGATCAATATTGATATTATCTCCAATCAGTAGTCGCATCTGAGTCTTATAGAATGGTATTTCGGTCTCATAGATTGCTTTTTCATTAGTGACGGAGTCGGTATAGAGTAAACGTTCGACGAGCTTCTTTTCTATTAACGTCTCTTCCACTATTTCAGGCACGTCGCCTGGCTGTACCTGTAGATAATAAAATCCTTCGGGATAAATAACAATAATAGTTCCTTTTTCACAAAACCCAGGACAACCAGTCTCCCTAATCTCTACCGTGTCTTCCAACCCCTGTTTTTTAAGTTCTTCCTTAAAAGTCGTGATTACTTTTTGAGCACCGAGAGCGAGACAGCCCGTACCAGCGCATATTGCAACGCGTGTCTTTTTGGGGTCTCTTTTAGATATTACCTCCTGCCTGAGCTTTTCTAAATCCGGGGCTGATTTTATCCTTCTCCCACTCATGTTTTTTTCTCCTTGATCGAAGTAGATGAGTTCGAGCTTGTGTGTCCATACTTACGGAGTATCCTCTCTACCTTTGCTGGTGGCAAGTTACCATAATATTCATCATCTACCACCATCACGGGTCCTAACGCGCAACAGCCCAGGCAGTTAACACTCTCTACTGTAAATCCAAAATCGGCGGTTGTTTCACCGGCTTTGATGTCTAGAATACGTTTAGCAGTCTCCAGGATTCTCAGTCCTCCTCGCACGTGGCAAGCAGTGCCGAGACATACCCTAACTAAATGTCTTCCTCTTGGTTCCAGACTGAAAGATTTGTAAAATGTAGCTATGCCAAAAACGTCAATTAAAGGAACGTGCAACCTTTTAGCGATGTGCTTAAGTGCATCAGGAGGCAACCAATTGTACTCGGCTTGGACGTCCTGTAATATCGTGATTAATTTTGATTTATCAGTTCTGTGATACCCTATTATTTCATCTATTTTATCTTCGTCCATCTATCTTATCTCATCACCACTATTATTAAAAACTTCCTATTTTTATCAGCAATATTTCTCCTTATTCTCTAACCTAATGTAGTATATAAAGACTATTTGAGAATTTTTCATAAAAATTATGAAATAGAACGCTATTTGAGTCCGTTGAAGACGATGAAATAGAATTTTCAAAAATTCACAATCGAGAGCTAATTAATATCTATCTTTCGTTATGCCACATAGTTCAATTAGTTTATCGCGTATTTTTTCAGGTGTTAGAGCAAAAGAAACAACCCCTGCTTCATAGGCAGCCTTTGGTATCCCGTAGATTATACTTGTGTCTTCATCTTGAGCGATTGTAATCCCACCGCTTCTCTTAATATGTCTTATACCCTCTACCCCATCTTTCCCCATACCTGTGAGAATTACACCTATAATCTGGTCTTCTGAACTGCTTTTAAATTTTACTGATCTCATTGTTACGTCAATTGACGGGCGGACGGCATTTACTTTTCCATCGCTGAATAATCCTATTTTTCTATCTTTTACTATTTTTAGTTGATATCCGCTTGGAGCTACATATACTTTCCCATATTCAAGGAAATCGCCATCTTCAGCTATTTTTACTTCCATCTGTGTGTTTCTGTTCAATTTTTCTTTAAATGGCTCATTGACGCTCTTGAGCATATGTTGAACTACTATCACACCGGCATTCAGCTTTGGTAAATTTGAGAATATTCTTCCTACTATCCTGAATCCACCGGTAGAAGAACCTATTATAACGGTGTTTTTTGCGTACATTGTTTTGTTATCACCATCACCTCATTTTATTCTTTTGACTTTTGATATATGAAATACTCTTCAACGGTAGCTACGAGTTCCTTGGGGTCAAATGGTTTTGTTATATAATCTATTACATATTCTTGTAGCCCCTCCATTTTTTGGTCAGGCACGTCTTTTGCTGTGAGCATAGCAATTGCAATTATATTTCCTTCGGTGTATCCTCGTGCTACTATCTCGCGTATTGCATCCCATCCATCCATCTGTGGCATCATAATATCCATGAGTATCACGCCCTTGAATCCTTTTTTCAGCTCTTCGAGGCATTCTCTTCCTCCACTGGCAGTAACCACTTCAAACCCCTCAGGTTCAAAAATTTCTCTTATAGTAATCAAAATATAGGGGTCGTCGTCCACTATCATAACCTTCTTCTTCATCTACTCTTCCTTCCTACTTTTCCCCCTCTTTTCCTTCTCTTTTCCTCCCCTTTGAGACGTATACATCTTCATATATAACATAAATCTTTAATTTACCATTTGCAAAAACGATATAAAAATATTACTCTAACTTCAATTTTTCTTTCAATTATTGAACATTTTTGTATTTTTATCAACCTGATTTAAGAGTGAAATAAAAGGTTGTGCCCATACCCTTCCCCGGGCTTTCAGCCCATATCTTTCCACCATGCTTTTCCACAATACGCTTACAGATAGAAAGGCCAAGCCCTGAAGAATCCAGTTCATGTCTGGATTCGTCAACCTTGTAAAACGCCTCAAAGATATGTTCTAATTGTTTCCCGGTCATGCCAATGCCTGTATCCTTAACAGAGATAGTAACAAAATCTTCATCTTTTTTTGCATCAATGGTGATAGTGCCACCGCCATCCGGCGTGAATTTTACGGCGTTAGTAATAAGATTGCTAAAAAGTTCTTCAAGTCTCAATTTATCTGCTGTAACAATGATTTTGCCGTTGATTTTATTTTCAACCTTGATGTCTTTCTTCTTAAAAATAAATTTTTCACTTTTGATAACATCATTGACCTTCTGCAAGAGATTTATATCTTCGATTATAAGCTCTACATCAGGAGAAGTAAGCCTTGCAAGCTGTAAGGTTTTAATAACCAGGTCTTTCATATAATTGACATTGTGAATGGTTACTTCTAACAGTTCCTTCAATTCAGGGTCTTTTTCTCGTTTCTCCATCGTGGGAAGCAAAGCTACAAGAGGTGTTAACGGTGTCTTTAAATCATGCCCTAACTGTGTTATAAAATCATCTTTATGCCTGAGAAGTTTTTCCACTTCAGTTGTTCTTTCCTTGAGCTTTTCTATATGTTCTTGCAATGACACAGTCATGTGGTTAAATGCCGTCGCAAGTTCTCCGAATTCATCTTTTCGGTCGCTTTCGATTCTGTGAGAAAGATCGCCCCTAATAACTCGTGAGGTCCCGAATTTTAATTGATCAATAGGTCTTGTGAAGTGCCGCGCAAACAGAATGCTTATAATCATTGATAATAAAAGAGCGCCCAGGAAGATAATGGCAATGATGCTTCTGAGTCTTTTCTCTGCTGCTAAGACATGTCCCACATCCATGTCTATACCCAATATCGCAACTGCCGTTCCCCTCTTATCATAAATCGGTGCGTATGCGCTAAGCCATACACCCCACTTATCCATGGTTATTTCTTCATCTGCTATCGGACCTTCAAAGGCTAATTGCATCTCTGGATAGGGGCTAACATCATACTCTTCGCCGATTTCCGGTGTCATCGCATAGACATCAACGATGTAGAACCAGGCACCATCCTCGGATTTGACCATTGTAGATATGTCCTCTATTTCCGGATTCTCAGCCACAACAGACTCCAGAATCGTTTTTATCTCCCTGTAAGTATCGCTATTTTCATCGCCTATTTTGAGTTGCGAGTGATTATCACCGTCAATCTTCTGCGCTGTGCTCTTAACAAGGTCAAGCCAGTAATCCCGAAACGCTCGGAAATCTTCAACTTCTTCCTCCACGCACACGTCAACGTCAAGTATCGCAACCGCCGTGCCATTACTATTATAAATTGGCGCCATAGCCTTGAAACTTCCCCACTCCATTATCTCTTCACCTGCTACTGGATGCTCAAGAGCCGACTCCATCAGCGGGTCGTAGAAATGAGAAGTAGTAGTCAATTCAGCGCCAATCTGCTTCGACTCGTGCGTATCAACAACGAAAAGCCAAATATTTTCTTCGTCAGAACGGACCATTGTGTATATGTCATCTATCTTCGGATTCACCGCCTTAACCGACTGCAAGACTGCACGTATCTCCTTATAGTTTCCGGTATTCTCATCACCCACATCAAGTTGCGAGTGCTTATCCACGTCAACCATCAGCGCAGTAGTCGTAGCAAGGTCCACCAAATGACTGCTCATGTCCTCTCTTAAAGCCTCTTTTGAGCCCACATACACAAAAAACGTGGTTGTACCGGTTAGAACTAAGATTAAGAACAGCAAAACAAAAAATAGCTTGAATGCAATACTAAAACCACCCTTTAAAGTCCTATCTTTCATTTTTATATAATCGTATTTGTATAGCGCTTATTATTCTGAGATATTGAGAATAGATAAAAAGTTTACGTCAAATCAATTTTTTTAACAATTGTTTGTAATTTTATTAAGAACATTTGGAAAAATCTTGTACTTGTTTACCGCTGAGCCCGCAGATCAAAAATGCCGCTGTTCTTTTGGTAAAGCTTTTCTTTCTAAGAAAAGGTTTATTTAACGTTAGGTATAGAGACGGGAAAATGGACGAGAACGAATACATAAGGCATTTCACTGAACTCGTGGAGCTGGAACGCGAGGAACAGATGAGGCTGCACGAAGAGGAAATGAGAAGATTGAGTGGACGTGAGAGGGAGGAGAAGGGTAGAGCTTTCATGAAGATGAAAGGTAAATCTCAGGGCTTGGGATTGGGTGGAAAGCACTTAGTGAAGTTTAGAAAACAAAACTCGGATTCCACACTACCGGAAAGCGAAATAGAAGTTGGAGACCTTGTTTTGGTGAGTAAATCAGGCACGTGGGAGGAGGACAATTCAATGGGGACGGTTGCCGAGAAGACCTCATATACTATCACGGTTGCTTTTGATGAAGCGCCGCCCGGATTTGTGTTTCGTAAAGACCTCCGAATAGACCTTTTTGTAAATGACATCACTTTTCAGAGGATGATTGAAGCATTAAAGAAATTTAAACGACAGCCGAGGTGGAGGAAGGACAAATTGCTTGGTAATGCGGCTCCTGATTTCACCGGGATAAGTGAAATAGAATTTTTAAACACGGAATTGAACAAAAGCCAGCGAGAAGCGGTTTTGAGAAGTTTAGCGGCACGTGATTTCTTTCTTATACACGGACCGCCGGGAACGGGGAAGACGATAACGTGCGTTGAGGTTATAGCACAACTCGTCAGACGTGGCTGTAAGATTTTAGCGGCGGCAGACTCTAATGTGGCTGTGGATAACATAGTAGAACGATTGGATAAGATAGGCGTGAACGTAGTGCGAATAGGGCATCCAGCACGTGTAATTCCTTCTTTAAGGCGAAGAAGCCTCGACTATCTGGTTCAGGAAGAGCCGGAATATACAAAGTCGCAGGAGCTCCGGGAGCGAGCATATGTGATGAAAGAACGCATGAAAGGGTTTGTTATGCCTGAAATGCGCTGGAGAAGGGGCTTAAGTGATGAAGCGATAACGAAGCTTGCAAGTGAAGGGAAAACAGTAAGAGGCATACCGGGGAAAAAAATGGCGGGTATGAGGAAATGGCTTGAGTTGAAGCAAAGAATAGATAAGTTATTCGGCGATGCGTGGGAACTGGAAGAGTGCGCAATAAAAAGGGTTATCAGCGATGCGGAGGTAGTTTGTGCGACGAACAGCACTGCGGGTTCTGAGATACTCAAAAGCGAGAAGTTCGATTTTGCCGTTATTGATGAAGCAACGCAGTCCACGGAACCTTCTTCTTTGATCGCGGTGCTCAAGGCGAAGCGGGTTATCATGGCTGGAGACCACCGGCAGTTGCCGCCTACGATTTTGAATGAGGAAGCAGCGAGGGAGGGGTTGAGCAAGAGTCTATTCGAGCGGCTTCTGGAGTTGCATGGTGACCGGATAAGGGTTATGCTTGAAGTACAGTATAGAATGAACGAAGAGATAGCGGAATTCCCGAATAATGAGTTTTACGCGGGCAAACTGAGGGCTGATGAGCAGGTGAAAAAGCACAATCTTAGGGATGTACTCACGAACTCGGAATTTGTGCAAGAAGACGTCAAACCATTTTTGTTTATTGACACGTGCGGCAGTGACGAGTTCCGGGAAAGAGTAAAAAGAGGGTCTACGTCGAGGGAAAACCCCGGAGAGGCGAAGTTGGTTAAGGATATTGCAGAACGGTTGTTAGGCATGGGTATAAGACCAGAGGATGTAGCAGTTATATCGCCCTATGTGGATCAGGTTGCGCTTATTAGAACGATGCTCCGTGTGGATGGGCTGGAGATAAAGACGGTGGATGGGTTTCAGGGTCGCGAGAAAGAGGTTGTTATTGTGTCGTTTGTGAGGAGTAATAAATCTGGAGAGATTGGATTTCTACGCGATTTGAGACGGCTTAATGTGTCTATAACGAGGGCGAAGAGGAAGTTGGTTTTGATTGGGGATTCCGATACGCTTGAACGCGAAGGGTGTTATAAGAGGCTTGTTGAGCTGGCGAAGGAAAGGGGGGCGTATAAGAGGGTGGTTGGTGATGAAGAATAGTTTAAAAGGCAGGGGTTGCATTTGTTTGCAGCTGAAAGGATAATAAGCTTAAAATAGGGGAGTACAAATTAAGAAGTGTTTATGATTCAAAAGCCAACCCCAAAACTCAAGATATTAACCTTTTGGATCTTACAATATTTCCTCATAGTGTCCTTCATCATTTTCTTATTATATGGCTTCCACATTATAGATGATATTTTTAGAAACATAGTGTTCTTCTTTTATGGAACACTTGGATTTTTTACTGTTATATCTTTGTTGATCATCTATGCGCACGACAAAATTTCGTTTTATATCCCCTTTAAAAACAAAGCGTACTCATTTTTAGTCTCAATTATCCTATTTTTTATCTCTGTACTGGTAGTAGACCCCATATGGTCAGAGATTATAGGAAACATAGGAGGCGCGATTATAGCAAGTACTCTATTAATTCTTTTTGCTTTTTATATTATCCTCCAAGAAAAGGGTTATTTCAATTCTTATCGGAAAATATTTTTTGTATTTATTGGTATATTCACTTTGATTTGTTTTTGGATTTTTATTGACCTCATCCCAAAACCCTCCACAGCATCATAATAGATGCCAATTGAACAAGTCCAAAATACGAGATTTCCGAACGT
>JAFNKG010000008.1 GCA_017883965.1 Candidatus Methanophagales archaeon | reverse complement strand
GCTACGAATGTGTTGGATTTGAGGTATGCTTCTATCGTGTCATAGGTCCGGCTAAGGAATATCTTCATGAAAAGACAGACGGCGACGACCTTTGGATCCCAGCATGGACGACCGAATGAATTGCATTCCCAGGGGGCTTCTACTTTTTTGACTGCAGCTATTATGCACACTGCAATAAGTTTGTCAAAGTCCCGATTCACCTGGTTGGCAACACGCGGAGAAACTCTTTTCTTTGGCTTTCCCATACTGGAATGCCATAAAGCATAACTTTAAATAAGCAGTATCTCCTATGCACATTGCATGAAAAGAGAACGTTTGGGTAAAAATACGAAGATTTCACGTGCTACTAAACATAGATTACATTTCCTATTTTTGGGATGAAGCCTCGTTATGCGAAGTAATTGTTAAGGTTAAAGTTGATAGTAAGGCATTTTAGCGTTCTTTTCAGCGTCTGGTTGGAATTAAACCCAGTCATGCTAAGCTATTATATAGTTATTTCTGCTCTTTTTGATAAACCCCTCATCGAGCAACTGCATGAGCGTGCTTTTTATTCTTTCAGGGTCCATCTTAAGCGTTTGCACGAGCTCTCGTTCGGACATACTCGTTTCGCGTGTAAGCACTTTAAGAATCATTCCTCGAAGTTGTCTGTTAGAGCCTTTAAATGGCGTTTGTTTGTGATAATGAGCGCTTCTTCTGGTGGGATTTTGATATTGTTTCTTAAGCATGACTCCGTAATCCATAAGCGCATAATACCATGTTCGAGGATTTGAGGTATCAAGGGTCTTTTCTACGAGTGGAAGGATTTCGCTATCTTTAATATCGCTCCTGTTCTGAAAAAAGAAATGGATAAACACGGTTCGTATGTTTGTTTCGATAAAAACCGTGGGTTGATTGAACGCAAAGGTAACAAGTGCGGAAGCAGTGTATCTGCCAATTCCCGGAAGAGTCATTAACACGTCTGGACTCGAGGGGAGCGCGCCATTATATGTTGTTACCACCATCTCAGCACTCTTTTTCAGTGCGATTGCTCTTCGATTATATCCCAATCCTTGCCATACTTTCAGTATCGTTTGAAGCGGTGCCTGAGCAAGTGCGTGAAAATCAGGAAATGCCTTGATGAATTCTTTGTATTTTTCAGTAACGCGCTCTACTTGTGTCTGTTGAAGCATAATTTCCGAGACAAGGATGTGATAGGGATTGCTCGTCTCTCGCCAGGGAAGTTTGCGACCATGCTCCTGGTAATATGCGTAGATATTTTTTTGGAAGGCGTGAATGGCATCTGTGGTGAGCATGTTTCCTTGTATCGAATGCTCAAAATCCGAGCTGGGTGTTCTCCCTGCTTGTGAAATTTCTTCAAAGCCCATTTCTCATGTTTACAATGATGGTTTTGTCACTTTCTGCTAATATTACGCCATTCCAAATCGCTTTAGCCATTTTTATTCCTCCTCAACATTGTCTATAAGATACTTCGTAAAAAGCTTTTATAGTACTCTTCCCGCTTCTTTCAACACGTTTACTGCCTTCAATGCACTTTGCTCTTTGTCCTTTATCTCCAGCATGATATCGAAGTCAAAAGCTTTTGTTTCTTCGATGAATTGTTTAAAGTGTTCCGCATCAATCGATTCGGCATGTTTCCCTTTTTGTCCACCGGGCTGTTGGGAACTGTAATCAACCATAGGAACGCCATCTTTTTCTTTCCAGGTTTTGGTAAACAGATTAAACGCTTCCTGTACCGTTTCTCCGGAATTATTGAGTTCATGATGGTACACATCAAATAATACCGGAATTTCTGTCTCCGCATGTATCTGAAGGCAGTCCTTCAGGCAGTAAAGCCGGTCATCGTTCTCGATAACCAACCGCCTTCGTATCCGTTCATCCAGCGCATTGAACCGTTTTATAAACCGTTTCATGCTTTTTGCTTTGTCTCCGTAAACCCCGCCGACATGTATCTGTATTTTAGCAGACGTATCGAGTTCCATTACATCTAAAATCTGTGTATGATACATCAATTCTTTTACGCTCCGTTCAAAACCCCCGGTGTCCACCGAATTAATGAGCGTGAATTGGTCTGGATGCATGGATATCCGTATGCCATGTATCTCGATAAACGTCCCGATTGCTTGAAACTTCCGCTTAAAATAGCCCTGCCAGTTAAACTGATTGATCGGGTGCGAGGCAAACGGAACAAGGTCTGAGGTTATTCTAAAGAACAGGAGCGTGTGGTTGACATTAAACGATACCATCTCACTCAGGCAGTTGAGGTTGTTTTCAACCGTTGCGATCAAACGCTCTTCTGAGTATGACTTTAATCGAAAGGTCCGATCGCCTTTACAGCCGACGGTCCAATTGATGCAGGGATAGCCGATTTTCATAGCCCTACTATACCTTTTTCCCCTTCACGGAATAAGTAGCTCGATGCGGTGCTCGGGATACGGCAAAAAAGAAGGTGCCGTAACCTATTTTCTGCACATCTAACTATTATTTTTTAAAAAATGATTTACTCGATATCCAAATCCTTACTAAGGGCTCGTTTAAATAGAGTAGCAAAATGATAGAGGCGCTCTTCTTTCTCTTTTTTGTTTTTTTCTCCTAAATATCGTCTTGCTTCCTCTACAATTTCATCAAAAACATCGGGGTCACATACATCTACACCCCTTTCATCATAGAAAACCAAAAGAGTTTTTAAATGGATTTCTGGGTACTGTTTACTCCCCGTATAATATGCTGTATATCTGACTTTTACGCTATTAGATAGAGGGTCGATGTCAATTACTTCTAAATTTTCGTAACCTTGTTTTTGGAGTTGTTTACTTAATTCTTCTTTATATTTCTTTCCAAAATCTTTATCAGTTTTTACTTTTTCTACGATACCTTCTATCAATTCAGGTGGATGATAAGGGAGTGTAGTTTCTATTTTTACTTCTTGATAAACTTCCCTAAATATTATCTCGTCCAATAGTTCATTAAGTGGCATTTCTTCCTCCTTTGCTCACCTCTCTGGTATAGTAAATTTTGAAAAACGCCCGAAAGCATCATCTTCTGAGTATAAAGAAGGGGATGGCGCAAGCAGTAAATCAAAATTCTTTCTATTTAATTTATATAATTTAGTATTATAAAAAGTTTTTTAAAGCTAATTTAAAATCACTATTGTCATATTCAAAAATGCTGCAAAGCTCACCCAGAGGATATACGGTATGAGTATCAGTCCCGCTGTCTTTGAGATCTTGAAGAACTTCAGGATGGTCAACACTATCGCAATCCAGAGCACTATAATTACAATGAGCCCGGCAAGCGGGGACTTAAGTCCGAAGAAAGCCACCGACCAGAAGGCGTTGAAGATCAATTGGACACCGAAGATGGTCAGTGCTATTTGCACCTGACGATCCTCGAGTCCCTTCCGCCAGATGAGAAATGCTGATACGCCCATCAACAGATACAACGTTATCCAAACGGGAGCAAACAACCAATTGGGCGGGGTGAAAAATGGCTTGTTGAGCGTTACATACCAGGTTGGGATTGCAGGACTCGTGAAAAACGATCCAATAAGACCTGCTGACTGGCAAATGAGTATGCTTATTAGCAGTTTTGGAATCTCATTTACTTGTATCATGTCCCTTTTATACCTCGCTACTGTTGGCTGTCAGGGTAAATTTTTACCTCCACAGTAATGATAGTAACGGAATAAGTCCAAATAACAGTACATAAAAAATCACTAATTGAAAGATCCGATTTATTGTTCTTTCATAATTATCTATTTTTATCATTTTGATTACCGCAAGGCTTAGGATCAAAGAATACGGGATAACAACAACTATTATGATACTTCCTGGGCCGGTTAGTATATTAAAATACCAGAACAACACGCCAGATATGGCAGTGAAAGAGATAAGACAGAGTGATATGATTGCTGTCAGCCGCGGTCCAAAAAGGACTGCAAATCTCTTCCTGGATACTTCCATATCAGCGCGGTAATCGGGAATACTTCCTATCGCTCCCGCAATAAGTGCTGCAAGAAACACGGGGATGCTCAATAACCATGGCAAAGAATCCGTCCACCTACCAATCTGAATTATGTAACCCAGAAGAATAGGATAGGGGCCGGTCATAATGCTCATAACTAGCTCTCCTATACCTCTATAACTGAATTTGAGAGGCGGAGCAGTGTATTCCAAAAGTAAGAAAATACCAATTAACCCAAAAAATATCTGATAAGTGGCGTATGCAGCTACAGCCCCTATATTGTAATTTATAAAATAAATAGGCTGGAATTGAAGCTTTGCGAGTCTTAACCAGGCACTGCATTTCTCTTTTATCCTCATCTTACTCATGACCAAGCCGAAGGCAGGGCTCCGAGTAAAAGCTCCACTTCGGTTATGTGCTCGTGCTCTTTCATCCGGATGTGCCTAACATCTGCGACTTCAGCGTGTCTCAGGTGCTGAACAAGTGCAGCATGTTCTAATTCAATCACAGGGCTCAATAGGTCCAGAATTTTTTCTTTTGTCATCGTATATTCTCAATTACTCCTTCTTTTGCACTGAGGAAGAGGTTTATAGGATATTCTTAAAAAAACCGCAGCAACTGGTTAGAACCCGGGGTAAGAGATATTAACAGGTAAAAGGTAACGAGGCATGAAGTAATGATTATTTACAGAGGGGAGATTTTATGAAGTTAAAAACGTATAACCCATCATAACCTATCTCAGATAGTTTTAAAGTCTTTGAATCCTAAATAGAAATAAGGTTAAAGTGATAACATTAAGCTTTGAAAAGGGAACAATCGCTGTAAAGAGCAATTTCAAGCTGCCTCACACCGTTTGGGATAATAGAGTGGGATGTTATAGATGCTTGCCTCTGTTCTATAAAGAGTTGATGGACTACCTAAAACTTTCCGGGCTCGATTACGAAGATAACGTTCAGGATTTAATACCCATGCAGAATTTAGCCTGCAATTTAACTTTGCATGACTACCAGAAGGAAGCATTAAATAAATGGCTACAAACAAGGAATGGCGCTCTGGTCTTACCCACCGGTGCTGGCAAGACAATAATAGGACTAAAGGCGATTTCAGTGCTGAATGTCCCTGCACTGGTGGTAGTACCAACTTTAGAGCTGGTTCAGCAGTGGAAGAAGGAACTGGAAGACAAATTTGGAATTGAAGCTGGCACCTACAGCGGCGAAGGGCATGTATTAAAGCCAATAACCGTATCAACTTACGATACCGCCTATTTAAGGGCGGAAGAGCTTGGAAACAGGTTCCTTTTCCTGATCTTCGATGAGGTTCACCATCTGCCTTCGCCGGGCTATGCGAACATAGCAGAGATGTTTATTGCTCCTTACCGGCTGGGCTTAACGGCAACGTATGAACGAGAAGATGGACTCCATAAAGAGCTCGAAAGACTGATAGGCGGAAAGGTTTATGAGATAGGCATAGATAAACTGAGCGGAAAACATCTGGCTGAATATACGACGAGGAAAATCGTTACCGATTTAACCGAGGAAGAAAGGGAGGAATACGAAAGATACCACGCTATATTCACCGAGTTCTTGAAAAAGAAGAATTTTATACTGAAATCACCCAAAGATTTCAGATTGCTCGTTATGAGAAGCGGTCGTGATGTCAGTGCGAGAGAAGCTTTGCTGGCGAGAAACAAAGCGAGAGGAATAGCGTTAAACTCAACAACGAAGTTACATGCTCTTTCTGAAATTCTGAATAACCATTTCGGTGAGCGGATGATAATATTTACCGAGCATAATTCGTTGGTCTATGCAATCTCCAAGGAGTTCCTCATACCTGCGATTACGCATACTACACAAAAAGAGGAGCGTGCGGAAATCCTGAATAATTTCCGAGAAGGGAAATATACGGTGATAGTAACCTCAAAGGTTCTGGAAGAGGGCATTGACGTTCCCGAAGCTTCTGTGGGGGTTATACTAAGTGGAAGTGGTAGTAAAAGGGAATATAAGCAGAGATTGGGTAGAATATTGAGAAAGAAAGAAGAGAAACTCGCAATACTATACGAAATCATATCAAAAAAGACAACTGAAATGGGTATAGCAAGGAGACGCAAAAATGTTACCGGGTGAATTGCTCATCACGAAGTTGAAAAAGGACAGGATATATCCTGAGTTCGTTCAGATTAACGAAGAGCATCTGGAATTGGCTGAGGAGCTTATAGACATTTATAGGAATTTTACAGGTAAAAAGAAGAGCGAGATAGATGAGATATTGGGTGAGTTTGAGCATGGCTTGAATTTCAAACGTGTAAGGGGCTTGAGAACGCTCTTAGAGCGGAGATGCATCTTCAAGTCGAGGTTTGCAGTTGAACCTGTCCTGGCACGGAGGGCGGTTTTTGAGGAGGCGAGCATCAAAAAAATCACAAATAGAAACGAAAGAGAGAAGGTTATTGAAACTATTGCACATAACTTAAACATTTCTGTTGCGGATTTAGAGCAATCCTTATGGGCAGACCATGAATCAGAGGTTGTATTGGATGAATTTGCGCCTTTGAATCCCGAAGAGCTGTTAAAGTTCTATAACCTTTCACTTGCTCAGACTCTTTTGTTTAAATCCACGGGTATGAGCATCTCAGTTAAAGGCAATTATAAAGAGATTTTCCGCGCAATTAAATACTTCGGGTTGATGTATATTTCTGAAAGCGGAAATAAGATAAGGGTTGAAGGGGCTTCGTCATTGCTGAAGTTGAGTGAGAAGTATGGCACGTCGCTGGCAAAATTGCTTCCCGTGATCGTCAATAGCGATGGATGGGAGATAGATGCCGAGATTGTTATCAGACGCGATACACCGCGAATTTATCATTTCGTGATGGACAGCAAGTCCCGTAAGAATTTGTTAATGAGTAAAGAGAAAGAGGTAAAGGCTACGTTTGATAGCAGGATTGAAGAGCGGTTTTATAATGAGTTTTTAGCCTTGTCCGCAGCGAAGAGCTGGGAATTGATACGTGAGCCGGATGCGGTTTTTACGGGCAAAGGCGTGTTCATACCGGATTTTAAGTTTAAGCATAAAGAGATGGAGATAGAGACCTATTTTGAAATCGTGGGGTTCTGGACTGAGGAATATATAAAACGGAAGTTGTCAAAACTCAGGGCTATGCCGTTTAATATTCTGGTGGCGATTGATAAGAACCTCGCATGTTTTAATGCGGCACATTTTGAGTTGGGTCTTCATCAGCCTGTGATACTGTACAACAGGAAAGTTCCGGTTGGTGAGGTGGTCAGGTATTTGGCGAGGATTGAAGGTGAGGGAATAAAAAGACAGGTGGAAAGGTTGAAGGGAATGCGGATAGAGATTGAGGGAGATATAGTTTCTATTAAGGATATTGCTATGCGGTATAGGGTTAGTAAAGAGGCGGTGAGGGAGTGTTTGAATCATCCGGATTATGTGGTGTTTAAGGAGGTGGTTGTTAAGAAGGTGTTGTTGAGAGAAGTGAAGGATAAACTTGTTTCTATAAATATAAAATTGTACGTAGAAGCAAGGAGGATTATTGAGGATATTGGCTTACCAAATCCTGATGAAGTTTTGGCACATCTGGGGTTTAAGGTAAAATGGAAAGGTTTGGATCCAAATGCTGCAACTATTGAGTTGGATTAGGTTTTCTTTCTTGCAGAGGCTGTCCTATAGCTTTTAACACAAAAAATTTTGCTTCTTTTTGGGATTTAAATTTAAAGTTTTTCTTTCTTTTTCTTCAGATTTCGAATTGTCGGACTGACTCTTAATTTGGTGTGCGCAGAAAATTGTGGATGAAATGGTATCAAGATATTTTGATTAATATTCTACCTGTAAAGTCATTGCAAATGCTCATAACGCTTATTTTATATATTCAATAAACCTGTCATCATTATATTCATTTTTACATTTTTCTGCAAGTTTAATCATATCCTCTCTTTCTCCGGCATATTTCATTGTTAATACAATGTCAAGATATACTTCTCTGTTGTGATTTTCTTGAAACATGTTAATAGGAGAGGAATAAAGGGATTCTTGGAGATTGATTTTTGATTTATCATATTCTCCGATTCTTCTTAGCACAATTCCACATGCTCTTTTTAATTTCTTTATTTCTTTAATTATACGCCAATGATCTGCTATTGCAAATTTAGATAATTCTTCAATAAGTCCAATCCCTTCTTGAAATTTTTCCAGTGCACCAAATAGATCCTGCCTATCCTGATAGGACAAACCCCATTTAAAATAAGTTTCACCGAGGCTAGCTAAAAATGCAACATTCATAAAGCGCTCATTTTTTGATTTTGGAGATTTATTAATTTTATTTTTGCTTATTTTAATAGCATCATCAAACTTCTTTAACATACTTTTGACTACTGCTAGTTGTTGAAATAAACGTGAATTGTCCGGTCTTAAAGGCTGTGCCTTTTCTAGCATGTTCTCAGCAGAAATCAAATCTCCTTCATCCTTCTTTAGCATTGCCCATGAACTCCAGATAATGGGGTTATTGGGATTTAGTTTAGAAGCTTCAGCAAACAATTCATTAGCCTTTCCGTAATTCCCTTCTTGTCTCTCTACTGTAGCCCACATCTGGTATGAATATGATAATTTTCGATCTGTTTTTATTGCTTGTTTAAATAATCGAATTGCTTTTCTATAATTTCCTCTTTGATAAGTCGCTAAAGCGAGATTTGCAATGATTGCGGACATTCTTCCTTTCTCGCTTTTAAACGGTCCTCCTAAATCCTCTAGTGCAAGACCATATTGCTTTAATGCTTCTTGTGTACCCATATGAAGTTCAAAATATTTGGCTAATGCTTTTCTTGCATCTTTTTCAAGCCCTCTCTTTTCGGATAGTTTTGATTGTGAAAATTTCAAAGTCAAAGGAAGCATGCTATAAAAAATAACTTTTTCTTCTTCTATCTCCTCTTCTGATATATTTAATAAAGCAAGATTGGTTAAAGTTTCTAATGCTTTATCTAACCGTTTTCCTTCTATCATACTTGCAGCACCAATTTGTTCTTTTGTAGCGAATTGTGGAAGTACAGGAAAAATTGAAAATACTTTACGGGCATCATCGTCCATAAGATTTTCATAACTTTCTTTAAAACAGAAACTAAGGATGTCATCTCCTCCATTTTTTAGATTCTCCATTATTTTCTCCACACTCAATCTACTTTCTAACCAACCAACAATAATTTTCAATGCTAATGGTATTCCTCCGGTCAACTCATGTAATTTTTCAGAATACTTATCTATTTTAGAAAAATCCAATTTTCTATATTTACATTCTACCTCTAATAATTCTCTTGATTCTTCGGGCGTAAACTCTTTTAATTGAAGAACTCTCTCAACTTCTCCTATTCTTTTTCTGCTCGTAACCAGAGCCTTTGAGGGATCTGGTAGTTCTTTAAGAAAACCAAGAACATCTTGATCGTCAACGGTTTCCAAATTATCAACAACTAAAAGTGTTTTTACTTCTTCTAATATTTTATCCGCGGTTATTCTTTTATCTTCCATTGTTTCATGAGATTTTGGATTAAACCCAAGAACAGATAAGATTGTGTCAATCAAACTATCATAAGTAGTTAAGCTGGGAACAATATCTTCAATACCTGTGATTTTAAGTCGCTCAGATTTTGCACTCACCCAAACAACAGCATCAAATAATTTTTCCTTCCAACATTTTAAAGCCACTTCATAAGCGAGTGCTGATTTTCCTACCCCGCCAATCCCATCAACTGATATAACATATGCCCTTCCTGTAAGGAGCTTCATTGCTTCTTCAATATAATCGGCTCTTCCAACAAATTCATAGTAATCTGGTGGAGGCATATTATTCAAATCTAATTTCTTTTCAATAGGTTGAGTAATAGCCACTTCATCTTCTGACTCTTCTTGTTTTACTTTAGTTTTTAAGTCTCCTAGCTCCAATAGTATATTCTTTGTGGTGTATTCAACAAAATGTGCCTCCATTTCATTACTCATATACCCATGATGAGTACATGCAACGCGAATATTATTAATTAAATGAAGGAGTGATTTTGAAAAATAACGAATATCCTTATCTCCGGGTGATTTTACTTTTTTGAAAAGACTTCCTTTCTCGAAGATAGCAATTAACTGGCCAAGCTCAAGTTTATCTATGCTTTTTCCCTTACCAGTCTCTTCTTCTACTTCTAAAAGTTTTTTCTTTTCTTCTACAGACAGCGTAATTGAAATATCTTTATACGTCTTTCTAAGAACTTCTTCTAAAATTCCCAGACATTCCTCTATTGCGTTTTTATAATGTTTTTGATAAATAAGCTCTTCCACAATATTAACTCTTCCTGGCATATCCATACAAATCACCATTTATATCTTTGAGAGGAACATGCCGCACAATACTTTGTCCAACATTATTATGCCCCTTTATTTTTATTTTATTACTATACATTATTAATATCACCTTTAATATCATGGTATTAATCCAATTTATTTGATACTATAAAGTCTTTTGCTCTTGACAGATTTAGCCTACTATCTATTTTCTGCAAGCTTGGAGGTGGAGAATTTTTAAAACGCAATTCAATGGTGCATAACGGTCCAAGCGTATCTGAATTCCGGCCGTTAGGCTGGATTTGGACAAAGTGCCAAAGACACGAAGCCAGATACGCTCTGTTAGGCGTAGTCGCTTTTATCATATCACTATCCAAATAACTCTTTCTCAATCAGTTTCATATATTTGTTTACATAGAACATATCAGGCTCATGTTTGAGCGGTCGGACTCTAATTTCAAATTTGGGATCATTTACATTACTATTATCGAGTAAAACCAAACCTATCCCAAAAATTAAACATAAAGAATCCAGTTTTGAGATATCATCCTGGGATGAATTTTTGGGGACCACTATGTATGATTTATGACTAAATAGCTTATATGAACAACTTTGTCCAAATGCTGTAATTAAATCTCGTGTATCAATCTTTATTTCTGCTGAAACAATCTCGGTAGGTGCTTTAACAATGTCGCTTCTACTTGGTTCCCGTTTTCCCATTACATCTGGTGTTCCCCATTTATCTCTAAACCTATTTCCTCCTAAGGATATTGCTTTAGTGCATTCTTCTAATTCGTTAACAAGCCAATTTGCGAAAGGTTTATAAAAGTCCTCTTCTTTTATTTTTTCACCTTCCAAAGATGGCTTCTGCCCCTTTTCACTAATTTCCTCTTCTTTAAATGTAACATGGCGAAAAAGTCCTCGTGCAGGCTTATAGACTTCGTTAGGTACCTGTGTTTCTAAATTCCAAACTACCCCATGAATAGTATTAACAGGAATCTCTGGAAATTCCCTATCTATTTTTCTCACAAGGTCAGAGTAACGAATGCCATTAGGATCTGATTTGAGTATCTCTATCGCCTTTGCTATAATTTTTTCTCTTCTTGTCTTCATATTATCACCTTATTTTAGCGATTGCACCTAATTCTGGTATTATCCGACATCAACATCGTATATCCACCCATTTATTACCTCCACACTCCCAATTGGGTAAAGTTATATAAATAACTTGCTATAGTTTTCCCAATAACAAATGTTTTCAGAAACAAAAGAAGGAACCACGAAGATATTAGTACCGAAACAACCCACAAAGTACATCTTTTATAATACAAAGATGGAACTGTGCCGGGACATAGACATAGCGAGTATTTCTACTTTTGTTTCCTATCTTCCTTCACAACATCTGACATACATAGACGCACTTGCAGGGACAGGCATAAGAGGAATTAGAGTAGCGAACGAATTTGGACTGTCCGTAGCTATCAACGACCGAAGCGAGCCCGCTTACGAACTCATAAACCGAAATATAAGACTGAACGAGATAGAAGAAATATCGAACGCGTATAACGAAAATGCTAACGTGCTTCTACTGCAAAACAAATACGATCTGGTGGATATAGACCCTTTTGGGTCGCCAGTTCCGTTTCTGGATGCCGCTTGCAGATCGGTAAAGAAACTGTTGTTGGTCACAGCGACAGACACCGCACCTTTATGCGGCGCTCATACCGGTGGCGTGCGGAAATACGATGCGAAACCGCTTAACACCGAATATCATAAGGAGATGGCAACACGTATTCTCCTTGGTAAAGTAACACGCGAGTTGTGCAAATATGACAGAGCGATACAGCCGCTGCTATCTTATTCTATGGCGCATTTCATAAGAATCATAGCACAAGTGGAAAACGGAGCGAAAAAAGCAGATGCCTGCATGAAAAAACTCGGTTTCATCGCACATTGCTTCTCTTGCGGCAATAGATTCGCTTTTTCATATTCTGATATGCTGGAAATGCGCGTGGAAAATAAATGCAACCTCTGTGGCAGGAAAATGCGCATTGCAGGTCCCCTGTATATAGCTGCGATAAAAGAGAAGCGGTTTTGCGAGCAGGTGCACGAGGAACTGGGAAAAAGAGCGCTCGGTAAGAAGAAAGAAGCAATGAAAATCGTTGACACGTGCAGACATGAACTGGACATACCGTTTTATTATGAGCATCATGCGATATGCAAGGCTTTGAAAGTTCCTCCATCATCCATCACTTCCTTAATTGATGCCTTGCGTTCGAATGGTTTTTCTGCGAGTAGAACGCATTTTTCTGATACCGCATTTAAGACAGACGCGAGGATAGATGCGATAAAAGATGTTTTGAAGATGTTGTAGATAGTTTATAAAAATTTCGTACACCATAAGATATAAGACATAAAAAATAAATATCTAAATAGAATAAATGATTCGCACATTGCAGAATAGGTATGTGATTGTAACTGGCGATTTGAAGTCTTCGAGAAGACTGGAAGCCCGAGCGGAAGTTCAAGAAGAATTAAAAAATGCTTTGAGAATAGTCAACAGAAGATTTGGCGAAGAGATACCTGCAAAATTTATGGAGAGATGCAGAAAAGGCGGTGGCGGATTTATTGAACCAGAAATGGTTCAGATTAGGAATTGAACCAGAAAAATGGCTGAGTACTATTTAATCGGGACACTTGTAAGCATAACCTTTGCGTTACTTGTCGGCATTATTGTCAGGGAAATTTTGGTGGGTGGGATATGAAGAAAATTTTCAAATCGATTCAGCACTCTTTGCCTGTTTTTGGAGATAAAGATAAAATGTTTCGTAGAGAAGGAATCATAAATGTAAAAGGTGTCAAGCCCATGCTTGTATCTATCATAATATGCACGCACCGAAGCGAGAGGTACGGCGACTTTAAAGAAGCAATAAATAGCCTTCTTTCGCAAAGTTACAATAATTTGGAGATAATCGTGGTAGTTGATGGGAACAAGGAATTGTACGATAAAATCCTGAAAAGTGGAATTAAAGCTAATAAAATAACATTAAACGAAAAGAACTTAGGACTTTCAGAAAGCAGGAACAGAGGTATTAAGGAAGCGAAAGGGGATATAATTGCTTTTTTCGACGACGATGCGGTTGCAGATAAGAATTGGATAAAAGAGCTTGTGAAAATGTACGAAGAAAAAGAAGCAATAGCGGCAGGTGGGAAATTGCTGCCAAAGTGGGTTTCAAAGAAGCCGAGGCTTTTGCCTGAGGAGTATTACTGGCTGATTGGTGCAACGTATAAGGGATTTCCTGAAGAAGTAACCGAGGTAAGAAATACGTTTGGGTCTAATCTTAGTTTTAAAGCGGATGTGCTGAAAGCGCTGGGTGGATTTAGAGGTGAAATGGGCGTTAAAGGGAAAGGACTTCTGCAGAGTGAAGAGACGGAATTGTGCGAGAGAATGAAGGGGAAGTTTGGAAGGGGTGTTGTTTACAATCCTGATGCGGTTGTTTATCATAAGGTTTTTCCTGACAGGTTGAAAATGCGATTTCTTTTGAGACGAGCTTTTTGGCAGGGTTACTCGAAGAGGGTGATGAAAGAGCAGGGGTATTCGATAAGCGAGGAGGAGAAATTTGTAAAAAGCTTGTTTGGAAGCATTGCTGGAAGAGTTAAGGCGAAATCTGTGGTTGCGTTTGGGCAGTTGATATTTTTGCTTGTTTTTACTTCTACCGCGGGTTTAGGGTATATATTTAAGGCGTTGAGTTCATATTTCGAGCCTGAATAGCTTTATAAGAATAAAGGTGTAATACCGATAATTGGTAAGAAATCGAGATCCAAAAAGAGTTTATTGATAGAAGAAAGGAACGCGAATTTTCACCGGAAGATAAAACATATTTAAATAGTTGAAATACAATTATCATAATCATGTTTCAACAATTTGTAGATAGGGAGAATGAATTGCGATTGTTGGAGGATACATACAACCAGAATAAATCCACGCTTATTATAATCTATGGGAGAAGAAGGATTGGAAAGACCGAATTGATAAAACAGTTTATAAAAGATGAGAAACACATCTATTTCCTTGCTGATACGAGAACAGATAGAGACAATATAAAAGAAATGCAAAAAGCAATTTCTTCACATATTCAAAATTCACTTTTTGAAAAGGTAGAATTTACCGATTGGATAGAACTTTTCAGGGAATTTGAAAGATTGTTAAAAGAAAGGGTTATAATAGTTATTGATGAATTTCCATATCTCATAGAGTCTAATAAGGCAATACCATCGATATTTCAGAAGATATGGGATTTAATTCTCTCGGAAAAGGAGGTTTGTCTTGTTTTACTTGGGTCTTCTATTTCAATGATGGAAGATTATACGTTAGATTATCAAGCACCACTCTATGGGCGGAGAACTGCACAACTACAATTACAACCGCTTAAATTTAAGTATCTCGGTGAATTTTTGCCCTATTCTATGGAAGAACTTGTTAAGGTTTATGGAATAACGGACGGTATCCCCCTTTATATCTTGAAATTTAATCCAGGATTAAATTTTGAGGCGAACTTGAAGGAGAATATATTCAGGGTTGGGCGGTTCCTCTATCAGGAGGCAGAGATTTTATTAAAAGAGGAACTGAGAGAAACCGCAAGATATTTCTCAATACTGAAGGCGATTGCTTATGGAAAACATGGATTTGGTGAAATCGTGAATTTTACAAAATTGGATAAAAGCATTATATCCAAATATCTCGACAATCTTGCAATAATCCGGGTGGTAAGGAAAGAGTATCCGGTGACACAGAAGAAGGAGGTGAGAAATGCAAGATATGTCTTCAATGACAATTATTTTAATTTTTGGTTCAGATATGTTTATCCATACAAATCGTTAGTAGAGGAGGGAAGAACAGAGAGATTATTTGATTTAATCGGAGAGGATTTTAACTCGTATCTTGGATTTGTATTTGAGAAAATTTGCATGGAGTTTCTATGGGAAGAGGAACTGCCTTTTGCATTCACCGAACTTGGAAGATGGTGGCAAAAAGATAAAGAGATTGACTTGGTTGCATTAAATGAAGAAAGTAAAGAGATAGCATTTTTCGAGGTAAAATGGAGTGATTTGGAATTGGAGAGAGCGAGGGGGATTCTGGCGGAATTGGAAGAGAAATCCAAATTTGTTGATTGGAATAAAGGAACGCGGACGGAACATTTTGGACTAATTGCAAAGAGATTAGAAGGAAAAGAAAAATTAAAGGAGGAAGGATACCTCTGCTATGACCTTGTGGATATATTTAAATATCGAAACTAAATTATATAATTATGTTCCGAAAAGAGTTTATTGATAGAAGAAAGGAACTCGAATTTTTGGATAAGAAATACAAGGAGAAAGGGTTTGAGTTTATCATCGTTTCCGGCAGGAGAAGGACAGGGAAGAGCAGATTACTAAAGGAATTTGTAAAGGATAAGGAGAATATATTCCTGCTCTGTGAGGAGAGAAGATGGCAGTATAACCTATCAAAATTTAATAAAGCGATAGGAGAATACTTTGAGATACCAAATCCTAATTTTAATAGTTTTTCAGAGTGTTTCGGGTTCATAGCCAAACAGAACAAAAAAGGGCTGGCTGTTGTTATAGATGAATTCTCATATTTGATTAAGAAGAGCGATATTATTGCGGAATTTCAGACTATTGTAGATGAAATTCTGTCAGAGAAAGAGATAATGCTCATTCTCTCAGGGTCTGCTGTTAGCATGATGAAGAAGCGTGTTTTGGGGCATAAATCCCCATTGTATGGTAGAAGCACCGGGCAAATATTTCTACAACCTTTGAGATTCAGGGATTTGCGTGAGTGGTTCCCGGGGGCGAAGATAGAGGATTTGGTAAAGATTTATGCTGTTTGTGACGGTATTCCCAAGTATTTAGAATTTTTTTGGGGATTTGATGTGGAAGAAGAAATAAAAGAAAATATCTTTAATCCTGAAAGCTTTTTGTTTCGTGAGCCGAAATTAATACTTGAGGAGGAATTAAGAGAGCCAGAGACATATTTCCAGATTCTTGAGGCAATTTCTGTGGGACATACAAAGGTCGTTGAGATAGCAAATTACAGTTACCTTCAAGCAAAAGATGTCTCTTCATATCTGTCCGTGCTGGAGGATATAGGATTTGTGAGGAAGGAACATTCTGTGCTGGATAAGAGAAGAATACGGGGGACTTATAGAATGAGGGATAATTTCTTTGAGTTCTGGTTCAGATTTATTTCAAGGTACTTCTCTGAGATTGAAACGTGGGAGATAGAAGGTGCGTGGTCAGATTTTAAGCGAGAATTCAATTCCTATTTAGGATTTACCTTTGAAAAGATTGCAATGGAATTTTTGGTAGAGAAAAAACCATTCAGATTTCAAAAAATAGGAAGATGGTGGCAAAAAGATAAAGAGATTGACTTGGTTGTATTAAATGAAGAAAGTAAAGAGATAGCATTTTTCGAGGTAAAATGGAGTGATTTGGAATTGGAGAGAGCGAGGGGGATTCTGGCGGAATTGGAAGAGAAATCCAAATTTGTTGATTGGAATAAAGGAGAGAGGATGGAACATTTTGGGCTGATTGCAAAGAGATTAGAAGGAAAAGAAAAATTAAAGGAGGAAGGATACCTCTGCTATGACCTTGTGGATATACAAAAAGAATGAAAATGAGTTTTTCAAACACTTTTTCTTTTTAAGAAAAAGAAAACTAAGCCCTTACAGGGCTTGCGGGGTCGTGGGGCAGAGCCCCACTGTGCTAAAAGAAAAACAAATATATTCTTTGGCCAAGCTTTCTTTTGAGACGAGCTTTTTGGCAGGGATACTCGAAAAGAGTGATGCAGGAGCTCGGGTATTCGATAAGCGAGGAGAAGGAATTTGTGAAGAGCTTATTTGGAAGCATTGCTGAGCGGGTTAAGGCGAAATCGGTGGTTGCATTCGGGCAGTTGGTGTTTCTGCTTGTTTTTACTTCTGCAGCGGGTTTAGGGTATGCATTTAAGGCTTTAAGCTCATATTTCAAATTTAAATAGCTTGTATGAGTAATATCTTGCGTATCTATACAATTGATGTATAAACCGGACACATCTTATCCCTAAGAGAGCGGATAGAAGATAGAGGTCATTTTCTAAATCGAATGGATTCAATTTAAACACTTTAAAACATTCTCTTCTAAGAGAGGGCAAATCATTATTCTGCGCATGGTTATAGGCAACGGCTTTATGGAACATCATTTTGTCGCTTCTGTTTAAAATCTGATAGAAATTTGAAGGATGCTCCTGCAAATTGAGCAAAGTCGCTTCTTTTATCTCGTTCAGTGTCAATTTTCGTGCCAGTACAGCATACATCTGTTGCTCTTCTATATTCTTGGACAATATGCTACCTCTATGCATTCTTAACTTGTATAATGGCGCTGTTAAATTTCGCACATTGTGTTTTTTAGACATCCTTAGCCATAATTCGTAATCTTGAGAGTATCTCAAAGTTTCGTTATATGCTCCAAACTCATCAATAGCCGATTTTCTAAACATCACCGAGCCATGAATGAACCTGTTTCCTTTCAACAAACTCTTTTTTGGATTGGGATGCATTATCCTCTTCTCGATTGCATCTCCATTCTCGTCTATTACATAAATCCCTGTGCCGAGGAGTGCAACTTCTGGATATCTTTCGAGAAATTCAAGTTGTAGTTCAAGTCTATTTGGTAAGGATATATCATCAGCATCCTGCCTTGCAATGTATTCTCCACGAGCTTGTTTTATTGCTTTATTCAAGGACTTCGTCAAGCCAATATTCTCTTCATTATTTATGATTTGAATTCTTTCATCACTATAACTCTCAATTATCTCAGGCGATGAATCCGATGAGCCATCATTGACGATAATAAACTCAAAATCGGTAAATGTTTGATTGAGGATGCTCTCTATTGACTCGCTGAGATGTTTTTCTCCATTATATACTGACATTAACACACTCATTTTCGGGGTCATTTCTTCTCCAAAACTGCCCGTAGAGCTAATACGAATATGTTGTTATATCTCTTCTCATTGAGGATTTTTTTGCAAAAGAAGTTTATAAAAGGTCTCCTTTGCTCAAAATGAGAATAAGGCTCACAGATTATCACTTTCATCTCCGCTTTCTCCGCCATCCCGTAAATAAAATTCTTTGCCTCTTCATAATTGAAGAACCATTTATGCCTATCTTTTGGCTTCTCTACGGGCAATCCATAAAATTTCGAGGCGGTTTCTCCTTTTAAAATATTTCTAAACAGAGGATTCCAGTTATTTAGCAGGCTTATTATCACGTATTTTCTTGTAACTCTTGCGAGTTCGAAAAATATACCATGTATTTTTTCCAAGTGTTCAAGCACATCAGTGCAAACAACACAATCGAAGCTATTATCCCAAAATGGCAATTTTCCTTGTTCGAAATCAAAGATCACATCTGGATTCCCTGCAATGTCTATTCCAACGTATTCGCTACTAACAAGCTCTCTGAGGTATGCATCTCCGCATCCAACATCTAATAGGCGCCCTTGTAGGAACCTGCCATACTTTTTGTACGTGTAGTCTGCACGTTCTTCTCTTGAGTTGTAGTGTTGTAATCTCATCACGATATTTATACCTCTAAGTAAGTATTTAAGTATTAAATAACCATGCTAAGCGATAAAAAACTTGTTTTATTCTTTACGGCAGGAATGTCACTAAAGAAATGGTCAGAGGGGGGAATGTTATCCAGAGAAGTAAGAATATATAACGAACTTGCGAAGCGCTTTGATAAGATATATTTTTTAACGTATGGGGGTGAGGAAGAAAGTGAATACAAAAATTTTCTTGCGCCTAACATTGAGATTTTGCATAACACGAGAAGAAGAAAACTCTTTATTTATAGCTTCCTTGCACCTTTCATTCATAGAAAAGTGATGAAAAATGCGGACATCTATAAAACGAATCAGTTGTTGGGTTCCTGGACTGCGGTCATAGCAAAGATTTTATTCAGGAAAAAGTTAATTGTAAGACATGGTTATCAATATTCATCAACTTTAAAGAAGAAAGGTAAAAATTTATTGAGTTTTGTTGCTTCAATACTCGAATTTTTTGCTTATAAACAGGCAGATAAAATAATAGTAACATCTCATAGTATTAAGAATTTTATAATAGAGAGAGATAAAATAAAGCAGGAAAAGATAGCTGTTATTCCAAATTATGTGGACACAGAAACTTTTAAACCGCTTGAAATAGAAAAGCATGACGGAATGATAATATTTGTTGGAAGGCTTGATACGGAAAAGAATTTGTTTTCGCTAATAGATGCTGTAAAGGGTTTGAATGTGAAGCTTGTATTGATTGGAAAAGGTCCGTTAGAGGATATGTTGAAGAAGAAAGTGAAGGAAGAGAAAATAACAAATGTTGTGTTCCGTGGTGTCATTCCAAACGAGAAATTGCCGATGGAATTGAATAAATCAGAGATTTTTATACAGCCTTCTTTCTATGAAGGCAATCCAAAAACGCTGTTGGAAGCGATGGCTTGTGGGCTGCCAGTAATAGGAACAAAGGTTATTGGGATAAAAGAAGTAATAACACATGGAGAAACTGGGTATTTGTGTGAGACCTCGGCTGAATCTATAAGAGAAGCGATAACAACTGTGATGGCACATGACGAACTCAGAAATAGGATAGGATACAATGCGAGGAAAACTATACTTGAAACGTATGCTTTGGAAATCATAGTAAAAAGCGAATTGAAGTTATTGGAGGAATTGGTGCATGCAACCAGGTAAAAGGATAACACTTGGCATAATTAAAATCCTCTTAGGGATACACAGCTTTTCTTATAGAGTGGTGGGCTTTTTATCGCAAAGAGTAGAGGATGATGGATTACATCCAAAACATCGATTGATGAACTATCACAAATTCTTTGTGGATAATGTTGATGGAAACGATGTCGTTCTGGATATAGGTTGTGGTAATGGCGCTTTGAGTTATGATGTTGCGAATAAAGCGAAGAGAGTTGTAGGAATTGATTTGAGTGAGAAGAATATTTCCGTCGCCAAAGAGAGGTATTCAAGGGAGAATGTAGAATACATCTGCGGTGATGCATTAAAAGATTTACCGGGTGAGAAATTTGATGTCATCATCATGTCAAATGTTCTTGAGCATATCGAGAATAGAGAAGAATTTTTGAAGAGGTTGAAGGGGAAAGCAGCAAAGTTATTAATACGAGTTCCAATGATGAATAGAGATTGGATAACATTGTATAAAAAAGAAATGAAATTGGATTATCGGCTGGATAAGGAGCATTCTGTTGAGTATACGCTTGAAAGCTTTGATGGAGAGTTGAGAGAGGTGGGATTGAAAATAAAAGATTATAGTGTTCAGTTTGGAGAGATATGGGCGGTGGTAACTACGGATGGAGTTATGGAATAGGAATAGAAAGGTTTTTATATTGCGGATATGTGGAGATTATTATTTAAATTTACCGTGTCTATCAACAGTGGGAATTTAAAAATAAAAGGTGAGAGAAATGAAAGGACTAATTCTATCGGGTGGACATGGAACAAGGCTCCGCCCTCTAACATACTCTCAACAGAAGCAGTTAATCCCTGTTGCAAACAAACCCATTCTATTCTACGCCATTGAAGACGTGCTTGAAGCAGGAGTTAGAGAGATAGGAATCATCGTGGGACCAAATAAAGAGCAGGTTATGGAGACTGTTAAATCTGCAAATTGGGAATCGAAAATCGAATTCATCTATCAAGACGAACCAAAAGGATTAGCGCATGCAATCCTTGTTGCAGAAGAATTTTTAGATGAAGATTTTGTCATGTATTTAGGCGATAATATTTTAAGAGAAGGAATTGTAGAACATGCAAAGGAGTTTGAAAAAAATAATTATGATGCGAGTATAATGCTTACAGATGTTGAAAATCCAGAGCAGTTTGGAGTTGCTGAGCTTAACAGCAATGGAACAATTAAAAGACTCGTTGAAAAACCAAGGGAACCGCCGAGCAATTTGGCTTTAGTTGGCATTTACTTCTTCAAGCCGATCATATTAGAAGCTTGCAAGAATATAAAACCTTCATGGAGGAATGAGCTTGAGATTACAGATACAATTCAATGGCTGATTGATAATGGATATGAGGTGGGATGGACAAAGGTAAATGGTTGGTGGAAAGATACAGGGAAAACTGAAGATATCTTAGAAGCCAATAGGTTGATTCTGGATGACATTCAAACGAAAAACGAAGGGACAGCAGAGAACTCAAGAATAATTGGAAGGGTTATTATCAAAAAGGGAGTAGAGATTAAAGACAGCATTATTAAGGGACCGGCTGTAATCGGGAAAGATTGCATGATAAGAAATTCTTACATAGGGCCCTACATGAGCATTGGAAACGAATGTGTAATCGAAGATACAGAGATAGAAGATTCGATTGTAATGGAGAAATCAGAGATAATGGGAGGAGGAAGGATTGTGGAGAGTTTAATAGGAAAGGAGGTGAAGATAAGGAGGAAAGTGGAATTGCCAAATGGCAGAAAGCTAATCGTAGGAGATAACTCAGAAATCGTGGGATGAGATGAGAAAAATGAAGATACTTGTAACTGGGGGGTTGGGGTTCATAGGGAGTAATTTTGTGAGATATATGGTGGAAGATGTTGGAATAAATGCTGCAGAAATCGTTGTTGTTGATGCTTTAAAATACGGTTCCAACGAGAATAATCTTAAAGATTTAGATTGCAGATTCGTCAAAGGGGATATTTGCGATTATGGGCTAATAGCTGAGCTCGTTAAAGGCATGGATGCAATAGTGAACTTTGCTGCCGAGACGCATGTTGATAGAAGCATATCAAGTCCTTATGCATTTATTGAAAGCAATATTCTCGGCACTTACACAATACTTGAGGAGATGCGGAAAGTCAATTCAGAGGCAAAGCTTGTTCATATAAGCACGGATGAGGTTTATGGAGATATAGAGAATGGATCTTTTAAGGAAGATGATGTGCTAAAACCTTCTTCCCCGTATTCAGCGAGTAAAGCTGCTGGAGATGTGCTCGTCTTGGCTTATGTCAGAACTTACGGGCTTGATGCTGTAATTACGAGATGCACGAACAATTATGGCATGTATCAATTCCCGGAGAAATTAATTCCAAAGGCGATAATAAGAGCAAAGATGGATAAGAAGATACCGATTTACGGAACTGGAAAGAACGTAAGGGACTGGATTTATGTTAAAGACCACTGTGAGGCCATACGTTTAGTTCTGGATAAAGGTGAAAGGGAGGAGGTCTACAATATCTCAAGCGGTGAAGAGAAAACGAACTTGGAAGTAGTTTCAGAGATTTTGAGATTTATGGATAACCATGATTTAATAGAGTTTGTGGAGGACAGACCTGGACATGATATAAGATACAGCTTGGACTCATCAAAAATCAGGAAATTGGGATGGAAGCCTAAGCATAGCTTCAAAGAAGGATTGGAAGAGACTGTAGAATGGTATTTGGAGAATGAATGGTGGTGGAAACCTTTAGCAGATGGAAAAGTCTTACACCCGACACCCTGGAAGCTGAGGTGGTAAATGAGGATTTTTATTACCGGTGGAAGCGGTTTACTTGGAAGTAAAATTGTGGAGATTGGAATGATCAGAGGATATGAAGTTTATGCCGGGTACTGCCACAGCAAGCTGGAATTTGGCGAGCCAGTAAAATTTGATTTGGTTAAAAATACAGATTTAGAGGTTATTTACAAGATAGAACCAGAAGTAATAATTCATACTGCCGCTTTGACAAATGTTGATGAGTGTGAAGTTAATAAAGAGTTGGCTTATGAGATTAATGCAGAAGGCACAAGAAGTGTTGCGAAGATTGCAAAAGAAT
Organism: Candidatus Methanophagales archaeon; assembly: GCA_017883965.1. GTDB lineage: Archaea > Halobacteriota > Syntropharchaeia > Alkanophagales > Methanospirareceae > JAFNKG01. The sequence continues at coordinate 34,933 of JAFNKG010000008.1, read as the reverse complement.
TAGGTGCTTCTATCGTGTATGTTTCAACTGATTATGTATTCTCTGGAGATAAAGGGATGTATAAAGAAGATGATGAGCCAAATCCCATAAATTACTATGGATATACGAAACTAATGGGCGAGAGGTATTGCGATTGCATAGTAAGACCTTGCGTTATCTATGGTGCTAAGCCAGCAAGTGGAAAGGTCAATTTTGCTTTGTGGCTTCTAAACAAGCTTAAGAACGGTGAAAAGGTTAACATTGTTACAGACCAATACATAACTCCAACTTTGAATACGAACCTGGCGAAGATGCTGTTGGAAATAGCTGAGCGAGGGCTGAAGGGAATATTCCATTTGGCGGGGGCAACAAGAATTTCGCGATATGATTTTGCTTTAAGAATAGCGAATAAATTTGGGTTGGATGGAGATTTGATAACACCTTCGAGCATGGAGGAGATGAAGTGGGTCGCCTCTCGTCCAAAGGATTCATCTTTAGATACATCGAAAGCATTAAGATACCTAAGAGAGAAACCTTATGTTTTGGATAAGGCATTAGAAGTTTTAAAGGAGGAGATGGAAAAATGCTGAATGGAATAGAGGTTAAACCTCTAAGGAGATTTGCAGACGAGCGAGGATTCTTTACAGAGATAATGAGAAGAGACTGGAAGGACATATTTGAAGAGGAAATTGTTCAAGCGAACTTCTCAATCAGTTATCCAGGGACGGTGAGGGCATGGCACCGCCATTTGAGAGGACAAGTGGATTGTTTTGTCGTTTTAAACGGCGCTTTGAAGATATGCGCATACGATGATGACACACAGGAATTGGATGAGATCGTTTCGACCGGAGAGAATCTGCAAGTAGTGAGAATACCTGGCCATTACTGGCACGGCTTTAAAGTTATTGGAGATGAAGGGGCTTATCTGGTTTATTTTGTGAATAGAGTGTACGATTACGAGAATCCAGATGAAGAGAGAAGGCCATGGAACGACCCAACAGTGGTTCCTAAAGTGATTAACGGAAGAGAAGATGACGAGAGATGCAACAAGCCCTGGGATTGGTTCTATCCGCCGTATAAGTGAATGAACACATTTTAAGGGAGTAATACAATAAAGGTAGATGAGGAGGCGGTTAATATGACGATGAGCACGTTTTACCCAAGAAGCAATTGCTGGAGATGAAATTCAATATGATGGTGAGAAGAACATGAATAGAATCCAAAGAAAGCACATTTTACTGGATATAGGTTGTGGCACGAATAAGCAGCAGGGATATGTAGGAATTGATCGAATAAAACTCCCTGGTGTGGATATTGTTTGTGACATCGAACATGGATTACCATTTAAAGACAACACGGTAGATGGAATCAGAGTTATTCAGGTGTTAGAGCATGTGAGGAATTTGATTTTCGTTTTGGAGGAGTTCTGGAGGGTGTGCAAGGATGACGCGGAGATTGAGATTTTAGTTCCTTATTGGAATAGGGTTGGCGCCTTTCGAGACCCAACGCATGTGAGATTTTTCACCTATCGGACTTTTGACCATTTCACCGAAAATTCGAGATTCCCAAATTTCTATTCAAAGGCACGATTTGAGATAGCTTACCAGAAAATAAAGTTTATAAGACCTGAGAAGAAGAAGATTTTGGCTTACATCTGGGAGACGCTTAAGGATAAATTAGCGAACAGATTTCCGGACATTTACGAGAACACGTGGTTAAAAATCTTCTCCGCAAGACATCTGGAGGTGAGGTTGGTTGTTAAAAAATGTTGAGTGCCACTTCAGGAGGTTTAAATGAAAATTTGTATGTTTACGTCTTCATTTCTGCCTACGATTGGAGGATTGCAATATCAGGTAAAATGGCTTGCTGAAGGTATAGCTGAACAAGGGGAGCAGATCTATCTACTCACACCGAATGATGCAAGTGCATGCATTGAAATAAAAGATGAATATCCTAAGAATATAAATCTTAACTTTGGGAAGAGCTATTTGCAAAACATAATGAATTTGAGAAGAACACTTAAACAAATTAATCCAGACATAATTCATGCTCACACAATAATTCCAGATGGATTTTATGTACTCTTAGCACGTGGATTAAGTAAAACCCCCTTGATCATAACCTCCCATGGTATAGACATCGTAAAGATTAAAGAAATAAATTATGGATACCGATTAAATCTAGTATATTCATTAATAATCAAGGGTGTTCTTAAACGATGCAACAAACACATTGTCGTAAGTAATGCCATGATTAAATATGCTTCTGATGCTGGAAGTTCACATGACAAAATTGTAGTAATACCAAATGGAATCCCGCCCAGAAAGGAAGTTGCTGAAGAAAAAGTGGAATTGATTAAAGAGAAATATAACCTGCAAGATAATTGCTGCATACTAACGCTTTCAGGAATGAGACCTATAAAAGGTCTTGAATATCTTATAAGGGCTTTACCTATCGTGTTGACAAAGCACAATGTTCACCTGTTGATGGCATGTAGGGGGGAGTATGAAGCCCATATTAAGGCTTTAATCGAAAAATTTAACTTAAGTAAACATATAACATTTTTAGGCTTCGTGTCTGGAGATGAGAAGCTTGCTTTATTGAAAGCATGCGATATCTTTTGCATACCTTCCGTTTTTGAAAGTTTTGGCATTGTAATACTCGAAGCGATGCAATATGGAAAGCCCGTAGTAGCCTCTGAAGCAGGGGGAATGCCGGAGATAATAGATAATGGTAAAAATGGCTTGCTTGTTCCACCAAAGGAATCAAAAAAGCTTGCAGATGCAATATGCTTATTGCTCGATGATGAGAATCTTAGAAGGACTTTAGGACGAGAAGCGGAAAGAAGTGTGAACAAATATTCAATTGAGATTGTTGCCCAAAAATATATCAAAGTATATGAGGAAGTATTAAGGAGGTGAGGAAAGTGAAAATTAACGTACTATATAAGTTCGTTGGGGGACCCTGGGGCGGTGGGAATCAATTCCTTAAGTCGTTGAAAAAATTCTTCACAAATAATGGTTGCTATGTGGAAAATCCTCGAGATGCGGATGTTATTCTGTTTAATAGTCATCACGAATTGCTACCTACTCTCAAGTTGAAGAGAAGATATCCTGAGAAAATCTTTATCCATCGTGTGGATGGACCAGTATTTTACATACGTGGAAGCGATTTAGGAATAGATAGAATCATTTTCGACGTCAACCAGTATATTGCAGATGGAACAATATTTCAATCTAAATGGAGTCAAAACAAGAGTTACGAATTATGGATGAAAAGGAATAATTTTGAAACCATAATTATGAATGCTTCAGATCCTGACATATTCTATCCACTTGAAAATAAAAGATTACAAAAAGAAGAGAAAATAAAACTTATTGCAACAAGCTGGGCACCAAATATCAGAAAAGGATTTGATATTTACAAATTCTTGGATGAGAATCTTGATTTTAATGAATATGAAATGACATTTGTTGGCAGAAGTCCTATAAAATTCGAGCAAATTCAATATATTCCACCACAGCCAAGTGAAAGATTAGCTGAAATTTTAAGAGCACACGATATTTTCATTATCGCGAGCAAGAATGACCCCTGTTCCAATGCCCTTATAGAAGCCTTACACTGCGGTTTGCCGGCAGTTGCGAGGAATGATGGCGGGCATCCAGAGATTGTAGGCGAGGCGGGAGAACTTTTTAAAGATGAAAGAGATGTTTTGGATGCAATAGAAAAAGTCGCTCAGAACTATGAGTATTACCAGAATAAAATAAAACTGCCGACGATGGAAGATATTGGTAAGAAATATTATGAGTTTGCAGATAGAATTTATCAGGATTATTTAAGTGGAAGATACAGACCAAAAGAAGTAAACAAAATGGAACTGATGAAGATGAAGACAAGGGTTTTTAAGTGGAAGGTTGTAAGCAAGATTGAAATGGGTAAAAGGTTGTTGAGGGAAAAGCAATTATGATAAGGAAGAAATAGGGGGTGATTTTATGAGGGATAACACGGAAGGATACGTAGATATTATAAAAGAGTTTTATTTACGCAGGAGAGGAAGTAGAAAAGGGAAAGATAGACTTAAAGAGTTTTATGCACAGTTGACACCACATGAATTAAGTCTTATCCCAGAAAACAAAAAAATTCTAGATGCTGGTGCAGGGGATGGACTCTTTGCCAAATTAATGGAAGAGAAAGGGAATGAAGTAATCTGCGTGGAACTCTCAGATGAATTAATACAACGCTGCGAGGAGAATGGATTAAAATGCGTAAAAGCAGATATTAATTCCGAGTTGAGATTTCTGGATAATTATTTCGATCTTGTATTTTGTAGAACAGTAATAGAGCATCTTTTTGACCCTTGGCAATTTTTAGCAGAGGCGTATAGAGTGCTGAAAGTGGGGGGAGAGATAATAGTGATTACTTCTAATACGGCTTTTATAAAAGATAGGCTGAAATTATTCTTGTTTGGTGAGTTCCCCTTGGATCATGATGTGAAAAAATGGACTCCAAAAAGTTTAAAACGAGCCATGGAAGATGCAGGCTTCAAAGTAAATTTTTATCCTCACTTAAGGATAGAATGGATAGAAAAGATACTTCCATTAGCGTTCTTTAGAAGCATCGTTCGTATTGGAACGAAGTAGAAGGAGAGGAAAATGGTTATGTGGTCATTCTGGTCATACCGCAGGAAGCTTCTTGACAAGGATCTGGAGAGCACAAAGAAATATATGAAAAGCAAAGTCCTTGACTTGGGAGGAGGAAGAAAAAGAGGCGAATTTAAAGAGCCAAATAATGCAACCTGGATTGTCCTTGATATAAAAAAGGATTTTCACCCTGCTGTCTTAGGAGATGCTCATCATTTGCCTTTTAAAGGGAATGCTTTCGAGTGTGTGAAGTGCACGGAACTTTTAGAGCATGTAGAAAATCCTGAGAAGGTTATTAAAGAAGTCACAAGAGTTTTGAAAAATGAAGGCATTTTAATCCTCTCAATACCATTTAATTTTGGGATACACGGTGATCCTTATGATTTTCAAAGGTTCACGGACCAAAAATTGAGGAAAATGTTAGAAAGAGATTTTGAGATACTAATATTAAAGAAACAGGGCTTATTCTTTACAGTTTTAGGAAATATGTTAAAGCAAGCAATAACCAATATGAGATCCAAATTTAAGCGTGTCTTCTACTTAGCATTTCCTTTATTGTCTCTTCTCGTTAAACTTGATGAAACAAAGATTGTCAAGAACTCAAAATACTTAACTTCCTTCACCACGGGGTTTTTTGTGGTGGCGAGGAAGGTGGTTCCAAATGACTGAAGAACTGATAACCGTGATAATAGTGAACTACAATACCGCTGAATTCATAGCGATGAGCCTTTACGGGTTGTCAAAATTAACAAAAAACAAATACAAAGTGATTATTTGCGATAACGGCTCTCGTTATCCCGATAAAAGGAACTTAAAAAGAATCGCATGCAACTATTCAAATGTCGAGTTATTGTTCCGAAAGCAATCTGCGAGGGCTGGCATGGGTCATGGAGAGGCTTTGAATCTTCTAATAAAAAAAATAGATACTCCCTACGGAGTTATTTTGGACGCTGATGCTACCTTCTTGAAAAGGGGATGGGATGAAATTCTTATAAATCAACTTGATGATAAAGTAAAGATTATAGGGTGTCCACCAGTTAAAAATCCTATTAAGCCAATAGATTTTCCATCTGTTTATGCAACCCTATTTGATACCGAAATTTTCAAATCATTGAAAATAGATATGCGGCCTAAAAGTCTGAAGGAAGCAATTGAAAAAGGGCGAGACACTGGCTGGGAGATGCGAGAGATATTCCTTCAGCAGGGATATAAGTGTAAAGTTTTAGAGACCAGAAGCACTCGTAACTATAAAGAAGGCCCTTTTAGAGAGATTATTTGTGCTGAATATTACTTGGAGGGTCACAATGATATTTTCGCCTGCCACTTTGGTAGAGGTGCAACCTTGGGCGCTGCGAAGTACAAAAGTTGGAGTAAATTCTTAAGTTTTCCAATAATTAACCAGATAGCCAGAAAAATGAAAGGGCATAGAGAAAAAAAAGAATGGCTAATTATCTGTAAAGAAATTATTAAGAAGGTAGGTGGTACCTGATGATCATTTTAGTGAAGATAGACGCGTACGATAATATAAAATACCCTCCTTATGGTCTGTTATATGTCGCCGATTCTTTAGAGAAAGCGGGTTATGAAGTACAGATATTACATAATACCTATTTGTACTCTTTGAATAATGATCTTAAGAAATTTGAAAAGGTCGTTGAAAAGGAGGATCCACTATTTGTAGGTTTTTCGGTAAATACTGGGCGTAGCACTACACAAACTGCGATATTAAGTGAATCTATTAAAAACAACAATGCCGAGACCCCAATTGTTTGGGGTGGCGTGCACCCAACAGTATTACCATACCAATGTGTTTCAGAGAATTATATTGATTACGTGGTGATGGGCGAGGGAGAAGAAGCAACCGTTGAACTTGCTCAGGCTATAGAGGGGAAGCGTGATATCAACAGTGTCCGTGGGCTTGCCTACACACGAAACAACCGCCCTGCAATAAATCCAGCAAGACCAAAAATCGAAGAACTTGATAAATATAGGCCTGCATGGCATTTAATTGACATTAGGAGATATCTTAACAAGTATCAGGAATACGGAGCAAATTCAAAGCGAATGATTTCGTACATCACATCCCGTGGGTGCCCGTACAGATGTGCATTCTGTTATCTCGCATTGGATAACAATCGGCACATGCGTTATCATTCAGTTGAACGAGTCATATCTGAAATCAAACAACTTAAAGATGATTATGGTGTGGATGCTATCTGGTTCAATGATGATAACTTCTTTGCCAATGCGAAACGTGCATTCAACATCATCCACAGCATTGATCTGCCGTGGTTTGGTGAAGTAAGAATTGACCGTTTGGCCGATGAGAGATTCATAAATAAACTCAGAGAGAGCCAATGTATGTGCGTGATGAGCGGAGCTGAGAGCGGATCGGATAGAATTCTTCAATACATAAAAAAAGGCATCACTGTAGCTCAAACTGAGATGGCTACCAAGATGATGGCTAAATATCGAATACCTGCAACTTATTCTTTTATGATAGGATTTCCAAGTGAGACATGGGATGAAATTATTCATACAGTTCGATTCAATCATAAACTTGAGGAATACTACTCTGACACTCCAGAGTTGTTTCATTCTAGGATAGGTTTCTATCTTCCGTACCCAGGAGCACCATTATATGACATTGCTATTGAACATGGATTTCAGCCTCCAGCCAAGACCATTGACTGGGGCAGGCTAGAACGATATGAGCTGGATTTAGATTTACCCTGGATTCCTGAAATTAAAAAAGTTAAGACATTGGTGAAATACGTTATGCGTGCAGGTAGAGCGCGAGTTTATCCAAGGCTTGACTTAAAAATCCTTTATATGCTTTATAAATACCGATTAGAAAAAGAAAATTTTGGTTTTCCAATTGAAATTGAGCTATATTCTTTTATTGTAAAGAAATTAGCAAGGATGCTTAAGAAATGAAATATATAGAATTCCAGAAATATAAAACACGGGGTGCTGATTACCATTGGCATCAAATATCCAAGAAGAATTTTTTGAGGTATAATGCTTTTGTTCATGCAAGATATACAATTATCGTAAACCATGTGAAGAAGATAATAGATCGGCAATCTGAAAACACCGAGGGAAACATTAGGATTTTGGATATGGGTTGTGGAGATGGAGTGTTGCTTTATTTGCTAGGCGAAAAATTGAAAAATACCGAAGTTGAATTATATGGGGTAGATTTATCAGATATCGCTATAGAAACAGCCATAAATAAATTTGAGCAGAAAAAATTGAAAAACAATTATTTATTGAAAGTAGAAAATGTTTACAGTACTTCTTTTAAAGATCGGATGTTTGATGTTATCGTATCCTCAGATGTTATCGAACATTTGAACGAACCAGAAGACTTTCTGGGAGAGACAAAAAGATTGCTTAAACCGAAGGGTTTTTTAGTCATTGGCACACCCATAAAATATACTGAAAAACCGTTAGATTCCATGCATGTTCATGAATACTTCCCAAGTGAATTCAAAGGGTTGCTTAAAAAATACTTCACCACTGCCGAATTATTCCAAGCATGCGATTTATTATATTTCCTCTTGTATAATAAGGTATACAAAGTTTGGTTTAAAAAAGTGTTACCCTTTAGATATCTATTCAATATTTCTAGTTTATTTGGTTTAAATCCGTTTCTCAAAAGGAAGAAAAATAAGAAGGGATTGTTCTCATATATGTTTTGTGTATGTCAAAGATAAACGAAGAGAGTTCTTTAGAACCTCTAACAACCAAAAACTACAAAAATTTCCGAATAATTTTCCTCGGCAAATCTGTTTTTATCCCCAACCTTTCATCTATTGCCTTCATAATCATCAAATCTTCGTTTTCAAAACTTTTAAAAATCAAAAGCAAGAAGAAGTAAAGTGCTAAGAACACGAAAAGCATGACTATTAAAATCGGAAGTGTAGTGCCTATACATTTCGCCAGTCCATAGGTTATTAAGACTGCTATTATAGATGCGAATGCAGGTTTGAGGTGAGTCAATCGAAACGGTAGCATCTTCTCGAGATGCCAAACAGAGAACAGGTAAAGAACTCCCATTAGTGCATACGAAAATCCAGTTGCAATTGCCGCTCCATTTATACCATATCTCGGGATGAGCAAGAGATTCAGGATGAAATTGACACCAGCACCAATAAAATAACCTTTCATAATTATTCTTGTCCTCCCATAAGTTTGGAGCACATAATTAGCATGACCGAGCACAGAAGCGAGGAAAAAAGCAAATGCTAAGATACTTAATGCTGTCGCCCCGCCAACATACTCTGCCCCAAACATTATAGTTATGATTGATTCGGAGAACAGAGCCATCAACAAGAAACCGGGAAGAGCGATCGAAAGAGTCCATTTCGTTACTACATTATAGATGCTTTTTAATTCATCCTTCCTGTTCCTCGCATACAATTCCGAAGCCACCGGTATAAAGAGAACAGCTATAGATTTAGTCGCAGCCGTTAATAACCCTGCAGTAGGCAACGCAGCATTGTAAATACCCACTGCCGAGGCTGATAAAAAATATCCCAGCATTAAAGTATCCATCCAGCCCATTACCATACCTGCAACTGTGGTAAAGATAAGCGGCCATGAGAATGAGAAAAGTTCTTTATCTATGGAGATTGCCTTCACTTTCGCATTGACAATTGGAAAGACTTTCTTCTCCAGGAAATAAAAAGCCAAAAACGGCGTTAAAATGATCGCAACAGCCCAGCCCCATGCCGCCCCTATAACGCCAAATCCTAAAGCTAAAAGAGCTACAATTGCCGCTAACTTGAATACGTTCTGGAATAAGTCATTCGCATAAACTCTATACCTTATGTCCTGGAATCCGATTGTTACCGATATAAGATTATTTGTTAAGACCGAAAATGGAATTGCAATCGCAAAAATCCTTAAAACTGGTGTTAGTTCCGGCGAGTGGAAAACGTGAATAGAAATCCAGTCCGCATAAGAGAAGAACAGAAAAGCAAAAAACAAACTTAAAGGAAAACTTATTTTTAACGCACCAAAAATCGTTCCTTTTATTCTCTTCTTATCCCCTTTCCCTTTGTAAAAAGAGACATAGCGCTGTATTCCCGCAGGTAATCCAACTAACGAGAGCGTTGTTGCAATCATCATCGCTGCGTAGCCAAGCGAAATCAAGCCGTAATCTGACGCACCAAGCCATCTCGCAATGATCATCCGTGAGAGATAGCCTAAAGCCAGCCCAACGAAGGCGCCAACAAAACTTACTCCCGCTCCTTTTGCTATCTTCCGTAGCGATTCGTTCAGATATGATTCTTCGTCTGGCATTTTTATCCTGTTTTAGCTCGTTTTAATCACCCACATTAAAAGTGAATTTCATTTCAAATCATACCGGTTCTTCTCTTGTTATCTCAATTTCAAGAACTCTTTTGGTGTTTGAACGCTCAAGTAAGTGCGATCAATGAAATGCTTTGTATTCCACGTGACGAATCTTGTGCAATGATGCTGTTCTGCAACGGCTAAGATCAGCGCATCCTGATAATTCATCCTTAGCTTTATTTTTTGAAATGTCGCCTCAAAAAGAGCCTCTACAAATTCATTTACCGAGATGAACGCAGTTGAAGGATAGAGTATTTTTAAATCATAAGCTTCTCCAAATCCCTTGAATAATTTCATAAGCTCTACTTCATTTAGATTGAATGACGCAATACCAAGCAACTCGAATAGATTAAATATCGAAGTTGATTTTTCTTTCGCCTCACCTAAAAACTCTTTATTAATTTCATGTCTCTCATCATTTGGGAATAACTTAGCGATTGCAAAAATATCGGTGTCGATAAAGATCATCTTCTTGCCCTCAACGTAGCCATTACTTCATCTGCACTCTCTCCAAAACGTTTTTTCCACTCTTCTCCCTTCCTAAGCTTCTCCCATAACCCATCCAGCTCTTTTTTACTGTAACTCTGCTTCTCGCTTTTTCCAATAAGCTGCTGTTCGATTAGCAATGCTATATCGCTCTTCTTTTCACTACCCAAAAAATGTCGAACCGCATCTATCACCACTTCGGTTCTATTTTTGTAGAGTCCTCTTTTAACGAGCTCATTTATATCTTTAGCCAATTTTTCAGGCATCCTTATTTGTATTACATTTTTCGCCATGAAAATCACCTTTCATAAATATCTATTTTGTATTATATATAAACTTTCATTGAGTGGGAAAAATGAACAAGAAATCCAGTCTGCGTAAAAGAAGAAGAGAAATGCAAAAAAAAAAGCTTAAAGGACAACTTATCTTCAAAGCACCCAAAATCGTCCCTTTTATTCTTCCCTTGTCTCCTTTTCCTTTGTAAAAAGAAACGTATCTTTGTATGCCAGCAGGCAAACCCACTAAAGAGAGTGTGGATGCAATTGTCATCGCTGCGTAGCCGAGTGAAATCAAGCCGTAATCCGATGCACCTAAAAATCTTGCAATAATCATCCGTGAGAGATAGCCGAGTGCTGTCCCGATGAAAGTTCCCGTGAAGCCTATTCCCGCGCCTTTGGCTATTTTACGCAGTGATTCATTCAAGTATTCTTCGTTTGGCATCTTCTTCACCAATATTTAAATGCTTTCAAGGATAGAAAAACACCCATCTTGTCATCCCAACTGTTTTCATATTGTTTCGTAATTTAATAAAAAAAGAGTTACTGTGTTCTTCGTTCACAACCTTATCCCCCTTCTTTTTAGCGAGATAATGCAATCACAAACACCTATAATAAAAACCTTTCTTCTTCGCCTCTTCCACATCAAACATGCCCCTTACATCAATCAATACTGGCTTGCCATTCATCATCCTTGTTAAATCTTCTAATTGCATCTTCTTAAATTCGTCATGTGCAACTGCCACAATGACACAATCTACTTTCACATTCAATTCACCTAAAGCATTCACACCAAAATCCTCTATCTCCTCTTTACTGAGTAATGTGTCATACCCATAAACTTCAACTCCAAACTCCTTAAGTTCTTTCACCATTTCTTTCACCGGCGATTCTCTTGTATCAGGAACATTCTCCTTATATGTCAAGCCCATTATCAAAACTTTCGAGTCTTTTATCACCTCCCCGACTTCATTCAATCCTTTTATCGCCATCTCCGCAACGTGCTTTGGCATATAATCATTTATCGCCCTCCCCGCTAAGATCACCTGAGGATGATAGCCGAGTTCTTTCGCTTTGTAAACTAAATAATATGGGTCAACGGGAATACAATGTCCGCCAACCAAACCAGGGACATACCGATGGAAATTCCATTTCGTCCCAGCGGCTTCTAAGACTGCTTTTGTATCTAAGCCCATCTTATGGAATATAATCGCAAGTTCATTCATCAGGGCAATATTCAAATCACGCTGTATATTCTCTATAACCTTTGCAGCCTCTGCGGTTCTTATGTCCTTCGCCATGTAAACATCACTACAAACCTTCTTATAAAGCTCTGCGAGAATCTCGGTTGTTTCTTCATCCATTCCAGCTATAATTTTTGTTATTTTACTCAAAGAATGCTCCTCGTCGCCAGGATTTATTCTCTCCGGGGAGTGGCCAATCTTAAAATCCTCACCGCAGTTCAACCCTGATTTTTCTTCCAGCATTGGTTTTACTACCTCCTCTGTTACGCCGGGATAAACGGTAGATTCCAGAACGACAACGCTGCCCTTTTCCAGATTCTTACCAACGGTTTTAGCAGCAGACTTCACATATGACAAATCCGGTTCTTTTGATTTCGTTACCGGCGTAGGTACTGCAATTATGATAAAATCTGCCTGTCCGATCAAAGAAGGGTCTGTTGTGTAAAGAATGTTGTTGTTACTGTTGTTTTCATTAAGTTTTCTTATCTTATCTTCATCCACGTCAAACCCTATAACCTTCAAACTCTTCGAAAACTCTTCTGCTAATGGCTGACCTACATAACCTAATCCCACTGTACAAACTACTGCTTCGTTATTTATCAGCTTTTCTCTAACCATTCCTTCATCCTCTTTTATTCTTTTCACACTCTAGTTTTATCCATTCCACAAATCGTTTAAGCCCTTCTTCAATTTTAATTTTAGGCTTCCAATTTAATATCGCTTCCGCTTTGCTTACATCCGCCCACGTATTCTTGACATCGCCCTTTTGCTTTTCCACATATTTCACTCTCGCTTTATTTCCAACAATTTTTTCTATTTCGTTGATCAATTCATTAACACTTATCCTGCTTCCACCGCCAACATTAAAAACTCCTCCTTCTATTTCACTATTAGCCGCCAATATATTCGCTTCTGTCACATCATCAAAAAAAGTAAAATCTCTCGTCTGCGTTCCATCGCCATAAACAGTTATTTCCTCGTCATTCAAAATCGCCTTTACGAACCTGTGTATCGCCATATCTGGTCGCTGTCTTGGACCATATACAGTGAAATATCTTAACGAGACAGTTGGAACACCATAATTTTTCCAGTAAAGGTAGCAGAGATTTTCCGCAGCCAGTTTTGTGACGCCATAAGGAGAAACAGGCTTTAACAAGCGGTCTTCTCTCATTGGTAGCTCCGCATCTCCATAAACAGAAGAAGAAGATGCGAATACGAATTTTTTAATTCGCTTGAGTTTATAAAACTCCAATAACTTCTGTGTCGCCAAAACATTGTTTATTGTGTAAACTTCGAAATTCTCTCCCCAACTCTTTCTCACTCCTGCTTGTGCCGCCTCATGAAAAACATAATCCACATCTGGAAAATCATCCAAAGACAGAATATCTTCTTCGATAAATTCAAAGTTTTTGTGATTTAAAGCATTTGATATATTTGCTTCTTTTATCTCCCTCGAATAATAATCTGTGAAACAGTCAATTCCTATTACTTCAAAACCCTCTTTTAATAATCTCTCAGTGAGATGGTTCCCTATGAAACCCGCACAACCCGTTACAAGCGCTTTCATATTTATCTCTTCCCTCGTAGATACCTCTCAATTTCTTCCCTTAGATCATCCCGTTCAAAAGCGAGATCTACAATTGCTTTTACATACCCAAGCTTATCTCCAGCATCGTATCTCTTCCCGCTGAATGCATAAGCATAAACTTCCTCTTTCCCTATCAGCATTCTAATAGCGTCCGTAAGCTGGATTTCATTACCTTTTCCCGGAGATGTTTTCTTGATGCCGTCGAATATTTCTGGTGTGAGCACATATCGCCCAACGGTTCCTATGTTTGATGGTGCCTCTTCTAACGATGGCTTTTCAATTATGTCCTCTACGAGATAAGTAGATTCCGCTATTTCTCTCCCTTTTATCATCCCGTAGCTACTTACCTTTTCTTTTGGAACCTCTTCAACTGCAATTATTGACTTATTATACTTCTCAAACAGATTCATGAGTTGCCCAATGCAAGGCACGTTTCCTTTTATAATATCGTCACCCAACAAAACGGCAAAAGGCTCATCTCCTATATGCTTCTCTGCTTTTAAAACAGCATCTCCAAGCCCTTTCGGCTCTTTCTGCCTTATATAATGGATATCCGCTAAGGAAGATATATCTTTTACTTCTCTTAGCAACTTGTATTTCTCGTTCTCGAGCAGGTGAAGCTCCAACTCTGGAGATGCATCGAAGTAATCCTCTATCGCCCTTTTACCCCTACCTGTAATGATTATAATATCCTCGATTCCTGAGGCAATTGCTTCTTCAACAACGTATTGAATGATGGGTTTATCTATAATGGGAAGCATTTCTTTTGGCATAGATTTAGTTGCGGGCAGAAATCTCGTCCCCAACCCTGCTGCGGGTATCACTGCCTTTCTAATCATTCTCTCACCCCGTATTTCTTTTTCATTTCTTCGTTTATATCATCCACTGCTTTCAACAATTTTGCGTTCTGATATTCCTCAGCAAAAGAGACAAATGCCTTCAAATCCTTCGGCAAACATTTACCACCAAATGCCTTTCCATGAACCGTCCCATATTTTCCTATGCGAGGGTCAAGACCAACGACATCCGCAATAATTTGCGAATCAATGCCTAATTCTTTACAGATAAGGGAAATCTCGTTCCAATAAGAAATCTTTGTAGCAAGCATGCAGTTCGATGCATATTTTATCGTCTCTGCCGTCCTCAAATCAGTTTTGAAAATAGGTTTGTTCAACGGTTCGTAAAGCTCTTCCAGAACATCACCTGATTTTTTATCGCATTCGCCGATAACAATTCGATCTTCGGTAAAGAAATCCTTTTTCGTTCCTTCGTCTTTGCTCCAACTCTCGGAAATTTCCGTTAAGAACTCGGGATTCATACAAACACCAAAATCACCAACTTTCTTACCCGAATATTTTTCTAATAGCGGAATTACCACTTTCTCTGTCGTTGTTGGAACCACCGTGCTCTTTACGACTACAACATGATACTTTTGACGTAGTGTCAATGCCATCCCTATATTTTTCGTTGCTTCTTTCACGTAGCTCAAGTCAATCCCCTCAGTTGTTGTCGGCGTTGGAACAGAGATGAAAGACACATCTGAGTTTTCTATTGCATACGTTATATCCTTTGTGAAATTTGGCAGGTCTTTATCCACGATGTCGTAGAAAATCACTTCGTAGCCCATTTCAGTAAAACCTTTTCCAATAGCCGTGCCCACCCAGCCAGAACCGATTATGCCTATCTTTTTTGCCATTTTTATCCACCCAATTAATCATACTTTATACTTATAAAAACGCTTTTCTATACAGGAAGAATATATTGACAGAAAGAATGCAACGGCGGGATGAGAAGGTAAACAAAAATAAGAATGAAAAGAGAAAGGAAGAAATACAATTAACTATAAAGATAACCGCTATACTGCTTGTTTTTGGCGGTTTAGTCGCTCTCATCTCCCTTATTTATCTGCTATCCACGGCGAAACTAAGCGCCCAGGGGATTTTAGACATCGTTGCTCTTTCCGTTTTCCCCATAGCATACGGAATATGGATGCGAAAGAAATGGGCTTTTTATGCTGCTCTAATTTTGCTTGAAGCCCTCATAATTATCTATCCCCTCATCGCCGCCTTTAGCCCCTACTTCGGTATCGAATACAATTGGGTATGTTTGGTGTCTTTTGTTGTGGTGGGTATAAGTGTAGTGCCAATCCTTGTATCGAAAGAGGACTACTTTAATGAAGCTCTTAAAGGAGCTAAATTGCAAAGTGTCATCGAAAAACTCCCTGTTTTCAATCTCCTGTTTGTTATTTTTGGTGTAGCTCTTATCATAAGAACTGTTCTGCCTTATGAGACCGTTTTCAAAGACACCGTGAGATTTGCATCCGATGATGCGGTATTCCACATGCGATTGGTTGAGAATGCACTATTCGGAGACCATTTTCCCCGCAGACTCTTTTTTGATGCTTATACCAACTTCCCTCGTGGTTCATGGCTCCATTTTGCGCCTTTATTCGACCAAATTATTATCTTTGCCACCTGGCTCATAGGGCTTGGTTCACCTACAAAAGCAGTGATGGAAGCGGTAGGTGCATATTATCCCGCAATTCTTGGCGCATTAACTGTTTTCCCGGTTTATATCATTGGGAAGGAGATGTATAACAAATATGCGGGGCTGATAGCGGCGGTGTTGATTGCAACTCTTCCAGGGCAGTTCCTCTCGCGTTCTATAATCGGGTTCACCGACCATCACGTTGGAGAAGCGCTGTTCAGCACCATAGCAGTGATGTTTCTCATATTAGCGATAAAAAGAGCGAAAGAGGAGCTATCTGAAGTGGATATTCTAAGCCGATTTACGAAATCTCCTGCGGAATGGGTAAGGAACAGGAACTTTCCCTTCCTGTGCTATGCCGGTGCGATATTGTTGCTTTTTCAGGTGATGCCCTGGGAATGGTGGGTATTCCTTTCTTTTACCATGTTCCTTCTCGCACTTATTATCTTCACCTTCTGGAAAAAGCCAGATTCTTACGCATTTTACACCATCTTGGCAGGTATGGCATTGGGATTCTACCTTCTGACATGGGTAGGCGGGTTACTTTTCGTCTTTATCTTTTTCCTCTTTGGAGTTCTTCAGTACACCATAAACGGACTGCGTGGCGAGCCAAATGATTATATTTGTATTGTTCTTCTTCCGGCATTTTTCATTCCGCTGTTAATGGTCCTTCCTTTCTTCGGGCGTCCTTTCCCTTACAATATAAACCATGTAGGCGCTTTAAGCGTGGGCATAATCACTTTTGCCATTCCTCTTCTGTATCGGTATTTAATCAATAAATCCGGTTACAGGCATGGCTTAGTTAGCGAAAAAATAGCAGAAGCAACAGATGCAGCGAAGAAGCCACAGAAGATTGGAAAAGGTGAATATATTTGTCCGATATGTGGTAAGAAATCAAGAGCCACAGGCATTATAGAACACATAAAAACAAAGCACAGGAGCGATATTGAGAGCAAAAGCAATCTCGTGAAGATAAAACTTTTTTTTGATAAAAATCCAGAGCTAAGCGCAGGAACAGGGTTAAAGAAATTAGGAATCGGCTCCATGCATGGTTATTCTCCATTAGAAAAAATTTCTAAATACGATTTCCTATTGCCCGTTTTTATCATAGTTGTGCTTTTGGGACTGTCTGTTGTTTTTTTCCCTTCGATAATAGGCAGTTTCGGTACGTTCACACCGGGCGGAACGTCATTGACGGTAGCGGAGGTTCATCCGATGGATTCAGGAACAGCGTGGAGATGGTTCACCACACCTTTCTTCATCTCTTTTTTCGCTATGGCAATACTTGCAATGAATATAGTGAGGAGAAATAGACCGGAAGAACTCCTGATGTTGGTTTGGAGCATAATAATATTTGTTGCAGTGGGAGGTTTAGGAAGTTTCGGAATTGAAGGTATAGGACAGAACAGGTTCGCTTATTATTATGCGGTAAATGCAGCGCTCCTCACAGGGCTGTTTTCTGTGTTTGCTTTTGAGTTTTTAACAGGCTTTGAGGGAACAAAAACATCACCAGCAGATGTTCATTCTAAGAAGAAGGGCGGTAAAGTGAAAAGAAGTGAGCTTGATATACGCCTTCTCACCTTCGCTTTCGCCATAATGATTATCTTCGTCATAGGTATAACTCAGGTGGGTATCGAATCCATTATTCCACTGATGGTTATCGTGGCGATTTTCTTCTTCTGGATGCATGCATCAAACACGAAGAGAGAGGATATAGAAAAACCGCTTACAAAAACGCTTGCCATTTTGTTCATCATTTTTATCGTGTTCTATCCTTTCCCGTTGAATGCCGTAGCAAAACCTTTCACCTCCACTTCTAACCTGCCGCTAAGCACAGCATACGCTATAAATAGTGCAAAAGGGGGTATTGGTGCAGAAGAGAACTGGTATGAAGCGCTGAGGTGGATGCGAGACAACACGCCAGACCCCGGTGTTGGCTATAATGAGACATATGAAGAACCTCCTCTGAATGAGACGACAGGTAGGAGAGAAGATTATAAGTATCCACCTTCGGCATACGGCGTAATGAGCTGGTGGGACTACGGGCATATAATTACGTGGATAGCGCATCGCATACCGAATGCAAATCCGTTCCAGGCAGGTATCGGCGGTCCCATAGGAAGTGATAACCCCGGGGCTTGCGTCTTCTTCATTCTAAATGACGAAAGCGAAGCGAATAAAGTTGCAGATGCTCTCGGCGTGAGATACGTAGTGAGTGATTTCATGATGGCTGATGTATGGAACGCCTTATACAACAAATATTCTGCGATGACCGTATGGGCGGGTAACCCTCAATACTATAACGCTCTTCCGTATTATTATCGTACGATGGAAGCACGTTTGCATATATTTGACGGCACAAGTGTGGATATAGATGGTGAAAGCATCTCCGCTTTAGAGCACTACCGATTGGTGCATGAGTCCCCTACTTTTATTCTTCCCCTGATTGTTATGGATATGAATACCGGGTATATGGATTGGAGACATTTTTCCGGCGATTATAAAACGACAGAGTCGCAAGCACAGATTCTTCACGGACACTTGTTCAGTATGCCCGCGGGGATGGGGATAGAAGAGGTTTTGGACAAGGGAATTATACCAGAAACGCTGAAGAGTGCGTTTAATTCCACAGGTATTCCTCTCTCTGTGGAGAGCACTGTTGTAAAAGGGAACGAAGACAGATGGACAATAAGGGACGAAAAAAATGAAAATGTGTTCTTAATTGAGAAAAAGGAGGGAAAGTTAAATGTTTACATTTATGGTGTCAGAACAGGACAGCCGAATATGAAAGCATGGACACCAGAATATATACAGCCAGTGAGTTTCGTTAAAGTCTTCGAATACGTAAAGGGTGCGAGGATAGAAGGAACCGCTCCTAATGGCTCGATTGTCGAAGTATCAACAAATATAAACATCACAAACCGTGGAAGAGAATTTGTGTATTCCGCAAGAAAGATTTCTGACGGCTCATACGAGTTCGTTGTGCCATATTCGACAGAAGGACCGATTGCGGGTGGCACGAATTTCGACGTTCTTGCCTCTCCTTATAAAATAAGAGCGGGGCATGTAGAGAACGAAACGGTGGTGTGGGATGTGGAGAAGGAAATAAGTGTGCCGGAAGAAGCGGTAATGGAAGGTAAAACGATAAGGATGGATGTGTAGCTGAGGTTAAGAAACCACGAAATTTCACGTATGCAATTTTTATAAAAACAAGCGAAAAATTTATAAATGACTTCAGCTAACAAAATTTAGCATGAAAATCGAAGATAGTTTAGTAAAGGAAGTTCACGTGCTCTTGCATCCGATGAGGTATAAGATTGTGGAGCTGCTTGTTGAGAAGCCGATGCACATAAACGAGATAAGTAAAGTGCTGGGAGGAGAAAGACGACTCGTTTCTTACCATCTACTTACTTTAGAGGAACATGGATTCTTGAGCAGTAATTACGAAATATCCGAACAGCCGAAGTCAAAGGGAAAAGCGATAAGGAAATACAGGGTGACAGGGAAAGTGGAGAAAGTGCTTTTAGAGTTTAAAAAGAAGCTTTAGAGGTTTAATTTTGCCTCTTTAACGTCAGTATCGAAACATACCAGTAAAATCTCGTTCTTTAATCGAAAGCTAACCTCAAAAGCTTTAAATATGGAAATACGGTATAAATATAATATATATCTAATAAAAAGATATTATTTAGAGGGGAAACTCTCAAAGATAGATGATAAAGAGGGAGTTACTAAAAGGCGAAGAAATACTGAAGAAAACAAGACCCCACCCCCTTGCATTTTCAAATCTCTACGTGATCTGGGCTTATCTGATAATTGTCGGTCTCGCGTTCATTCTACTGATTAACGAGCTGGAAGAAACGACCTTTTCTATTCCTTTATTCATGGACTCATTTCTCTCGGTAGAAATCAGTCCATGGATTTATTACTTCTTTCTGGTGCTCTTAATTTTAATTCCGGGAATAAAATCCCGCCCTCTTTCTATTTATGGAGGATATGTGTTTGGTTTATATTTGATTTCTCGGTTACTTAAGGAGCCTCTCCAGCATTCACTGACTTCTGTGCCCGTCTTATCGAAAATATCTTTATCAGAAATATCCGTCTTATTAGAAACGATTTTATCGAAAATACCCATCTTGTCAGAAACATCATCCTTTAAAACACCACTCCTGTCAGAAACAGCCCCATTGTCCGATATTACGATTAGTTTTGTGCCAGATCAAAAGTTTTTCTTAACCGCCTGGCTGTTAATGATTATAATACCCGGGATAATCATTGCTTTAACACAAATAAACTGGAGATGGTTCGCTCTGTTCACTGCGATTATTGTTTTTATTATGGTTTTAAAAATCGAATTTGGGCTTGACTTCAACCAGGTTAACCTGTTTTTAATCTCTTTTGGCATAATAGGAGCGCTTGGAACTGAATTCTGGCGGCGGCGCCATCGGTATTACATCACGAATTTAAGAATTGTTACAGAGTGCATGGGTAAAAGAAGGGAGGTATTCTATGAAAGGATATTGGATTTAATTCTTGAGAGGCCCATCCTTGGCTGGATTTTTAAGTTTGGTTCTATTACTCCCCTTACCGGGTCTGGGATAGGCACAGGGATGGATATTTCACTGATAGGTGCGGGTGTGGGGAAATCGGTAAAGGAGAAGTTGATTGGCGTAATGTTTGGGGGAGGTAAAACCATATCAACTCCAAGAGCTCGCTCTCCGTATATTCTATATGGGATACCAAATTCAAAAGGAGAATACAAGAGGATCACGGGACTTATGCTTGGTTTGACTGAAGAGAATGGGACAAATGAAATCGAGGAGTTAGAAAGCATAAAAGGGATACGGTGGGGGTTCTTGAAAAAGCCCTTTAATAGAATATTACATAAAAATACTGGCAATTCTTCTACGGCATGAGATGTAATTGACCTTTTTGATAGTTGGATTCTACTCAGAAACCACCTTTAGTTTTAAGATTTTATTTTTATATATAGGAACACTAGGAACATCCAATGCACACCATATATCATGCCTTAGGCTTGCACATGCACCAGCCACCGGGGAACATAGAGTTACTCTTAGAAACGAACGAATGGGGAGCGAAACAGATAATTCTATGCTATGAACGACCATTGAAATATGCGATGCGATACGAAGAGGTTGCAAAAATCCATTTGGGTTTTTCCGGAATATTGTTAGAACAGCTTTGCGCCCCGCAAATAATAAAAAAATGCTCATCCGTATTGAATTTGAAACAGGTGGTGAAGGATTATCCGAAGGCAGAGGGTATTGAATTCGTGGGTATGGGATATTACCATCCTCTTTTTCCTTTGATACCGATGGAGGATTGGAAACCGCAGATAGAGCGATGGAAGGAAAAAGCGAAGGGGCTTGGGTTTGCAGCAGAAGGCTTCTGGCCTCCGGAGATGGGCTTCTGCATGGAGATGATTCCTGCGTTGGAAGAAACAGGATTTAAATATGTGGTTGTTGATGGTGTGCACGTGAAGCCGGTCAAAGAAAATTTGACAATAGAAGAGATAATGTATAAGCCACACCTCGCAGAATATGATTCAGCGGAAATAATAATTATCCCAAGGGATAGAGACATAAGCAATGCACAGGAAAGCGGGCTTGACACGGGCTGGTTTGAACGCGAAGTTATGCACAAAACAGGGAAATGCGAGGGGAATTGTCTCGTAACAACATGGTCAGATGGCGAAAATGGCGGATGGTTCAGGCAGATGCACGAAGAATCGGGATTCTGGGGGCATTTCTTCGCTCCTTACATGGAGAAGGTAAGAAAAGGCGATTGCCCCATCACACCAATAAAAATAAGCGAGTTTATAGAAGAGAATCCACCTGAAACTTACGTCAAGGTTCGAACTGGCGCATGGAACGTTGCCAATACAAGTGGATACGATTTCAGTCAATGGGGAGGTTCAGAAAAGCAGCGGGAAGGCATTGAAGAGCTGTGGGCTACAAGTAGGGAATATCACCGGCTCGGTAGGAGGATACCAGCGGTAGAGGAGCATATATTGAGGGCGGAAACGAGCTGTAATCTGTTCTGGGGTGATGCCTGGGTTCACAGGATATACGAGGATACGAAAGAAGCTAAGCGGTTGATGGAGGGAATAGTTAAAGAAAATAGGGGTGCGTAACAATGAGTGAAGAAACCTCTTACAAGGAATGATCAAAGAAGAAACTTTAATAGAAACCACGAAAAGGATAATCAAAGATGCTTCAGTGGAAAACGGAGCGATAGTCGCTGCTAATACCGATAAGAAATATTATCCACGAGATGCTTCGCCTTATCGCTGCGTATGGGTGAGAGACGCCTCATACATATGTGTCGCAGCAGATATTATGGGCATAGGAATACAGGAAGATTTTTTCCAGTGGTGTTTGGAAAGGGCGGAAGGGTTTGACCGGGATGGTCTTTTCTATCAGACGTATCATACAAATGGCGCAAAGGCAGGTGGGCAATTCCAGCCGGACCAAACAGGGACTTTATTGTGGGCTGTCTGGCACCACTATGCCTATCAACAGAGAACAGAGGATGCTGTTGAGTTCAAAGACCTGATAGAGAAAGCTGCGGATGGAATCTGTAAACTCTGGGACAGGAATCATTTTATCGTGCCGACATACGACTTATGGGAAGAGAGATGCACGTTTCCTGACCTCGCAGATAATCATACTTATTCCTTAGCGGCATGTGCGAGAGGGCTTAGATGCGCAGATGCACTGATGATAGGACTAAAAGACGAAAGCAAAAACAAGAAATGGCTGAGATGTGCGAAGGAAATGGAGGAAATGATAAATAAGGGTTATGATGCTTCGCACAAATATTTCTTGAGAACTTTTGGCAAGATAAACGACTACGTGGTTGATGCTTCCGTGCTTGGGTTAGTGTATCCGTTTGAGGCATGCAGTGCGAATGACCCGCAGATGGTGAATACGGTAAATGCAATGGAAAATAAGATAGTAGAAAACGGTGGCGTTCATAGATACGAAAAGGACGTTTACGACGGGTGGACGCAAGATGGTAAGTTGAGGTGCAAAGGAGCGGGTGCATGGCCCTTGCTCAATTTCTGGATGGCTATATATTACGCAATGCGCAGAGAGAAGGAAAAGGCGAGGAGATACCACGAATGGGTTTTGAAACGTTTAAACAGCCCTTACATCCCTGAGCAGATATTTGAAAACGAGTTACAAAAATCCGTTTGCCCGCTTGTATGGGCGCATGCTGTGTTTGCTATAACACAAACTTTCCTTGAAAAGAAAGTTTGATCAAAGAAACTTATAATAAGTCATGAACCCAAGCATTGACCTCCAACCGACAGAGCACAAAAATCACGCACTAACCAGGCATGTCATACTTAAACGACCACAAGCATCGTGGTCTCAGTCGGCTTTCTCCGTCCCTTTTGGTGATTCGTTGGAAAAAATCGTTCCTAACAGGGATTATCCTTATGAAGGGCTCTCAGTTTTGATAGAAGGAGAGAATTTCCATTTCTTAGATGGAATAGCAGCGGGTGCGAAGAAAGGAGAGCGATATGCGAAGCTATTGGCGAAGAAAGTAGCTGTTTTCCCCTGGAAGGCTATTTACTATTACGAAAATAAAGAAGAGGGTGTAAATCTCGCTATAAGTTACTATTTGATGAATATCGGAGCAACGCAGAACGGCATCACTGCTTGCGTTTCGCTTGAAAGCAATGCATCATCAGTTGTAATCGAGCCGATTGTGGACATAAGACACATGTATGACTATTCAGAGCCGGAGCAGCATTTTTCCTGTGCTCTAAACGATGGAATGCATATCTGTAAGGATGAAAAATGTATCGCGATTAGAACGGTAAACGAATGCGAGGTCAGAACATGGAAGAAGGAAAACGAATGGTGGTATAAACTCGGCTCTGGGTTCAGAGAGAAAACAGACGGTGGTGTGGTATTCAAAGGAGAAACAAAGAAGCCAGTATCCTTAGGTGAAATAGAGATTGCTTTTGGTGACAGTTCAACCGCCTTGCTCATCATATCTTGCAGCAATTCGGAGGCACAACTCGAATGGCTGAATGAAAAAGGAAAAAATTGGTTGAACGATGAGAGTGAAGAAGAAAAAATAGCAAAAGAGTTGGTAAAATCGCTTGGCATAAATGATCCTGCGGTTGCCTTCAGAGCACTTGCACTTTCCAAATTCGGGATTCACGTAGGTAACAAATTCTTCTACGAAGCTGGCGATTTTTGGTTCAGAACATCCTGGTTTAGGGACATGTTTGAAGGAATCATAAACAACATCGAGACTTTATTTCGCATTGGACATGCCGAAAGGATACGGGATATTATACTGCATTCATTCGAGTATCAGAATGATTACGGAAGGATACCAAATAGATTCCCGGAAAGGGCAAGCGAGGAATTGGATTATAACAATGCGGATGCCACGTTGCTCGCATTTATCGCCGCGGGTGAGTTTTTAAGGAGGAAAGAGGATAAAGGTTTTGCGAACACGATTTCGGGAAGGGCGGAGTTCACCATCTCTCGATTCATGATGAACGATTTGAACAGGATAAATGGTGCGCCGGTTCTGCATGACAATGGGCTTGTTTCTGTCGTTCCCTGGCATTCGTGGACTGATACTAAGCGAGAGATAGAAATAAAAGGTAAAAGAGCGAAAGTTTCGGTAAGAATACCGGATTCATGGTGTGAAGAAATAAAAGACGAAGACGAACTGAACAAGCCGAAGTATTTCTTGCCTGAGATAAATGCGGAATGGATAAAAATGCTGAGCTATTGTGTGAGGATGTGCTCTGAGGACGAAGACAAAAAGGGGATTTATTCTTCATTATTAGAAAAAGCGCTTAGAAACTTCAAAAAAGTGTTCTGGGATGCTGACGAGAATAATTTATACAATATCGTAGCGATGGATGGTAAAAAGGATAAGACGCCTGGGTCACCTGCCATGGTCGCATTTTCTTTGCTGCTGGATGAGAACGTCTTTTCTCAACACGAATTGAAGGGATTTATCAAAGGTGTGAAGGAGAATTTGTTGGTGGAAAAGAAGGGCTTACCGTTCGGGATAGTGGTGAAGAAGTCTCCTAAGGGGTCTTATTATGGCGATGGGGAATACCATGAGGCGGTGGTCTGGCCGAGAGATACGCCATATCTCATAAGAATTCTTCGAGCGGCAGGAGAGGTTGAAAAAGAAACCGTTGAAGGATTGTTACGGAGTAACTTAGAGCATCAAATGAACGAAAGTTTCGTGTTTTACAACAGCGAGTTGTTCAGCCCGGATAATGGAGAAATGACGCCGGTTAAGAACCCGGTTCAGTTCTGGTCGCAGTGGGTGGACCCGTACATCGATTAAAACTCTTTTCTTATTCATTTCCCCTTTCAAGTGACATCTTATATTTTAAATACGTCCATTCCATAACCCACTTTTCACAGCGCCCGAATCTCACCTGATTCAACAACGTCTGTTGGGATCCCCTGAATTTCCTTGGGGATGATGTCTTGTTTTCTAAGTTCCCTCTCCAGTTTCTTCTCTATCACATAGCAGACAATACAAAGCTCGTCGGTCTTTTTGCCACCGACGTGCTTGTAGCCGATTGCGCAACCTACTACCCCGGACTTCTCCATGAGCTCTGCCTCGTGCCTTTCCTTCACCCTTCTCACTTCTTCCATTGTAGCCATCGAACAACCTCATTCTGTAACCAATTCTGCATCTAGCAGATCTAGATAGCTCTGTATATGGTTGGCTATTGTAATTTTCTCGCTGCCGGCGAAGAGTTTACCCACGGCATAGCCATTCATATCGAGGACCAAACTCCCAGAATCGCCTCCAGCGCTGAATCCCTCCTTACTTATAACTATTTGATCTTTGAAATAGGCGAATTTCCCTGGACCGTAAGATATAGGACCTATCATGGCATCTATACCGGTTATCAGTCCGTCAACGGTGCGGCAAGTCGTTCTGCCCGATTTTTGTACGAGCATATCGAGTTGAGCTTGTTTAACTTCCTTTGGTACTCCTATATCCACTACCTCCGCTGTGACATCCATTTTATTGACTTCAATTATGGCTGCATCCACATGGTTATACACAGGATATTCGATAACTGGTCTCAGCCTTGTCCTTCTCCTGAACAGCCTCGCAGGGACATTGTAGAGCATGCCCCAAAATCTGGCGGCTATGCATGGACTTGGGTCGCCGACAAATTCTATGGGTACGAATCTCAAGAGATTTCCTATTACGTCGTCTCGAGTTGTGCCTCCATCATAAGGTCCGGGCTGGAGATAGGGATCGCCTATCTGAGCATCATTCGAGTTCGCCCCTACGTGATTGTTGGTGCCTAGGCACATCTTACCTGTCTTCTTGTCTCTGAGTAGCTCTCCGTTTGTACCCGCGGTTATCATATAGTGTCCCCCAGAGGTCCCCATTGGGCAGGGTCTATGTTGAGCTTTCTTGTCCATTTGTAGAGCCTTTATTTTACCCACCTGTATTACATCAGTCGTGACTTCTTTTATTTTAGTGGGTATGAGATCTCTCTTCTTCAGCTCTTCTTTGCGAATCTTCTTTTCTACCATGCATACTATGCTCAGCTCATCGGTTTTCTCTTCTTCCTTGATCTTATATCCCCTCATCACCCCTACAACATTAGCCTTCTTCAATAAATCTTTCTCATACTTCTTCTTTACTTCTTCTATTTTCATATTTTTCGGCCTCCTTTCATCTTCGTGTTTTTCGCAATGTCGCCTAATGTTCCCAACATATACGAGACCGAGGGGAGCAATGTCCCGAAGGACAAGCGATAGCCAAGCGTATATGCTGTGTTATATTAAAAGTGCAGGATTTAAAAATACTACCCCATAATAATAAAAGTGGAGGTAAACACTAAAATGTATGGATGGGAAAAGGAGGCGGAGCCGCCGGAAGTTGCACGGAAGGCTCGTTTAATTGTTTTTCCGAGCGGTAAGGTTGGGAAGAGTGTGCGAGCAGGGGAGGATGTGAAAGGTGCCCATAAGCAGGCAACTGATGCAGGCATAAAACTGCCGACACTGGATAAGCATGGTGCCAGAATAAAACACACCCACAAGCGTGTTAACTGCGTTATAGTAGAGGTTGACAGGGAGAAAGAAGAAGAGCTGAAAAAAGAGCTGGAAGGGGAAGGGCATCGTGTTGAGAGGGCACAACCAATATACCCTTTACTGAATGACAGTGTTCCCTTGCTACAGGTTCCACAGGTGTGGAACACCGGTTATACTGGGAAGGGAGTCAAGGTAGCGGTAGTAGATACTGGTGTGGACACCGAGCACCCTGATATCTCTGGCAAGGTCCTTGCAACAAAGGATTTCACAGGCACGAGGTACCAGGATGATGTTGGTCATGGCACTCATGTTGCTGGGGCCATTGCTGGAACAGGCAATATATATAGGGGTGTTGCTCCGGATGCCCAAATCATTGCCGCCAGGGTTTTAAGCAGGCGGGGAGGATACAGTGATGACGTACTCGCCGGTATTAGCTGGGCGGTAGACCAGGGTGCAAATGTGATCAACCTGAGCTTGGGAGGACCCGGAGATCCGAGTGATGTGCTCAGCATGGAATGCAACGTACTAATGAAAGAAGGTATCGTTGTCTGCGTGGCAGCCGGGAACTCTGGACCGGAGCCGGGAACTATAGGCTCGCCAGGCTGTGCCGAGCTGCCCATAACAGTGGGAGCTGTGGATAAAGATAGTAAACTCACTTTTTACAGCTCAAGAGGTCCTGTCTCCGACAGCGTGACAGGTAAGACCATAACCAAGCCTGATGTTCTTGCTTGTGGTGGGGGATATGATCCGGATGCGGAATGCCATTATGACTTTGGCATCATCTCGACCAAGAGTTCGAGGATGAGGAAGAGTGCCTGTACTCTCGAGATAGGTAAGGGGAAAGAGGCAGTCAAATATGAGAAGATGTCAGGCACATCAATGGCATGCCCACACATTGCAGGCGTGGCGGCACTACTACTACAAGCCATGGGAACACCTACATCCGAGTCAGCAACCAGGATTAAGGAGGCACTCATGATAACAGCCAGAGACATCGGACTAAGCCCAAATGAGCAAGGAACCGGAATAATAGTCGCCGAAGCAGCGCTAAGCAAAATAAGCTGAACAGGCAACAAAATTTTAACAACTCACACGTCCGAAAACAAAAGGGGGGTTGGGAACTCTGCCCTCCCCATTGTTTTTTATTTTCCTATAAATGCCCCGCGCCATTTGCCACGATGTTTAATGTGCGCACCTTAACACCCCCGGAATCAGGCTCTGGTACGTCAACTTTCCACTGCACTTTAATAGTATGTTCTGTCTTTATTTTCATTAAGGTATTCGGCATATCAACCCACTCAGTTGGTGATGTTGTAATCCTATCTGTAGCCGACTTTGACCATGTATCTGTGTAAATTACTGACCAGATATCCAGCTCTCCTGACTGAGTTGCTTCTATTAACTGATTTATATCCCCCTGATTGAGGATAACCGAGCCATCCTTTGCCCTCACTGATACTGCAACCGCAGAAGCAGAGAGCAGTATTATCGCTGCTCTCACAACTGAAAAAATCTTCTTCATTTTATGCTCTCTGATTTCATTCATTCCAATAGTTATTTCTTTAAAGGCTTATTCTCCAGCATTATATGGGGTATCATAATGATTATGAATTCAAAAGCGATAGCTAAGTTATAAATGGATCTTGTAAAAATTGCAAAGCCAATAAGAGCTATCCAAATCTTCTGCCTTTTAATTGAAGAACTAAATTTATTGATTCAGCTAAAATAGTCAGGAAGACAAATATTGTAGTCAAAATAAATATTCGGTTCATATTTTTTCCTTCCCCCGAAGACCCCCTATTCAAATAAATTCCTTCAACCTATTCAAAGCCACTCGCTGTAATACAGCAATTTTATTTTCAGACCGTTCATCTTCTAATCGCAAAAGTAAATGTGGTATTTTCGAGTGTTTCAGAAGCATACAACAAACAGGCTAAAATATCTTCCTTTGTTAATCCCTTATATTCTTGGAGAATTTCATAAAAGGTGTGAAGGAGAATTTGTTGGTGGAAAAGAATGGCTTACCATTCGGGATAGTGGTGAAGAAGTCTCCTAAGGGGTCTTATTATGGCGATGAGGAATACCATGAGGCGGTGGTCTGGCCAAGAGATACGCCATACCTTATAAGAATTCTTCGAGCAGCAGGAGAGGTTGAAAAAGAAACCGTGGAAGGGATACAGAGGAGCAATTTGGAGCATCAGATGGATGAAGGGTTCGTGTTTTATAATAGTGAGTTGTTCAGCCCGGATAATGGAGAAATGACGCCAGTTAAGAACCCAGTTCAGTTCTGGTCGCAATGGGTGGACCCATATATCTACATTGAAAAATGGAAAGTGCAAAACTTAATATAATATTATCCTCTGTTTACATGCGTCGAAGTATCCATCGTGATAATTCGTAAGCAAGTATACCGCTTCTTTTACTGTTAGAGCGTTATAAGGTATTTGTAATACGTCCTCCCTTTTTTTGTTTCGCTCAATCACCAACATAATATTTTAGACGGTATAGGGAGCATATTAGCTTTTCGGGTCCGTTTCCACTGGAGAGAGTTCGCCGAAAACATTCTGTGGAATAAAATGGTATAGCCGCTTCATTCAAAGAAATTGAGACACAATGACCTTTTAAGCCCAACAACCTGAACGCCCAGGAAGCTAAAATTATGCCTGAAAATAACAAAATTAGTCCTGTATACCTTAAAACAATGCTATTATGAAATAGTGGATGTTCCTCAAATTGTAAAATAGCTATCAAGCAGAATGTAATCACCCAAAAAAAATACTGTTGAGAGCATGTGGAGGCTGGCCAAGAGATACGCCTTATCTGATAAAGATTCTCCAAGCAGCAGGAGAAATCGAAAAAGAAACCGTGGAAGGGATACTGAGGAGCAATTTAGAGCATCAGATGAATGAAGGGTTCGTGTTTTATAATAGCGAGTTGTTCAGCCCGGATAATGGAGAAATGGTGCCTGTTAAGAATCCAGTTCAGTTCTGGTCGCAGTGGGTGGACCCGTTTTTAGGAGAGGATAGAGAATAAGAAATGGGGAAGATATCGTTGAGCAGGGGAGCAGAAATTGCGGGCGTTAGTTTAGAGGAGTTTAAAGAGATTCTTGCAGATAGAGGCGTTGTGAGGACGATATCTCCAAGTCCTGATATAGATGATAACGTGGCGAGGATTTTGGAGGAAAGAGATTGAATATCCTTTGTGATTTTTTGACGAATGATAAATTGGCGAAGGAATTTGCGAAAGAATATGGTGTTGAGGCATGGGACATCCCTGATATCTTGAAAGCGTTGTGGGCGAGTGGGGTTAAATCAAAAGAAGAAATTAAGAAGATAATATCAGAAATGGAAAGAAAAGATAGGATGATCATCCAAGATATTTGGTCGAAATAGGATGATGGGAAACAAGAGAGAAAAATAAGTGCCATCATTATCTTATACGTTAAGAGCATAAGGATTCACAAAAACGATAAAAAGAGCCATGAGCATAAATTACCATCGCTAAAAGAACCACAGAAGCTGTAAGAGATGCAACAACTCTGTTATGCGAAGTGCCATAGTTATATACTATCACGCCCCATGACCTTCTTCGCTTTCATCCTAATGAATTCTACATACTCCTGATCTGACATCCCTTTCGTCTGTTCGTGTATTTTCAAACGTGCATAATGCACCTCCTGGAGTGCAGGATCGCAGGGAAAATCCCTTTTTACTTTTTCCAAAAGTTCATCTTTCGCCTTGGGCATTTTCAGGAATATATCCACCTCCTTCAAGTGAATTTATCCACGCTTTGTAATTTTTAACAGCTATTTCATAGTCCTCTATCCTTTGGTTTTTATTGGTTTGTTTATAGGCTCTTGATTTTTTCTTTCTCATATCTTGTATCTCTTTTTCCGAAAACTGACGTATAACGCTCCAAGCGTATCTGAAGTTTGTGGAGCGATAGCTGAGCAAATTTTGGCGTAGTGCCGAAGGTACGAAGCCAGATACGCTCTGTTATATGAAGTCGCCATAATTACTCATGGAGATTTATTATTGTATGGATTATCCCTACTCCCCCTCTTCCCTCAAAATCAAAATCTATATTTTCTCTAAAACTATCTTCTCCTTCACTGCCTGCATACTTACAATCAAAAAATCTTTTCATAAAATTAAATAATTCTTTAGAGTTCTCCCTTTTTGCTTTGTTTTTTACTGCCGAGAACAACTCGTGAAGAAAGTTTTTGGCTAGTGGGTTATCTATTCCTATTTTCATAAATATAGGTTCACCAATGCCTACTCTCAGGTATTTATGTGCAAAATCAAATACGTTATATGCATGATGATAATTGCCAAAAAGATTCCATGACAAATACCTCTCGGATCTGGGTAACAAATAAAGTAACTTATCTATATCTGGATAAAAATATGGAAAATAGGGAAACAGGTATTTTTCAGTCAAGTGATAGAGTTCATTCTTTTTCAGACTATTCTTATGACCGATAAAGGAATCTAATTCAGTAGCGCTAACAAAGGCAAAGTCTCCTGGATTGTAAAGTAATCCATAAGAACCTAAACAGCCCGAATAATTCGGTAAATCGAAATTCTTCTTTGGGATAAGACCTTTCACTCCTCTGAATGTTGGGAATCGTGATAACAAATAAAGTTGTTTTCTATTGTCTATACTCCAAGATATGCTTTTGGTATTTCTTTTATCCCTTTTAAATTGATTGATTGTGAATTTCTCAAAATATTTCTTCTTATCAAAAACAACTGAGATAATGAATATTAAGTCGCCTAACTCTATTAGTGGCACGCTCTGTCCGTAATAATCAAACTCGACTTGTGATTTGTTTCCATGAATGAAAATGGATCTTGTTGATAACTCAAAGTGATCTTTCATAGTTAAGCCATCAACACTGTTAACTACATCTTCTACAATTTGAACCAAAGGTGGTTCAGGTGAATTTTGAAGATATCCGTTCGACAGTGCAGAAGTAATTTTCCGAGCAAAATCTTTTTCATATCTTGCGAAAATATCGCTTCTAATCGCAACTAGATACTCCCTTACGGTTCTTTCAATATCCACTTCTCATTCCTCCAAATGGCAATTTCATATAACTTCAGTATATCCTAACTCAATGCCGGATATACCCACTATAAGCAACCTTTCCCCATCCTCAAAAATTCCCCTACCCATCCTTTTTTACCACCTTCCTTATTAACCCTCCTCACATTTTACCTACAAACAAAGAACATATAAAACTATCTTACCCCCTCAAATATTTATACAGCTCGCCAAACCAGAAAACGAACGACGAAAGGAGGATAATCACCGCCAACTCAATAATACTCAACGAAACAAATCGAAATACATTCTGGAAAAACGGCGTATAAATTACCATCGCTAAAAGAACAACAGAAGCAGTAAGCGATGCAACAATATATCTATTGGTAAAAAATCCAATCTTGAAAATAGACCTCTTTAGCGAACGCATATTCAGCACATTAAAAAGCTGTGTAAACGCCATGACAGTAAAAGCACCTGTTTGTGCCTTCGCGATTCCCTGTGGTAAAAAAGCATTAAAAATAACTATCGTAATAACCACCATGATACCCGCCATCACAAGGACAAACGGAATTATCTCTCGTGATAATATATTCTCCTCTTTTTTGCGTGACGGCTCTTCTAAAATATCACCATGCCCTGGCTCAGTAGCTAAAGCAACGTCTGAAACGCCATCAGTAACTAAATTGAGCCATAATATCTGAGTAGGTAATAATGGCAAAGGAAAACCAAGAAGCAATGCACCTATAATCGTTATATCCTCTGCAAAATTAGTAGTGATAAGAAAAGAACTTGCCTGGCGAGTATTCGTAAAAATAATCTTTCCCTCTTCTATTGCATTGATAATAGAAGCAAAATTATCGTCAGCAAGCACGATTTCGCTCGACTCGCGTGCTACGTCGGTGCCAACTACACCCATAGCGACACCAATGTCCGCCTTTTTCAATGCCGGTGCATCATTAACGCCGTCGCCAGTCATGGCTACAATATGACCCTGATTCTGAAGCGTTTCAAGGATTCTTAATTTCATATTCGGCGTTAACCGCGCAAAAACATAACCATCTTTTACTGCTTCTTCAAACTCTTCCTGTGACAGTTGCGATAACTCCTGTTCCGTAAGAGCAATGGGATAGTTACCGTTACTATTTAACGCAGTTTCGTCAATAAGCCCGATTTCTCGGGCAATTGCAACCGCGGTATCCTTATGGTCGCCTGTTTTCATAACAATCCGGATGCCGGCTTTCCTGGCTTTGGCAACCGCCTCTTTCACTTCCGGTCTCGGCGGGTCCATCATACCAATAACACCAACAAAAACAAGGTCATTGACCATGTCTTCTGACAGGTTATCTGCATCAGGAGGCGCATCTTTATAAGCCAGAGCGAGCACGCGCATCGCTTTTTTCGCTAACTGTTCTACCTGAGTTAAAATGTCCTGGCGCAGTTCGGGGCTCATTTCAGTACGCGTAGCCTTTTTAAGAGTGTATGAGGAATGATTGAGAACCGCCTCAGGGGCACCCACGACATAAATTTCTCTCTTTTGGCGTTCTTCTACAAGTACTGAAAGTGACGCTCTATATTTCAACTCAGGATCAAATGGTAAACTATCTATTCGTTTCTCTTCTTCCAGCACCGTTTCTTTTTTTAACCCTGCTTTTTCCGCAAGAACAACAAGTGCCGCTTCTGTTGGGTCTCCGATAATCTCATAACTTCTTTCTTTTTCTTCTTTTTTCAAAAGTCGTGCATCATTACAAACAGCAGCAATACGAAGAAGTTTCGATAAAGAAGAATTCTCTAATGGCTGTATATCATTATCGTTTTGTAAAAAACTTCCTGAAGGTTCCCAGCCACTTCCTGATACGGTGATTTCATCTTCACCCGGTAAAATGATCTTCTTGATATTCATAGTATTCTGCGTGAGTGTCCCGGTTTTGTCTGTTGCGATAAGTGTTGCTACACCAAGCGTTTCTGTTGCAGGCAATCGCCGAATAATGGCATTTCTTTTCGCCATACGATTTGCACCAATGGCAAGCACAATTACCAGTACCGCAGGCAAGCCCTCCGGAATTCCTGATACAAGAGAAGCTATGGTAAAGAGAAAAATTTCGGGTAATGGTAGTCCCCCTATAAAAAACCCGACAAGGAATACTATTGATGCTCCGATAGCCGCGATAGCGCCTATTTGCTTTGCGAGAACGTCCGCCTTTTTTTCAAAATGCCCCTTCACGCGTTTTATTTTTTCTATGTCCTGCGCCACTTTGCCAATTGCCGTGTTAATCCCTGTCGCGGTCACAACGGCTCGGGCTTCGCCACCGGCAACAAACGTCACCATCCACGCCATATTTTTACGGTCGGCAAGAAGGGTCTTTTCAGGCAGCACCCTGACATCCTTATCAATAGGAAACGACTCGCCAGTCAGTGATGCTTCCACAGTGCGAAAACTCTTTGTTTCTACGAGTCTTGCATCAGCGGGAATTTTATCGCCCTCTTCTAATGAAATAATGTCACCGGGCACCAATTCTTTTGACGGCTTTCGCAGTAATTCTCCGCTACGATAAACCTTTGCATAAGGCACAATCATCTTCTTTAATGCTCGAATTGATTGCTCGGCTCTATACTCCTGCACAAATCCCATTGCGGCGTTAATAAAAATGACACCGGTAATCACATACACGTCAATTAAATGACCGGAGAAAAAAGAAATGACCGCAGCGATAAGGAGGATATAAATCAGAATACTATGAAATTGTTT
>JAFNKG010000058.1 GCA_017883965.1 Candidatus Methanophagales archaeon | reverse complement strand
ATAAGGATTATATGGGGTTGAAAAGATATAAAAGTATTGGGGTGGGGTTTAATTGTGGAATTATGGGACAGCCTCTTCATTCCGATGGTGGAGAGGTTGGGGCTTCTTTTAAAAAGGAGGTAATAAAATGGAAGGATATAAAGAATCCATGTCCGTAAAGGGGTTGAGTAGCATATTTAATTTAAAAATCTTCGGTATTTTATTCATCTTTGCTCTATTAAAAGGAGGATTAACGTCACCAGTATGGTTGCCTATCGAACCCCTGATGTATCTAAGTATTCTTACGGATGTTGGTTTTTTAATCACTCCCAGCTTCCTTTTCATTGTTTTCATTGTAATGTATTTTATCGGAAAGAAGTTAAATCTAAAGAAAGAGCTTAAATCGGTAATCTTTTCCCTTATCTTGGGAAGTTTAATTGGATTCTATGTTGGAATTTTTATACTGATGTTCTTTTTCTCAATGATGTTCTCCTCCTTGTCTGAGCTATTTGAGAATATCTCGAATTTCATTCCTATGCTAATTATTATAGGAATTTGTGGAATTTTACCTCTTTTTTTCGTAAGCTTCACAGCATTAGCTATTGCTTACTTTAGGAGATAAAGAAAATAAACATCAAAAAAATGGAAGAAAAAGTTGTAGAGTTAATTCTTGAAATAGTGATTCTTGAAATAGCGATTGTAGCACTGGTCGAGTTTATAGAACTCTTTACTACGATATTTCTATAAGCAAGGATAGTGATACTAAAATTTTCGAGTAAAAATAGAAAAGCTTATATAACTCCATGTGAGGCTTCCTTTATAATGGAGGTAAAAGAAATGGTAGAGAGGTGAAAAATATGGAATGGTAAACGTAAAAAATCTTGGACTATATATTGGTCTATTATGTATCATCGGGATCATGACAGTATTCTTCTTCGATGCCTACATTGGTGTCTATGATACGCTATATGTGACAGAAGGGGGTTGGGAACGAGAGATAGCGTTCGATAGACCCTATCCAAAATATATCGGAGCAGATTATGGAGAGACAATATATTTCAGCTACGAGATTACTAACCGTAGGTTTAAAGAATACAATACTCATATTGAGGCATCGGTCTGGAGAGGCAAAGAGAAGAATCTAACACTATTTTCAGCGAATAAATCGATAAAACCTTTTGAGAATGTCACCATCGAATGGGTGTTAGAGACCGAAAAATTAGAGCCAAATACAAACTACATCTTGAAGATAAAGACAGATGATTTTGAGCGAATTGTACAAATGAGATTCTCTCAAATAACAATAACAACACCTGAAATAATACCAATACCTCTAACAGAACCAGAAATAGGAACGGGGGGATAAATATGGAGATGAAAACTTATATACTGTATGCGTTTGGAATATTGATGTGTGCGGCAGGTGTGATATATTTAGCAAGCGAGTATATAAGATACTTATCAGATGCAGGAAAGCTATTAATCCTCATTTTAATGGTCATTATGTTTGCATCTTTTGGGAAATATTTTGAAGAGAGGGGGTTATGATGTTAGGACTTATTGCGACGATAGCGATAGTAATATTTGTTATATGGTTAGTTTATAGAGCAAGCACAGCTAAGAGTGTTGGTAAAGAGATAAGAGAAGTGTTAAATCCTCATATAATCATGTATGGTCTGTCTTGCGTTTCTGGTGTTTGTGCCTTCGCATTCTTCTTATCGATGGATATATCGAAACCATTCAAAATAGTGGTCTGCATAATTTTTGGCATGGCTCTTATATTCGTTGCAAATTGGATGCAAAAGAGAGGGGTTAAAAAAGATTATGAAGCCTAACCTATGGTACACGGATGCTCCATTTTTCAAAATGGGGTGGCGTGGATAGGGCTTTTTTTCATATAATAGAAACAAAATAAGAAGGAGTGGAAAATGAAAGACGAAACAAAAATGGCAATAGTTGTAGCTGTTTGTGTTATGGGACTGGCAGTAGTTTTTAAGAATGTATTGCACATAAAAGATACGCTATTGGTAGGTCAAATAGTACTTGTTCCTGCGCTTCTGGCTGCTGGATATTGGGCAGCAAAAGCGGGAGCTAGTAATAAGCTTTGGATGGGTGTAATAGTACTTATTACTCTTGCGTATATCGCATTATATGCTTTTTAGAGATGACATATTAGCCAAATTTAAAATAAAAAACAACATCATTTGATGCCCCACAATTTTGCAGGGTGGAATGGTCGAGGCTTTTATTATACCGGTCCTTTACTGATCTTTCCATTTTCGTCCATCAAAATCTCTGCTATAAACCTTTTTCCAGTTTTTGCCCAAAACCAGACGAAACGAAAACTTTTTATGCCATAAATCTTAATAAAAAAATCAGGATGGGATATAAAAAGGAGGGGATAGAGGGGATAATAAAAGGGATACTAATATTGGTCGTTGTAGCTGGCATACTTGGTGCAGGTTATATGGCATGGGGAAAGTATGGAGCAGAAATCGAAGAAACGGTAATGCCTCTATTTGAAATATTAAAACAAGTTTCTGACGAAGTAAGGGGAAAAGTGATAGTAGAAGTGACATGGGACCAGGACTATGCTATCTCTTGTAAAGAAGTTGGTTATGGCTTCAAGTATCCTATACACGTATATAATCCAACGAATTACACTTTATATGGGAGTTTTGACATAGTTTTCGTGGATGATAAAAGGGATGTTCAAATAGATAGCCAAAAAATGCATTTTAAACATTTACTGCCCCACACAACGGTTGAAAGTTGGACTAAGTGTTGTACGGATAGTAATGCGTGGACGACGTTTTACAACCAGGAAGACCCAAAACTTCAGCTTGAGTTCATTAACATAGGTGCGCACATAGAAAGAGGTATTTTTGACTTTGACATTGACCTCATCCCAACACCACCCATATAAGTAGTTGCTCAATATCTTGTGGACGGAAATCCTAAGCACTAAATACTAAATCCTAAATAAATCCAAATGACCAAAATTACAAATTCAAAACAAACCTTTCTTTTGAACGGCTTCGCCGTTCCATTGCTTTAGCAATGTGAAAAGAAAGCTTTACCAAAGAAACTATTATTTTTAGTAAAGGTTTCGAAGCAAAAAAGTTTGTTTTGATATTAGGATTTAGGATTTTGAAATTGTTTAGGGTTTAGAAATTAGTATTTAGGATTTCCCACCTCTTATTGAGCACTATCTCACCGGCAACTCATATTTCTCCGCTATTTCTATGAACGCCTCGCTCAGATACTTTATCCTGTCCCAGCTCGACCCATACGTATTGAGCTTCCACACTCTTGTCGAACCTGCGAACTCACCCACAATTCCTTTTCTCTTCAGTTCGTCGCTGAGAAAATACCCTCGCCTCTTATGCGTCTTCGCAATCCTGTCAAAGCTATCACGAGTATCAACCTTAGAAAGCGTATGTTTACGAGGACATTCACTTGCAATTTTGTTCCCTTCTATGCGCAGGAACTCACGAATGAAATAATTTGACTTCTTCACTTCCACGTCCCACCTCGTCACTCGCTCTTTTACGTGTGGAAAAGACGCCATCATGGAGAGCACGGTTCCGCCCATCAGCGTGCAACCGAGCATCTCAGGCTCTTTATTCTCGAATCGCCTGCCCGTAACATCTCCAACAATCTGACTGCTTCTGAACACTTTTGCTGCCCATTCATCGGTGCTGGCAAGGATGCCAGAAGGAGCAACGGCTGCCATACCCTTGTGTCCTGACCCCACAACGAAATCCGCACCTATTTTTTTACCGTTCACCGGCATCATCCCCACGGAATAAGCGCCATTGCAAAGAAACGGGATGCCATAGTCCTTTGCAACCTTTCCCACGCCATACACGTCATGCTCGTTCCCGAAGAGATAATCGAAATGCTCGATTATGATGAGTTTAGGTAGTTTTCCAGTCGCATCTTTCACACTCTCTATTTTATCCGCTACGGCATCGCCGGTAATTATGTTTTTCGGACCTGAAGGCACTTCTTTAATTACGCCGCCTGCGGTTTCTACCGCTAAGTACTCCGTATAATGCGCCAAATCTGAAACTATCACGACGTCGCCTTTCTCAAGCAGAGCGGAAGTAACAGCTTGGAAACCTCGTCTCGCACCCGGCACAACCCTTGCTTCGTCCATGCCCACGAAATCCGCTAATTCCGCATGAAATTCGTCCACAGGCGGCTTTCTTATCTTATCGAGCCTGCCCTCCAGACACATATCGCAGACTGAATATCCATCGCCGTATGCAATAAGTGCTTTTCTCGCTTCTGCCGTTAATCTCCCGCCCGGTTGAATCGGGTTGATGTTTATGAACTCTTCCTCTCTCGTCCTCAGTTCAAGCCTATCTTCAGCGTACTTGATTGGGCTACCTTTACCCTCTTTTAATTCTCTTATGATAGTCTCTACACGAGCTATGCCGTTTGATAGTTGCTCCTCGTCACCTTCGTCAAGTCCGGTAGGTAATGCTTGTCTGAATATTTCCCGCAAGTCTTCAAGTGCAAACAGCGCTTCGTATATTTTTCTTACTTTTAGGTTCATTTTTACCCTCCTTTTTCAAGTTCTGCAAGGATTTCTTGTAATTTATGTATCAGCTCAGGTATCTCAAGTTTTATAGCATCCCATACCAATTTGTAATCTATTCCAAAATAAGCGAGGATTATGTCTTTTAAAAAGAGTTTGTAATCTCTCTTCATACCATCACCACCTCCTTAAGTATCTGTTCCTTCAGCTCCTCTCTTACTGCCCTCTCAGAGACGATATCCACTTTCACATCGAGTTTTTCTTCAAGGAAGTCTGCAAGACCGACCAAATCAAACAATGTAGCACCCTCGTGAAAGTTTGCAAGAATATCCACATCGCTACTTTCTTTCTGCTCCCCTCGAACATAAGAACCAAATACCCCCATGATCTTCGCCTTGTACTCCTTTCTTATCTCCTCTTCCAAACTTCGGAGAATTGTTATGATTCGCTCAAGTTCCTTATTCATGCCCACCATCTCCTTTTTCTTTATCATTCGATAAGTGGGTGGTAGATTTTATTATCGCAATTATCTCCGAGATTAATTTTTGATGCGATTCAGTTAATACCATTATTATCCTTCCCCCCCTCTTTTAATTCTCTTAGGATAGTCTCTACACGAGCTATGCCGTTCGAGAGTTGCTCTTCTTCGCTTTCGTCGAGTCCGGTAGGTAATGCCTGTCTGTATAGCTCTCGCAAGTCTTCAAGTGCAAACAGCGCTTCGTATATTTTTCTTACTCTTAGGTTCATTTTTTGTATCCTATTTTCCGATTTCTTATCTATTCGACTTCTTGTCTCTCGCAAAAATCTATTAATTTACCAAAAACCTTCAATATTTCTTTTAATTTCTTTTCTGCCTCGTCTTTTCTGGCTATTTCTACTGATGATCCATAGATAGAAATCGTATCGCTATCCTTGTATATTCCCTTCTTAAACTGTATTTCTAAACATTTTATCATATCCTCACATTTGTCTATTGTTTCTGAGAGGATGTCATAAATTTCATCTTCTTTTGAACGTAGCTTGACCTCTTTATTTAAAAATTCAATAAAATCTTGTAAACGTCGATCCCAATCAGAAGGCGTAAACCATTTATAGTATGGTAAAACTTCTTTACTCTGCTCTATTTTCTTTATCTTTTGCTTTATCTCCTTCCTTCCTCCTTCATCACCCTTTTCTTCAAGAGCGGATAATTGACGATTTAACTCAAAATATTCATTTCCCACTTCGAGAGATTGTTTGAGTACCTCTTTTAATCCTTTAAAATATCCCTTTGCTTTGTCATAGCGGCAACTATAAAGATGATGTACACCCAAACCACACAAAAGTCTTAACTTATCATTGGCACTATCTACGAATAAAACGCTCTCTTTTAGATTATCCACAGTTATAAATAACTCCTTTTCTAAAACCTTCTCTGCCATTGATGTGTACCCTATGTCTATACATTTTGATACAACTTCTTGCATTCCATGTTCAAATGCACCAACCTTACTTCCTATCTTTCGTTCGATCTCGCGTGCCTCTTCAAGCTCTTTTAGAATACCAGATAATTTCCCCAAGCTTCTATACAGACAATTATCCTTCAAAACATTCTCCATTGGATAATTCCAGCAGATAACCCTTCCTTCTAATGGCGAGGTTTTCCTTTTATCTCTATCAATAAATTTTAGGTTTTCGTCATAAATTTTACCTGCATCTGGAGAAATTAAAAATATAGTCAAATCTTTATTCTTTTGCGCAGCCTCAAAAAAGATCCTCCTAATATACTCATCCCTGAAGCTATATCCAATGACAATAC
This sequence comes from Candidatus Methanophagales archaeon, assembly GCA_017883965.1. Classification (GTDB taxonomy): domain Archaea; phylum Halobacteriota; class Syntropharchaeia; order Alkanophagales; family Methanospirareceae; genus JAFNKG01. Next base: position 10,721 of record JAFNKG010000058.1, on the reverse strand, counting down.
AAACCTCTGCGTTTTCTAATCCTTCATGTAACCTGCGAATCAATTCTAATAATGGTTCTGCATACTCCCATTTTCCACCCATAGGATAAACCATGAGCGTTTTAGCAGTTTCACCAGTAATGAGTTCTATCTCATCCTCTTCTGTTGATGCTATCGGAATTTTAACATACGTGCCTCTATCTGTCAGATACCACATCACCGAGCCATGAATCTTGTAATGATTCACATCATAATCACGGTCAAACAGTTCTGGATGCCAATATAACTCGAAGCCATCTGTATATCTTAGACTATATTCTTTACAAAATTGCTCAATACACGTATCGTAATTAACAGAGAAAATATCGAGAGTCTTGTATTTGCCTATAAACTCTTTCAGCGGTGCTAGATAATCTATTTTATCTTCGCTGACTATCGTTTTCTCACGAATAAACCCTCTTAACTTTTTTTCTAACGATTTCAGGTTTTCTTCTTTTTTCTTAAATTTTAAAGTATTTTCATTGTAAAAATCAGGTAAAATCTCTACTTCTTCATTATTCAACTTATACAGTGTTTCTAAAACTAATTCTACGTCTATTTTTTCAAACTTCTCTTTTTCAAATTTTATTCTTTCAAATTCTTCTGATTTCTTTTTATCCTTGATTTGTCGAGAAAGTTCTTCATATTTTCGACTAATTTCTCCTTCTTTCTCTTCTAAAACGGTTAAAATTGTTCTTAGCACATTTTTTTCTTCTTCAGAGCCTTCATCCTCAATTCGCTTCTTAAAACCTTCATCCCCATAAATGAAGTTTTCAGTATCAGGAACTTCCGCAGCAACAGACGCTCCTGCACCTAAGAAAAATATTATTTTATTGCTTTCAGCATTTTTAATTTCTCTATTCTCCATTTTTCAATGTTCACCTATGAAACCCCTGCCTTTTCGTTATACGATATAGGAAATTGACAATCTTCTTCTTGAAATTTTTCCACCTTTGCAAAATCCTTTATTTTATATTCAGGCTTAGCCATTTGCGCATCCATGATTTCAAATATGTTCTATCTTGGTTATTACTTTCATCTATGAAACTTTTCATAACACTACTTCCGAAGGTTTTTTTCTCCCTCGTTCAGTTCTGTCAAAATCCTTGTCAAAACTTAATCCCTCCATTCTAAGGCTTTCTTTTGAAGTTCCAATGATGTATATTTATCCCGATACTCCTTCAGCCTTCCTGCCCAGTCTAATCTGAGTTTTTTTTCAGGTCTTCTTTTTGCCTTTTCAAGCAAGAAATCTATAAAGTTCTCGACCTCCACCTGCAATTCCGGCGATAGTTTCTTCATTTTTTCTTCGATTGATGCCATAGTATCGCCTCCTTTTATCTCCATTAGATTTCACCCATTTATACTTTTGGATGCATTAATGATTTTATACACACTTAATTTTTTATTTTATCATTGTATTCACGTTTACGCATGAACGATGACTGAAGGACTAAAAATTAAAGAAGAGCCACGCACGCATAGGACTGTTCAGTCTAAAAAGGAACTGCATGGTTGGTGGAGTGGTATAGAGCCTAACGGAATGCGAGAGTGCACCTCAGAGCGGTTATTGATAAACCCCTATAACGGATGCGAGCATGACTGTTTCTTCTGTTACGCGCATGCGTTTCCCGGTCATTTCGCTCACTTTCGCAGAACTGGCGTGATTACGGTATTCAAGGATTTTGATAATGTAGTGGAGGAGCAATTGAATAAGCTGAAAGTGGCGAGTTGTGGCTATTTATCGCCGGTGACAGACCCTTTTCAGCCGATAAACGAGAAGCATCAGTTGACTGAGAAGATTATAGAAGTGTTCGTGCGGAAAAACATCCCTGTGGAGGTGGTAACGAAGGGTGTGATAAGTGATAGGGCGATAAATCTTCTCGCGAGGCAGGAACACTCCTTCGCTCAACTCAGCATCCTGACGCTGGACGAATCGAAGAGGGAATGGATGATGAACGGAGGTGCCACTACTGAGGAACTGCTGAGGAATATAGAGCGGCTTTCCAATGAAGATATTTTCACTGTTTGCCGCGTGGACCCCGTTTTACCTTACATAACAAGCGACGAGCAAGAACTGGACGAGTTGATAGTAAAAGTAGTGGATGCAGGCGCATCGCATTTAATAACGAGCTGTTTGGACATTCCGAAGGCGATGGAGCGTGGAATATGCGCTAAAATCGAGAGCAAGTATGGTAAGGAGACGAGGAGGAAATATGAGCGGTTATACGTGGAGGAGATGAGCGGTAGGAAGCATGCTCGAATAGAATATCGGAGAGAGTTGTTTGGGATGATTAAGGAGATATGCAATAAAAAGGGAGTGCCGATGGGGTTGTGTATGGAGTTTGAGAAGGTTGTTGAAGCCGGTAATGCGAGATTTAGAGGTTTAAATCAAGAGTTCATGACTTCAAGGAATTGCGAGGGGATTAATATACCGATTTATGTGAGGCGAAATGGAGATGACGAATTTTCGCCAACGGAGGGTTGCGATGGTAATTGCTTGGCTTGTTATCGCTCCTCTGAGAAGGCAAAGTGCGGGATGGAAGAGCTGAAGACGGCGGGTGCGTGGAAGTTGAGGGATTATAAGACGTGGAGTAAAGCTGTAGAAGGAACAGAGCAAACTACTTTGACTTCTATTTTCAATATCGAATAGAGAACCCGGAGAATTCTCCTGTATATTCCTCCCGTGTAACCTTTACCGATGAGACCTTCGCCGCAGGTGGACCGTAATGACAAAAATCTATCATTTCGTCCACTTTTCCCTTTTCGCCTTCAAAAACCGCTTCTACTCTACCATCCCTCATGTTTCGCACCCATCCCTTTACGCCCCTCATATTCGCCTCATCTCTTGTTACATAGCGAAAGAGAACACCTTGCACTCGTCCCTTGACGACCACATGTGCTCTTGCTTTTGAATTCATTTTTCACTTATTCGCTCGTCTTAATATCATAGTGTTATTGCATTTGTATTTAAAAGCCTATGATAAATATGATTCGCCTGACATAATGAAAAATCGTTTCGGAAGCTAAAAGCAAGGGGGAAATTACGATATTCCGGCTTTTCCGCCCTCTTTATCTAGCATATACCTGAGTTACAAACCAAACCGCACCAGCCAATATGCCGCACCACCAATTACCGCCGACAGCGGAATGGTTATTATCCATGCAGTGACCATTTTCTCTACCTCAAACCATCTTATCCTGCGAAGGCTTTGAAAGAACGTCCCCCCTACCACTGCCGAACCTATTACATGCGTGGTGCTTACCGGCATACCGGCTAAACTCACCGTAACCACTGCGAGACCAGCGCCACTCTCAGCAGAGAACCCATGTTTCGGCTCTAACTTCGTCAATCGCCACCCCACCGTCCTTATTACTCGCCAGCCCATTAAAAGCGTGCCCATCGCCATCATAAATCCACAGATTAATTTTACCCACCAAGGGACATTAAAAACGGGAATAAAGCCTCCAATCAGCAAAGCTACCGTAATCACGCCCATTGCGTTTTGCGTATCATTCATACCGTGGCTGAAAGCCATGAAAGAGCCTGAAATAATCTGTAGTTTTTTGAATATTCCTTCTGTCTCTGTTGCAGGTGTGTTTTTAAAAAATAAATACAGCAACCAACTGACGAGTGAAAAAATCAGAGCCCCGGCTATAAATCCCAAAAAAGGACCGAACGCGATAGCAAAAAGTACTTTTCCTTTAAGCTCCCCCCACTGTACTATGCCTGTTCCCCCTGCTACTATTCCCGCACCAAGAATACTCCCTACCAACGAATGCGTCACACTTATGGGTATGCCAACCGAGGTGCAAATAAAGGTCCATATTATCGCACCCAGTAAACCACTGATGAGAACCAGGAGAAAAATATTGGGTGCCAGATTCGTAGTAGAAACAATACCTTTACCAATGGTTTCCGCCACTTTTGTAAACGCGAAAGCACCAGCGATATTAAATAAACTCGCCAAAGCCAACGCCTTTAGCGGTGTTAACGCCTTGGTAGCAATTACCGTGGCAATCGCATTCGCACTGTCATTCGCACCATTCAAAAAATCATAGAGCAACGCAAGAGCAATTATTACGATAAGAAGAGCCAATGCCGACTCCATCAGACACCGCCCTTTAATCTAAAAGTCTCCAGGATATTAGCCACGTCTTCACACTGGTCCATTGTATCTTCTAAAATATCCACTATTTCTTTAAGCACCTGTCTTTCCAGAAGCTCTTCTGTTTCTTTCACTGGTGTGGTCATCAGCATTTTCAGCCATTTCCGGTTTATTTTGTCTGCTTCGTTTTCTAATTCGTTTATCCTTATGCAATGTGTTTCTAAACTTCCTTCTTCACATCTCATATCCCGCAAGCAACTTATTGCTTTTCTTATTTCCAGCGATGCCTCCAGGATAATCGGAGAGAACTCACTCACCGGCTCTGGAATTGCAGGTCTTTGAGTAAACGCCAACCTTGCTACCGCTTTTTCTACTCCATCTATTATGTTGTCAAGATTATGAGCGAAATAACGTATGTCACCCTTTTCCTCCGTGACCCGTGTGTGGTCGTAATATAGCTCATGTATGATTTGATGAACGACCGAATCAGCTTCCTCTTCCAGTGCTTTAAGCTCTTCACCGATTCGTGAAAGATAGGAGTAATCAGCACCTAAATCCACCAGCAGTTGCGATGCTTCCACCGCCTTATCCGCAAGCGCCTCAAACAACTCAAAAAATTTTCTATCATGTGGTAAAAACACTGACATTCTCTCAAAAACCGAATTGAATAAAATCATTTTTAGAACAGGGAAAAATCCATGTGATGCTATATCTCCTTCTTCCCTCTTCTTGATAGCGGCGAACCTTTCCAGCGCCTTACCTTTTTTCATGCCTTCCCACTTACCTCTGGTATATAGAAAATAAAAAGGTTATTTAAATTTTTCTAAATACTATATAAAAATGAATAATACATAGATATGCAAAAAATTCTTAGAACCTAAGAGATATAATTCAATAATTTCATGAAAGCTCTGCCTCTATGCGAGACTCTGTTCTTTTCATCGGTATTTCTCTCTGCAAATGTCTTTCCTTCGAATTCAAATATGGGGTCGTAGCCAAAGCCTCCTTCGCCTCTTACCTTCTCCGCTATTTTACCTTCGGCGGTGCCGACAAAAAGAATTGGCTCCTTTTCAAAGGATTCGCAGAATGCAACGACAGTTTTAAAAGAAGCTCTTCGCTCTTCTCCTTCTTTATCAGCCATCAATTTCAGGATTCCCTCATTGCCTATTTTATTGAAGACAAAAGCGGAGAAAGGACCTGGGAAGCCATTTAAAGCGTGAATAAACAACCCGGAGTCTTCTATGAAGAATGGTTTTTTTATCGCTACCTTCTTCTTTATATAATTCGCACTTTCTTTCGCTACCGCTTCTATCTCTTCAAGCTGTAACTCTGGATAGTCATATTCGCGATGCACGATCGTTATGTTCTTCGCTTCTGAGTCAGCCAAATCCTTTATCTCTTTTACTTTGTTCTTGTTCGTAGTGAAGAAGATTATTTCTTTTTTCGAACCCATAGCCCCTTCAACGACTCCTACCGATCCTACCCTACCGATTTATACATCTATGACTATTGAATATCATCACCTAAATAAATTATAAGTTATAAAAGGTGAATAGAGTGGAGGTTTTCGTAAATGATGATGCCAGACAAAGGTAATGACAAAGACAAAGGTAGTATAAAAATGGAGCACGGTGCAGGTGGTGAAGGGATGCGAGAGTTGCTTAAACTCGTGCTAAGACATTTAAGTGATGAAAAAGAAAACAGTAATGTGCAGGTGCCTCTGAAGGCATTGGATGATTCTGCTGTCGTTGACAACGTGGTTTTCACTACGGACTCACATACGGTAAAACCTCTATTTTTCCCTGGTGGTGATATTGGGACACTGGCAATTGCAGGCACAGTTAACGACATAGCGGTTATGGGTGCGGAACCTCTTTGCTTATCTGCGGCATTTGTAATAGAGGAGGGTTTTCCGTTCAGCGATTTTGAACGGATTTTAGATAGTATGAAGAAGACTTGTGAGGAAGCGAAGGTTCCAGTGGTCACTGGCGATACAAAAGTCGTTGAGAACGGTGCAGTGGAGAAAATAGTGGTGAATACATCAGCAATGGGGAAGAGAACGGATGCGCTGGATAAGAATATGGGGGAAGTGAGAAAGTATCGGGAATTGGATGGAAATTGGTTAATAGACTCTAATCTCAGAGACGGCGATAAAATAATCGTTTCTGGTTACATCGGCGACCACGGTGTAGCATTGCTGTCCTTCAGGGAAGGATTCGGGTTTGATACGGAATTAAAATCCGATATAAGACCTTTAAACAGGCTTATTTATGAGGTATTAGAGGTTGGTGGCGTGGTTGCGATGAAAGATCCTACGAGAGGTGGACTGGCAAATTCACTCAACGAATTCAGTGAGAAATCGAACGTTGGCATCCTGATAGAAGAGGAAAGGATACCGATAAGAGAATCTGTTCGAAATGCTTGCGAGATGCTGGGTATAGACCCTTTGGAAGTAGGAAATGAAGGAAAAGTCGTTATGGGCGTGGTGAAGGAAAAAGCAGAAGATGTGCTTGACGCACTGAGGAGAACAGAAAAAGGTAAGGATGCAGAGATCATTGGTTCTGTGACGAAAGAGCTAAAAGGAGTGGTAATGAAGACACGGGTTGGTGGCAGGAGGATTGTGGAGACTCCAATCGGTGACCCGGTGCCGAGGATATGTTAACTGCGTAATTGCAAAATGCAAATTGAAAAATGTAAGATGAGGAAGGATATTACATAAAATCCCATAATTTATGTCTTCAAATCAAATCCCGAACTCTTCAAAACAAGCTCTTTTATAATCGCTGCAAAATCGCTTTCTAATAACTTGTTCACATCCCCTATCGAACCCTCAATTGTTATATCGAAATCTATCTCACCCAAAATAGACACGTTGAATTCTTTTAAATCGTGTTTAACCCAAGAAGACTTCTCCATTTTCATGTTTTCGATGACACCAATAATTGGCACGTTCAACTCCGTAAGCATTTTTATCACCTTTTTCACCGTTTCTAATGCTACTTTTGAAGGGGTTGTCATCACCAGGAATTCTGCCCTCCTTAGCCATCTTATTACATCCATCGTTGCATCTCCTATGCCGGGTGGCGTATCAACAATCAGAAAATCCAGTGAACCCCATCTCGTAACGGCAAGCAATTCCAGCATAGCATTAGAAATATCAATACCTCTAAGCGGAGCGGGATTATCTCTCGTGAAATAAACAATACTCATAAATTTTATGTGGTGTACCTCAGGCGGAATGATTCCTTTCTCTTCCTCAGGATACACATCTTTTATTCCCAATATCACATGCGTAGAGGGAGCAGATAAATCCAAATCTAACAGTCCAACCCGGTAACCCATCTTCGACAAAGTCAATGCGAGAACAGAAGCGGTTAAACTCTTACCAATCCCTCCTTTTCCACCAGATACTGCAATTAATCTCTTTATTCCAGCCAATCTTTTGTCAATAATGTTTAATCTTGGATCCATTGCCGTTTCCATCTTGATTTAGTCGCTCTATTAAGCATTTTTATTTGCCTGACCCTTTTATATAATCTATCAAGACCCCTCTTCCCTGGACTATCTCAAAGTCAGGACTCTTACAAGAAGGGCATCTGATATACGCATGAGCGACCTCAGGTGCAAAATGGACCGCTTCATACTCCTCTTCACCTAACCCCGTCTCATCAAAAGCCCATTCTTTTCCACATACTCCACATTTTAAAATTGCTCTTTCTGTTTCCATCTCTATCCTCATTTCACTTAGCAACAAGCCTACATCTTGAACTTTTGCAATTTCATTCAATGCAAATTCAAATATCTCGGTGTCCATTTGCTGTAATTCGCCGATCTTAATTTTAATTTTTGTAATCTCTTCCAGCCCTTCTTTTATTGATTCCTCAATTACAGTAGCAATTACCGCTTCCGCCAATGACCATTCGTGCATACTTCTTTATCTCCTTTTGATTATATGTATATAAGATAATCTTTGGACTGATCTGAATATATAGTAGTATAGATTTGTCAATAAAATATTCACATGATAAGAGAACTTACGCTAACGGTTTTTGAAATGAGTTCGTTATAATAAGAGGAGCTAAACAAATATATCTTACCTCAGGTTCTAACCAGCTGTTGCGGTTTTATGAAGATCTTAAAACCTCTTAATCACTGCCGAGAAGAAACACTAAAAATAAGCCCTTTAAAAAATGTTTTGAAAAAATTTAGAGGTGAAATAGTGACATGAGCCTCAAAGAACTAAATCTAATATGGCTTGAAGGACAGGACTGTGCAGGTGATACCATCTCCATCAAGCAGGCAAGCAATCCCACACTTATTGATGTTGTAACAGGGGCTATCCCAGGGCTTGGAGGGCTGAAGCTCGTTTACCATCCAACGCTTATGTTTGAATGGGGCGAAGATGCGGCAAAGGTTCTCATTGATGCGATGGAAGGGAAGTATGACCCATTTGTATTAATTCTCGAGGGAGCAATCCCTGAAGAGGCGAAGGCAACGCCCGGCGTTTACTGCGTAGTTGGTGAGTACAAAGAGAGGATTCTTATGCTCAGTGAGGTAATTGACAGTTTGGCGAAGAGATGTGCGATTGCTATTGCGGTAGGCAACTGCGCTTCTTATGGCGGTCCCCCTCGTGCGCATCCTAACCCGACAGGTGCACAAGGACTCTTGGGCTATTTAGGGAAAGGGTGGAAAGGAGCGCTGGGTCTACCCGTCATCTGTATATCCGGCTGCCCACCCAGACCTGATAACATCGTTCAGGTCATAGGTCATGCTGTTCTCGCTGGAAGAGGGGTAGCACCACTCCCTGAGCTTGACGAGTGGCACCGACCTGTTTACCTCTACGGTCACACTATCCATGAAATCTGTCCGTTATGCGGATTCTACTCAGGTGGTGTGGACGCCCATAAATTTGGAGAAACGGGTTGTCTTGGCGCACTCGGCTGCAAAGGTCCCATCACAAACTGCAACGCTGCATCAATTTGGATGGACGGATACGGAGGGTGCACAAAAACAGGAGTTCCGTGCTTCGGATGTGCCGACCCAAGCTTTCCAGACCCACCCACTTCTCCATTCTTCGCCAAACCCCCTATGAGTCCGTTCATTACTGAGACGGTGAAAGGCATGTGGGGTCACATAAAAATGGGGTTTGCGAGACTTAAAAGGAGGAAGATATGATGAAAGGAAAAGAGAGGGAAATAACAATCGAGCCAATAACGAGGATTGAGGGTCATTTAGGCGTTCACGCAAAGGTGGACACCGAAGCAAGAAAAATTACTGATGCATACGCCTATAGCCCTATGTTCAGGGGTTTTGAAATCATCCTTACTGGAAGAGAGCCATTTGATGCTGTTATGATTACACAGCGGTCTTGCGGTGTATGTCCATTGCCTCACGCCCTTTCATCGGTTACAGCCTGTGACCAGGTATATGGGGTATCACCACCACCGATGGGTGTTGCCCTTAGAGACCTCGTTCATGGCGCAGAGCAGTTATACGATGCGGAATTCGGTGTTCTCAACCTCGAAGGACCTGACTACAGCGAGGTTGCGGTAAAGAAGTTTAATCCTGAATGGTGGGAAGAAGCGGAGAGGACGAAGGCATCGAGGTCATATGTCCATGGCTTTGACACAGTCGCAGATATCATGACTGCACTCAACCCGCTGTCAGGCGAGCTTTACCTGAGGTCTCTTCTTGTGCAGAAGGCGGGGCATAATATGGCTGCGATTTTCGGCGCAAAGCACCCGCATGTCCACTCCTTTGTTCCGGGAGGAATCGCAAAGATAGACCTATCGGTATCAGACTTCGAATCCTATCTGACTTTTCTCATGCGGCACGTTGCCTTTACAAAGGAACTGATCACAGCTACTGACGACTTACTCGATTTTATCCTCAAGCAAGGGTATGAGGATGTAGGTGCGCGAGTGGCAAATCTTGGCTCCGTAGGCTCCTACAACGATCCTGAGGTGTATTCTGCGCAGTATAGCGAGATGACAGACTGGGGTCGTAGGAGGCTTGTGTCTCCTGGAGTCATTCTTGATGGCGGACTCGTCACAACTGACCTCGTCGAGTTCAACGTCGGAGTGCGTGAATTCATCGGCAGTGGCTGGTATTCGAGCGAGTGGGAGCAAGAAGTCGAAGCTGACCCGTTGGGCAATAAGATAACGAAGGAACATCCATGGAACAAGCGAACGGTCCCAAAGCCGGGCGAGTATGGAAAAGGGACTTCCAAATACTCATGGGTCACTGCGACGAGGTGGTGGCACTGGAAGGGGGACGGTGAGAACCATGTCGTCGAACTCGGACCGCTTGCGAGGATGTGGGTGACGGCAAAGGCAAAACTCGTTCCTGAGTCCACGGGAAAGAGCTTAAAGTTCGAACTACCAGCAGCCCTTATCCCGGGTTTCAAGTATTCAGAGAAGATGGAATTCGAGTGGAAGATTCCGGAGAAGCCAAACGCCGTGGAAAGGATCAGAGCTCGGGCGTATTATCATGCATACTCCGCATATTGCATGCTGAAACTTGTAATGAAAGCTTTGGAACTCTTTAAGGCTGGCGAGACAGCAGTATGGACACCTTACGAAAAGCCTAAAGAAGGTA
>JAFNKG010000057.1 GCA_017883965.1 Candidatus Methanophagales archaeon | reverse complement strand
GAACGTTTGGGTAAAAATACGAAGATTTCACGTGCTACTAAACATAGATTACATTTCCTATTTTTGGGATGAAGCCGTAAGAAACAGTTATGAACCATGACAAAAATACAAATCCCTTACGGCTCCAGGCTGATGGACGTGGACATAGAAGGTAAACTATTAGACCCTGACCCAGAGGGCAGCAGAAGTAAAGGTAACGCTAAAGAGCAAGACGTGATAAAGCACGCTCTCGAAAACCCCATCGGTACAAAGAAGTTGAGCGAAATAGTGAATGCGAAAAAGAACGGTAAAATAATAATCGTTGTTGATGACCATACACGAGACGCACCTACTGAGAAAATGCTTGATGCCTTAATAGAAGATTTGGGAGAAGAGCATAGAGAAAAAGTTACTCTGCTCGTAGCATGCGGCACTCACGCACCACCAACAGAAGAAGAATTAAAGAGGGTACTTGGTAAGCATTTTTATCAATTTAACGTATTGATTCATGATTGTGATGCGAAAGATTTGGTATATCTTGGCACGACGAGCAGAGGGACACCGGTGACGTTAAACAGGAATTACGTGAAAGCTGATGTAAAGGTTCTAACCGGTGATATAACCTTACATTATTATGCCGGATTTGGAGGCGGAAGAAAGAGTATCCTTCCGGGTATATCATCACGAGAGGCGATAAAAAAGAATCATGCGCTTCTGGTGGATGACCATGCGAGAACTGCAAACATAGAAAATAACCCCGTGCATTTGGATATGTCCGAAGCAGCATCCTTTGCACACCCGGATTTCATAATAAATACAGTCGCCGATGCTGCGGGAAATCTGGTAGATGCTTACGCGGGTGACATGAACTCGGTTTTTCTTAAAGGTGCTGAGGTCGCAAAGGACCTGTTTTGCCGTGAAACTGGAGATTTATTTGATGTTCTGGTGGTAAGCGCCGGTGGATTCCCAAAAGATAGAAACCTGTATCAAGCGACAAAGGCAGTCGAGAATTGCTATCGAGCAGTAATCCCGGGCGGTAAGTTTATTTTAGTCGCAGAATGTCGAGAAGGAATCGGCGATCCTTATTTCGAGGACTGGATGAACGAATATGCGAGCTATGAAGATACTGAAGATGCTATCAGAACAAATTTTGTGCTCGGCGGGCATAAAGCGTTTTATATGAGGAAAGCAATGAAAAGAGTCCGCCTGTCTATTGCTTCTGAACTCAGCACGCATATTCTAAATAGATGGGGGATAGAAGCATACAATTCTGTTTGGAAAGCAGTTGAAGAAGAAAAGAATATAAAAGATAATGTTAAAATGGGTATAGTTAAAAATGGCTTGGATACTTTATTAGTTCCAACGATAAAAGGTAGATGAAGGAGGAAGTAAGGATAAGCAGCAATGGTTAATCTATCAAAACAGAAGAGGATAGCGGCACAGGTGTTGAAGGTCGGCGTGGGACGGGTTTGGATAGACCCTGATCCTGAAGTCGCCGGAGATATAGCAGAAGCAATAACGAGAGATGATATTCGGGGGTTGATAGAGGAAGGTATCATAGGAGATAAGCAGAAAAAAGGTGTAAGCAGAGGAAGAGCAAGAGAACGAGCGATGAAAAAATCACTTGGGCGTAGAAAGGGGCATGGTTCCAGAAAAGGCGCAAAAGGTGCGAGAAGTGGCAAGAAAAGGCTGTGGATAACTAAGATAAGGGCTTTACGTAGAAGATTAAGAGAACTCCGGGATGAAGGGCACGTTGACAGAACTACGTATCGTAGGTTATATATAAAAGCGAAAGGCGGGGAATTCAGAAGTATCGCTCATTTAAATGAGTTTATAAAAGCGAAAGGATTAATGAAAGATAGTTCAATGTAAAGTAAAGAGGTAAGCGAGAATGGCAAGAGGTCCAACATGCAGGGTTCCGTTTAGAAGAAGAAGAGAAGGTAAGACTGACTACCGGAGAAGACTGAGACTATTGTTCAGCAGAAAGCCAAGGGTAGTAGTGAGAAAAAGCAATAAATACGTCATGATACAACTGGTTTCGGCTAATAAATTCGGTGATAAAACAGTTGTCGCTGCTGTATCTTCTGAACTTGTAAGATATGGGCATGAAGGTGGAAAAAGTAATACATCCGCTGCTTATCTTACAGGATTGTTATTTGGCAAAAAAGCAAAAAAAGCAGGATTTGACGACGCTATCCTCGATATTGGACTGCATACTCCTGTTCATGGTTCTAATCTGTATGCGGCTTTAAAAGGTGCTATTGATTCCGGGATGAGCATCCCTCATGACACTGCTGTTTTCCCACTTGATGAGCGTATCCGCGGAGAACATATCGCAACGTTCTTAAAAGACACTTCCATATTAGATAATTTTGACAGTGTGAAGGAGAAGATAATGACAGAAGAGGAAGGAGGGAAAGAGTGTACAGCAGCATGAGTGCAGAAGCAGGTTGGAAAGGAGAGGAAGAGGAATGGACGCCTGTGACCAGGTTGGGCGTACTGGTGCAAAAAGGAGAGATAAAAAGTATAGAAGAGGTTCTTCGGTCTAAATATCCATTGCGGGAGCATCAAATTGTGGATGTTCTTCTTCCTGACCTCAGTGAGGAGGTTTTAGATATAAACCTTGTCCAGAGGATGACCGATTCAGGAAGGCGAGTTAAGTTCAGAGTGTGTGTAATTGTAGGTAACAGAGAAGGGTATCTTGGGATAGGGTTGGGTAAAGACGCTCTTGTCCGCAATGGCATTACGAAGGCGGTAAGAGCTGCTAAATTGGGACTCGCATATATCGAGCGAGGATGCGGCTCCTGGGAATGCGACTGTAACGAGAAACATTCCCTGCCTTTCAAGGTGATGGGGAAATCAGGCGGTGTTGAAATAACTTTGAAACCTGCCCCAAAGGGGCTCGGGCTCGCTGCTGGGGATACACCGAAGCGTTTATTGGAGTTCGCCGGCGTTGACGATGTATGGGCAAAGACAAAAGGTAAAACGAGAACCACATTTAACCTCGCACTCGCAACTTACGATGCTTTGAGGAGGACGGCTTTAGTGAAAACAAAGCTTTCTTAGAAAGAATGTTTTAGTAAAGGTTTTTGCGGAGTAAAAAAGTTTATGTATGTGGTAATAAAGCTAAGGGGAAGCGTGAGTATAAGACCTGAGATAAAGCATACGTTAAAGCTTCTTCGATTACATAGCGTGAACCACTGTGTAGTAGTAGAAGAGAATGATTATTACAAAGGGATGATAAAGAAGGTGAAGGATTACGTTGCCTGGGGTGATATTTCCGAGGATATGCTTGAAATCTTATTTAGAGAGAGGGGTAGATTAGAAGGCGGTAAAAGATTAACCGAAGAGTATTTACGAGAGAATACACCCTTTGGCACGATAAAAGAACTTGCTCATGCTTTTCATGATGGTAAAGCGAAGGTGAAGGATTTGACGGAACTCAAGATAAAACCTGTTTTCCGGCTTCATCCGCCAAGAAAGGGGCATAAGGGTATAAAACGAAGCGTTAAAGAAGGTGGCGAACTCGGCTATCACGGCGATAGAATAAATGAGTTGTTGTATAAGATGCGGTGAGGTGATTTTAAAAACAACTTTGAGATATTACTTTTTTCTCTGTCGTTTCAAACTTTACTTAACAAAACCAAAAAATTTATATATCCTCTTAATAAATCTCACACTGGGGGCTAAAAGAATGAAAAAGGGGCTGGTAATGGTTGTGGCGGCGTTGGCAGTTGTGGCTATGGAAAAAGGGGGCGAAAAGAAGAAGGATATTTGGGACATAGATTTGGGTGATATAAAGGTAGATAAAGAACTAACGAAAGGGGTTGCAGGTAAATATCGTGGAAGTGTTAGGCTTGCTCTGGGTCTGATTTGCACTAAAGAGGAATTTGAGGAGGAGAAGAGGAGGGTTTTGAACCGTCCCCTTCCTTAATTTTTTGATAGAGGTAGGCAGGGCGAAATGGAATTTAGCGATGCAGAGATAAAGAAGCTTGAAGAGATTACTACGTTGTACGCCACCGTCAAAAAATGGATGCTATATGCGGAAGAAATACATCCGGAGAAAAAGACTTTTATTCAACCTATAAATGAAATTAAAAATGCATTTGACCATTTAATGAGAGTATTCGCATCCAAACTTGAATTGAAATCTGCAGATGCTTCCTACATAACTATAAACCTTGATAAAGCTTTTGCTCATATTTATAGAGCAGCGTATGATTTATTAGATTACATCTCTATTTACTTGAGAAAGAAAATTTCAGATGAAATTAATGGAATATCTCCAGAAGCATTGACAACAATTTTCCCAGAGTACTATAAAGAAATTAAACCATACGTTGAGAGCAAACTCTCGGAAATATCTAATTTAAGAGCAAACAAGGATATAGGCGATCCAAATACGGATGATCTACAGAAATATGTTGAAATAATTGAGACGATAAAATCCCTTTTGGATAAAATACTCGAAATCAAACCCAGTTTAATTGACTACGAAGTGAAAAAGAAGAAAGAAGTTAGGCAATCAAAATTTTTTGAGATTCTTATCTATATTGCGATTGCAATTGTAAGCGGAGTTATAGGAGCAATCTCATACGCTTATTTTTAGTTAGATTTTAATGAACCTTCCTCCCTTCGGTTATTTATCCTCCATCATTCTTGACTCTAATTCTCTTAATTTTAGCTGTGCTCGCTCTATAAACATTTGATCTAATGCATCTTTAACTTTTTTAGAATTCTTATCATTCTTATTTTCAAGACACTCCGCAAGAATTGTAATAAAATCTTTGAAACAATTAAATGGAATCTCCCCTTTAATCTGATTAATAATATTTAAACAAACGGCAACTTCTCCACGATTTGAATTTAATCCGCGATTTTTATGGTCTAGTGTCAAAATCATTGCATCATCTATTGGATCAATAGAATCTTTAGTGATATTAAAATGACTTTCTATTCCAGTATAATCACATTTAAAAAAAGGTACTCCCTCTTTAGTACAAGAATAGGCATTTTTCAATGCTTTTCTTACTTCACCTGTTGTGTATTTATTTTTATATGTACCTTTATCAATAATCGCATGACATGCTCTACAAGATTTAGTCGGTTCAGAATGCTCTTCTTCACAAATATCACATTTTTTCATTTCCATTTCAGGTCTCTTAATTGATGACATTGCTAATCCTTATACAATGCTTATTACTTGATGATATATAAACTTGATGATATATAAAAATTGTTTTATATTGTCTTGTTGAAGACACTCACCCTTTTTATATACAGCTTTTAATCTTAAAAAGCGATGACCGTGAAGGAAAAACACTGGAAAAATTGGAATCATATCACGAAACTCGACCCGGACAAACATATCTCGGAAAACGATTTGAACACCATCGTAGAAAGTGGAACAGACGCAGTAATGATTTCCGGCACTCAAAACATCACCGCCAAAAACACCTCCCAGCTAATATCCCGCCTGAGGGACTATGAGATACTAAAAATATTAGAGCCCGCAACTCCTGAGGCGGTCATGAACGAAGGCGTAGATTATATTTTCGTGCCTCTGGTTATCAATGCTGGCGATTTGAAATGGATTGTAGGTAAACATGTAGAATGGATAAAAAACCATAGAATAAAATGGGATAGCGTTATACCAGAGGCGTATATCGTTTTGAACCCAGAATCCGCAGTGGCGAATCTGACGAAATCAAATACCGACTTAAACCCAGATGAAGTCATCGCTTATGCACAGTATGCAGAGAAATATCTTCGCCTTCCTATTATATATATAGAATACAGTGGAACCTATGGAGACCCCGGCATAGTAAAGGAATTAAGTGAAGCGTTAAACGAAGCAACATTGTTCTACGGCGGTGGTATAGACTCACAGAGGAAAGCAACCGAGATGAAGAGATATGCTGATGTTATTATAGTCGGGAACGTACTCTACACGGACATGGATAAGTTTATTGAAACTATCCCTTAATTACGATGATGGTTGTAACTTGACTTTGTCATATTTTAAATTTACCGCCGAGAACGCTGAGTTCGCAGAGAAAATAGGGGGTTAGTTGTCTGGTATTAGTAACCCTAAAACCTAAACCTACATCCTCTGCGCTCTCCGTGAACTCTGCGGTTAATCTGACAATCTCAAGGTAACTTTCCACCGGAAATGAAGGGGTGTGCCTGTTTAAAATACACCCCCGGACACAGCTTCAGGTAGTATCTTCAGCAGATACCCTTCATACAATGATTTTTTCATCTCACAAATCTCGGAAAGTTTTTTCTCCCCCACCTCTATGTCCATTATCCTCTCCTCGTCTTCTTCACCTATCTTTACCCTCAGTCCATCCAGATGTATGACGAGCGGTAATTCCTCCCCGGCTTTTGGTGGCATAATCATCTCTATCATCTCTTTTATGAATAAAGGAGAAGCAGCTAAAGGGTCTTCCTCCATCTCCATCATCTTCTCAGCCAGAATCTCTCCCAATTCCACTGTCATTTCCTCTAACTTATCTATTTCTCCTTTCCGCCTCATCCTGTCCGTCTTCCTTCCTATACCCCCCACATAATGCTCTAACTCGAGGTCTGGCGGACCCCCTACTACCATGTAAGGAATCTCTATTATCTCACATAACTTCACCTTCTCCTCTATACACTCCTTAAAATCGCCAAACACAAACACCGCCGCATCGCATTCCTCTATTATCTCCTTCTCTTGCGCCGTCATCTGTGCTATCCTCTTACCCACTCCTCTCGCCAAACCCATAACATTTGTAATCGCACCTTTCCGCCTCAGAAATTCCGCTATATCACACAACGGATTAACAGAGTGGTGTTTACCAAGAGAAGGAACTACAATCATTATCTCTGTCCCGGCTAATGGTAAATCATGTAACTTCCCTCCAAGTTCTTTTACTTTATTCCTGATTTCTCGTTCTTCCTCTCCAGGAAATGCTAAATGCAACATTGTCTCGGTCTGCATTATAGATTCTTGCAATATAAGCCCTCCTATGTCCTCTATCAGCTCTTTCAGCTCGGTATATTTATATACCCCGCCTTCAAACATCATTATTTTATACATGCTCACTCACCACACTTACCATCTCTTCCGCCTTTTTCTTCCAATCCTCTTCTATTGGATTCTCAGAAGCGATAATAGTTATTCTACTGGTAGAGGGAATTGTAGACCGTACTCTTGCACCTTCAGGTAATATCCTGTCTATTCCATCCAATATTCTCGGTATCAAATCATCTCTGGGGTCATAGACAATCAAATCCCTTAATGCCTCTATCTCCTCTTCCTCCAATTTAAGACCTATCTCTAATCTGCTTACTTGCTGGACTCTTTTTCCATATTTATCCCAAAGCATGGCAAGCAATCTCGGTGCATATTTCTCATCTGTTATCTTTAACTTATCTTTTCCCCGTTGTGTCATATCCCCTACCTTTACAGGACTTGAGACCCGTCCTATCTTAACCGAGATAATAAAAACGTGCTCCATCGGGTTGCAATACAGGTAAGTATGGTCTATACTGGTCCTTACCCCTATGTTCCTGAATGCATCCTGACATATTTTCTCATAAGATTTATTTGCAAATTCATCCTCTCCTTCTATATTTACTTCCATCTCAACCTCCCATCCTCCCTCTATCTCTTATGTATTTTATATATATAATTATATGCAATTTCTATATGTTTACCGCTTTATTATTTTTTCTGCTCCTTTATCCTTTTGCCATACACACAGCCATGACTCTGAACGCCGCCTATTGGATTCTCAGGTGTTCCAAACTGGTGCATGCACCTCCCAAGCACTGCCGCACCTCTCGACAGCGCATCGTCTGCAAATATCACCTCTTTATCCATATTCCTCACAAATAATTTGCTCAACTTATCCAAAATCATCTCTGCCTTCTTACCCGTTATTCCCGCTCTACCTGTTATCCCTATCTTTGTGTTATGCAGAAGTAAACCTTCTTCTTTCGCTATCCCTACCAATTCTTCCACTATACACGCCGACAACTCATCTATAACAGGAATAATATACTGCTCCCCTTCCTCTTTCACGAGCTCTGCACCTCTATCCGCGATTTCAGGCAGATTTGAGAGGTTATATCCCGCATCTACGCCTATTAGCACAACATCGTTTTTCTTTGCTGCTTCTACATTTACTGGAACTCCACCTACCGTGGTGCCATTTTTTACCTTTTCTATCCGCACATGCCCTAAAATATCCTCGGTGTATCCCTTTACCACCTCCTTTCTTATTCTTCTCCGCATTACATTCTTTTTTTGTAAATCGAACACAGAAGGAAAATCTACTTCCACAACCTTTGATACTACGGCATCAGGTATTGCACCGGCTAAACCGCAAAAACTACCTGTAACACGGGCGTATGGCAATCCATCGTCTGTTATTCTACCTGCTAAGGTAGTGCCAAAATCTAAAGATAGAGCAGGGTTTCGATAATCAACATCAACCCATTTAGCCGCTTCCTTAAGTCCGGCAGTTACAAGCTCGCCTTCCATCTCATTCCCCACTATTGAGTCCCCACCAGGCGGGATGTTCCCGGTCACAGCGCCGTCGAAATAAGTCTTCTCCATCCTTGAAAACTCCTTTAAATCAGGCGAGATATTCTCTATCGTCATGGGCGAAATCATCTTTCTTGGTGGCACACCGGCAAGCATACATCCTTTTGCTAAGGCTTTTATTACTCCTTCCACCTCTTCGACTTTTGAAAAACATGCTGTTACACCTGTGGAGCGCACCACGAAATGCAAATCCGGGACGGTTATTCCCGCCGAACTCGCACATTCTTGCAGCGTCGTTTTCACCAATTCCGAAATAGATACCTCTGAAAGTTCCACCAGGCTTATCGTATGGCAAAAAGAATCGTGGGGGGAAAGAGCCTCTCTTGTCATTTTAATCGCCTTGTCAAGAATATACGTTCTTCCACTTTTCAGGTCCGTAGCGGTCAATATTGATTTAGTAGTGCTATTTCCAAGTTCAACACTTGCGGCAATGAAGATCGGTTTTAGTGTCAGGTCCCCTCTGGAAAGTCGCAATATGAAATATAAATCCGAGTAATTGACCTTCTGCGTCCTAAGTAATCTTGGCTGATGCCTTCTCTCAAATATCCCCATTATTTCCTCTTATCGGTTCCTTTGTGGTTTAACAAGAATCTTTAATGTAATAAATATTTTGGTTGTTTTTCATAGCGCAAAAAAATAGAAAACTTTATAAAGGACTATTCATCTATCTCTCCATCATGCCAATAGAAGCAGTAGCAATGTTGTTTGCATGGATGTTGGTGATAGTGTTTTTAGCGTTGATTGCGTGCATGTTCGAGGACTTGGAGTCAGATACAGGGTCACAGAGCAATCCGAATTCGCAGGTACAACTGGCGGCGCAGGTAGGACAGGTACATAGGTTCTTCAATAAAGCGATTTCCGGCGAGGCACCGGCATACGCTATGTATTGCACCACTGCGGGAGTGATAGCGTATGTGCTGTTATTAAAAGAGATACACCCGATATTAGCGATACCCATAGGAGCAGCGGTAGGCGAAGTATTCCACGTGATATTTGCAACCACAGCGCATATAGGGAGAACAGCGGGATCGAAGCGATTCGAGCAACCCCTTTATCTCGATGTCTTGTACGGGCATCTGCTACCAATTGCAACGCATGGATTCATGGCAGTTTTGTGCATCGTAAGCATAGCATACATACAGAGCAATCTTGGGACTCTTTCGGGGTATTTGCCAGTAGATGGAGTAACACCGTTGGACCATCCGTTCGCACTGCCGATGCTTGCTTTCATCTGGGGGATTACAGTGGGTGCAATAGGGTCTTCTACCGGTGATATCCACTACGGAACAGAGAGAGAGTTCCAGGACAGACCTTTCGGAGAGGGTAAGAGGGTGGTTTACCACGGTAAGATAACGAGATACGCAGATTGCGGGATACGGACACAAAAGGACATCGTGGGTTTCTGTGCGAAATACGGTGGACCCTGCACGGGAATGACCTTCGGAACTATCATCCTGTTCGAGAACTGGAGAACCCTCGTGGGGATGATGCTTGGTAGGTTTTTACCAGCAGCGACAGGCTTTTCAGACATAGCGGCGATGTTGGGCATCGTCATAGGACTTGTGATTGGAATAGCGTTGATATTTGGGAACGTAGCGTTTGTGAAATGGGCGAGAAAGAGATATGGACCCTTTGTAGGTGAGTGAAAAATGGACCCGATAACGATTTTATTGGTTGTAGTGGTGTGCGTGATAGTAGGAGGAGTGTTCGCAAGTTTAGGTGTTCATCTGTTACCAGTGGGAGGAGCACCGGCGGCAATGGGAACCGCAACAGGAATCGCAACAGGGACAATCATGCTCATGCTCGGAGCGGCAGTGACCGGCTTATTTACGGCATCAACGGTGGCGACGTTTAGCAAGAATATTTTGCTTGTAGCACTTTCTGGTGCTGTTGGGTCATGGATAATGATGGGTGTCACCATGCTCATGGCGAACATAATCTATGCTTTCGGCGCTGGAGTCGTTCCCGTCTCAGGCAGAGTAGAGGTGGACCCGATAACTAAGGAACCTCAGACACCTTACAAGACACCGCAATGTGATGGGCATGGCGTTCCAAATGTGAGCTATATCTCTGGTATGGTAGGAGCGTTCATAGGTGGGTTCGGAGGTGCGTTCATGTACTTCGCTTTGCTTAACTACGCAAAATTCGAGCCAACAATGGCTGCGATAGCAGCAATAGGTATATTCGTAGCAAATGCGATTCTCGCAGCGTACAACATCGGAGGCACCATAGAAGGATTCCACGACCCGAAGTTCAAGCGACTGCCAAAAGCATTATTCTCTTGTTTCTTCGTATCTCTGTTCTGTGGTGTTTTCGTCGGGATGGTGGCTTTCATAGGGGGACTGATATAAAATGGGAGAAGAAGAGGAAAAGAAACCGAAAGCTGAGTTCAAATTCCCACCCGATGAGACTGGCTTGGGGATTATCTCAGCAGTAATCGCAGTAATAATAGTGATACTTCCGGGATTGCCCGCAGTGCTAAAAGCAGTGGGAGTTATATTTGCTTTACTCTGGGGTGCAGACTCAGTGCGAAAAACATCTAAATACGGGTTAGGAACCGGCGTTCCATCCATAGGCGTGTTAGGAATGGGCTATGGCATAGTTGGGGCATTACTGGGGATAGCTTTCGTGAAATTCATGGGCCCAAAATTGGGTACGTTCAGTTCAGTGGCTGCATTAGGTGGCGTTTTGCTCATGGGTGTCCTTGGATACATTTCGGGTGTGTTTTCGAACCATGAGAAGATAATAGCGATGAAGATACCAAAGCTGGAGCGAGGGATGATGGAATTAGGAATGGCAGGGACACTTGCAATGCTGCTTGAATTTTCCATCGTGGCAGGGTCGCTGAATTTCGCTGATGTAGTAGATAAAGCGATAAATACAGGACTTATAGCATTGATGTTCGTTCTTTCCATGATGGCGATGTTCCATCCTTACAACGCATGCTTAGGACCCGACGAGAGAAGACCAAGAACGCTGATGTCTTCGGTTGAGATTTCAGGGTTGCTGTGTCTCATACTGGGGATTGTTTTGGTAGCAACGGCTACTTCACTGTGGAGTGGCGTGTCACTGATAATCTTCAGTGCGATAGTGTGGATAGTGTTCTACGTAAAATTCGTGAAGGCATGTATGCGAGAGTCAGATTCTGTCGTTGGAACGGGGTTAATCAAAACAATAGAATAAAAGAGGAGGTAAAAAGAAAACATGTTAGTAATCAATGAGAAGTATGGTGTTGTTATGGATCCGGACACGCTAACAGTAGGAGAAAGCAGAGCAGGCTTCTATAAAGTGAACCTTTCGCCGATAGAAGAGCAAATAAGTGTTTTGGAGACCGCAGTGGATGACCTTTTCAATTGCCTTGACCCAACAAGTGGTTTCTCCAGTTCACAGCCACACAGAGAAGGAGCGTTGAGTAAAGCAGGCTTCGTGACTATGTTCATGCTTGGAGTGACGTTTGGTGTGTTAGCGGTGGCACTCGCATTGCTAAAAATAGGAGGTGCATGAAAATGGTAGAGAAGAAAGAAGTTCCGGCTGGATGGCCGCTCGTCACTGGTGACTACGAAGTTGGCGACTCAGAGAGCCCGGTGGCAGTAGCTTCAACGGGGTCTTATTTCCATATCGAACATTTGCCAGGGATTGCAATTCAGGGACCGGTTAAGACAGAGAATATCGGATTGGAAAAAATAATGACGAATATTATCTCGAATTCGAACATAAGATTTCTCATAATGGCCGGTGCGGAAGTTCCAGGGCATATAAGCGGTGGAGCAATGCTCGCTTTACATAAGGATGGTGTAGACTCTGAAACGCATAAAATACTAGGAACGAAAGCGGCGATACCGTTCATCGAGAACCTGCCGGCAGAAGCGGTTGAGCGGTTCAGAAAACAGGTGGAAGTATTTGACATGATTGGTGTGGAAGACTACGGGGCGATAATGGCAAAAGTAAATGAGCTGAAGGGAAAAGACCCGGGAGCTTATCCAGAAGACCCGATGATTGTGAAAATAGGTGAAGAGGAAGCAGCGGCGGGAATGTTAGAACTGCCTTTAGCCATGCCCGCTTCTCCTTTCATGGACGTGATAAATCGTGCCACGGAAGATATAAGCTACAAAGCACAGTTAATTGCAAGAGATCAGAAGTTGTCTTCGGGCATCTCAAGAAATTCAATTCTCGGACTATTAACAGGGCTGATAGTCATAACTATCTTTCTCTTGCCTCTTATTATCTGGGGGGTGATATAAATGCCACCACAAAAAATAGTTCAGCAGACACCGGAAACGGCAGTGTTAACCGCAAAAATAGAAGACTTGAGAAAGTTCATAACGCTCATAGGCAAGGATTCGAGGTTCGCAGCGGGTCTCTGGGTCGGTTTCGTGAAAGGCATGGCAATCGGTATCTTCGTGAGTCTGCTACTTGTCGGTCTTAAACTTATGGCGACGCAGGCATAAACAAAATAGAGGAGAAGAGAAGAATGGGAGAAGAGAAAAAAACAGAAAAAGAGATGGAGGAGGAGATAGAGAAGGAAGTAGAAGCAGAGGTACTGGAGAAATTGGAAGAGGAACTGAAGGAGTTAGCAGTTCCTGTTGCAATAGCACCACCAGAGCACACAAAACTCCTGGACAGATTAAAGGTGATAGATGACAAGGTGGAATTTGTCGTGGGTGAGCTTGCACAGAGACAGGGAGAGAAGATGGGTTTTACAATTGGCATTTTATACGGACTGATAGTGGGAATACTTGTGTACGTGATATTCCTGATAGGATAAGAAAAGGAGGACAGAAAAATGTTTGTATTTGATAGGAAACAGGATGTATATGACATAGGGGGAGTAAAGGTAGGCGGACAGGTCGGAGAGCACGCAACAGTTCTTTGTGGTACGATATTCTATGCGAAGCATTATCTGGTCGAAGATGCGGAAAAAGGGATATTTGACAAGAAAGCGGCGGAAGACGTGATAAAGAAGCAAGAGGAGTTCTCTGATTTAACCGGGAATCCATGCATGATGCAGATATTTTCAGAATCGTCAGAGGCAATGGAGAAAGAAATCGCATTCTGCACAGAGGTGAGTGACGTACCTTTCTTGATTGACTCGACAGTGGCTGAGGCAAAGATTGCAGGGCTCAAGTATGTTGATGAGGTAGGACTGATAGATAAAGCGGTGTATAACTCGATAAACGTTTCGTGTACAGAAGCGGAGCTGGAAGCAGTCAAAGATTCCAGACTGGAAGCAGCGATTATCCTGGCGTTCAATCCAAAAGATTCAACGGTAGCAGGGAAGATTGATCTGTTAGAGACGGGAGCAGGTACATTTGAAAAAGGATTGGTGCATCTGGCGCGTGACATGGGCGTAACGAAACAGATGTGCGATCCCGCTACACTGCCCATAGGCGCAGGGGTTGGGTCAGCCGTTGCTTCTGGCTTCGTCGTCAAATCGAAATTCGGTATCGCAGTGGGATTGGGTATCCACAACGCACCTTCTGCATGGACATGGTTGAAGACGTTCCGGAAGGAGCATGCGACAAAAGGACCAGGTGGCTGGGAAGGACTCGGCGCAGACGTTTTCAGTATCTGTGACATAGCTTCTAATATTATCCCGGTACTGGCGGGTCAGGATTTCGTGCTTTACGGACCAATCGAGAATGCACCGAAAGTGTTCCCGCTGGTTGGCATGGCGGATATGATTGTTGCAGAGGCTAACCATGCAGAACACGAAATCGAAGCGAAGGAGCCACATCCAATTCTAAAAATGACAGCATAGGGGTGTTTTTTTTATTATCCCCTTTTTATTTTTTATTCTTTTAGAGGTTGTCCAATAATTACCTAACAACCAATAGCTAAGATCAAGGGCTTGGTAGCCCGCCAATTTGGCATCCGCGGTAACAACTCATCAGGGCTTTATCATAAAATTTAAATATTATGGTTCTATTGTAATCTCTATCAGGAGCGTATAAATGTTAGAGAGGTTGGACTCAGGATTATACGAAAACGGCAGCTTTGAAATAAAGAAGGAGCCTTTTTATTTACCTCAGGGGAACGAGGTTGCGCTATTTGAAGCAGCCTATAAGAATAAACTGCCCATTATGCTGAAGGGACCTACGGGAAGTGGTAAAACAAGATTAGTTGAGCACATGTCCTGGAAGTTAGGACGACCTCTCTATACCGTTGCCTGTCATGATGATTTAAGTGGAAATGACCTGACCGGGAGGTATATCATAAAAGGAGACGATGTTGAGTGGATTGATGGTCCTCTTCTTATGGCGGTAAAAAATGGAGGAATCGTGTATTTGGATGAAGTCGTGGAAGCAAGAAAAGATACAATTGTCGTCATTCATCCATTAACAGATTATAGAAGATATTTGCTGGTAGAGAAACTGGGAAAGATATTCTATGCTCCCGATGACTTTATGCTGGTAATTAGTTATAATCCAGGTTACCAGAGCGTCTTAAAAGAATTGAAACAGAGCACGAGACAGAGGTTTGTAAGTATTGATTTAGGATGGCCAGGTGAAGACTTAGAAACTCAAATTGTTCTTCAAGAGACGGGTGTTGAACAGGATACTGCAAAAAGGCTGGTAAAGGCAGCGAATAAAATAAGAAATCTCGTTCATCAGGGACTCGAAGAAGGCGTTTCTACCAGAGAACTTGTCTATGCGGGCATCTTGCTAAAAAGTGGAGTACCAATGCGAGATGCGCTCTATTCAACGATGACAGAGCCTTTAACGCACGATAGCGACCTCAAGAGGAGTATAGAGGAAATACTTAAGAATTATTTTGAGGTGTGATATATACTTATGCGGACAAATTACCAAGAATGGTCAACCGAAGAATTGATAAATGAGCTTGTATCTTCAGAGCTCAGGGTACCAGTCCCTCTGGCAAAAGAGATTTGCAATAGACCGGATTCAATCCCGCATTTAGCTTGTATCCTTAAAGAAGACCTATATAGAGAACTGGGAGGACCCGGTGATGCTTGGTCGCCGATTCATGCACTCCATCTACTGGGCAGCATCAAAACACCAGAAGCTCTTCATGTACTCATCGAGGAATTACGAAATCATGGAGAAGAAATCGGTGATTGGCTGACAGAGGATATGCCCTCTATATTGGCTAACTTTGGCACTTCTGCGGTTGAGCCGCTTACAGAACTCGTCTTGGATGAAAGTTTGTATGCTTTTGTCAGGGGTGCAGCAGCAACTGCGTTGGGTGTAATTGCCCATCACCATTCCGAGTGTCGTGAGCCGGTGATTGAACTATTCCGGAAGATTGTTAGAGAAGCAAATGTCCGCGGAACAGGCAAGGCTAATTCTATGTTCATAACGCTACTTATAGATGACCTTGCACAATTAAAAGATCGTGAGGCGTTTGAAGATATTAAACAGGCATTTGCGAATGAGCTGATAGAAGAATTTTTTATCAATTTAGAGGACATCAAGCGTATATACCGGACACCCGATGAAGAGCTGCCTTATCATTATCATCATGAGAAAGATCCAATGGATCATTTCTCGCAGAAGAACATTGACTATCTCTATAAATTGCATTATGAGAAGGAGAAAAAGCAAAAGAAGGCTAAATTTGAAAAAACCTTAGAAACACTGAAAACCGTCCAAAAAGTTACGGAAGAACAGGACGATACGAAAAGCGATTCAAAATTCACGAAAGGAAAAAGGAAGGAGAAGAAGATTGGTCGAAATGACCCATGCCACTGTGGCTCGGGAAAGAAATATAAGAAATGTTGTTTAGGAAAAAACAAGCTATAAAAAACCTTTCTTTAAAAAAGAAAGCTTTACCAAAGAAAAAAAGGGTAACTAAAATAAACGGGGTCCTATTTTAAATAGAATGAAAAAACGGTTTTATGGCACTTCTTTACTTCATCGCATCTTTGTTTTTCTTAGCACCTTTAATAGCGATAATAAGTGGCACTTTTTATTCTCTCGGTCTTATGAGTGCAATTGACCACTTTGTAAAAGGTGAGATTTGGTATCCTTTATGGTCTTCGCCAGTCTTAATCTCTATTGAAGTTTCTTTTATTCTGCTAACAGTAACCTTTGCATCTGCGTTAGCCACAGAAATTTTTGGTGTAAAACCTGAAAGAAAGGGAATTATGGATTTCTGGAAGAAGAATTGGAAGAAATTATCTCCTGAGCAGAAAAGAAATTGGAGTGTTGTATTTAAAGAAAACAAGAAAGAACTTATTTTGTTTACCGTAGTAATTTTAGCATTGCTCTTGTTTGGAGCGTGGTTTGAGGTTTGGGGGTATTGAGGTGAGAAGAATATGGAAAACTCAACCAAAAAGAAAAACGATGGATTTCTTTTACTTGCAAGACGCTATACGCCATTGCAAAAAAGATACGCAAGTTATTTATATACTCTCTTCTATTTAAAAGTCAAGAGGAGATAAATGAGTGAGAAGTTACAGTTAAAGGGTGGTATAAGCGAACTTAACTTCGGATATAAAGCCAAAACGGTGGTATATACGAACTCGAGTTCGGATATACCGAAGTTAGCCGAAATCGTTCATGAGGGGAGTCTAAAATGCATGATAGAATAGAATATCTCCAACATGAGTCTGATCCTGATTGGAAGCAAAAGATTGAAGAAGAAAGGGAGCGTATTCGCCAAGAAAATATTACTGCTCTCAATTATTCAATAATGTGGTTAGGTCTGGTATCTGTTGTTTTTGCTTTAGCAGCCCAATTATTTACTTCAAATAACGATTCACACCTTTTCTTCCTGTTGATTTATATTGAAACCTTATTTTTCTTAGTGTCCCCTAAATATTAAATACCACTTTCTATATAATTCTATTTAAAAGGTATCGCATTGGAGGGGTTTCTATGGGATG
>JAFNKG010000056.1 GCA_017883965.1 Candidatus Methanophagales archaeon | reverse complement strand
TTTCGGTTAAGAATAGATTTTAGATGGGTGTGAATGTGGTGAAGATGAGGTGGGTGTGAGGAGGTAAACACATACAAGGTTGTTTATTCCAGAATGATTTTAGTGAAGTTCTGAGTTCTTTTATCGTATTATGAGCTGTATTTGCAGTTTTCTTTTCACGTGTCTGACGCCAACACTCTTCAACAGGATCGAGATCGGATGCACCTGTTGGCAAGAACATGTAATCGAAGGTCTCCCTGTTCTCTTTAAAATATCCGATAACAAGATTATTCTTGTGCCATGTGGCTTTGTCAAGGATGAACAACACATTCTTATAGCGCTTGTGCAGCCGTTTTATGAATTTTAGCACTTCTTCTTTGATTTGGCGATTCATTTCTTGATAATGGAACTTCCCATGCCAGGTTAGAGCGCCACCCACGTTTATAGCCTCTTTCGAGCCGTTCGTGTATACGACCGGTCTTGTCCCCTTGCGAGCCCAGCATTTACGTCTGTCTGCATCAATTGTAAAATGAGCCTCATCCATGCTGATTATTATCCTGTCTTTGTCCAAACTTTTAAGTTTTTTTAAAACGCTCTTTGAACTCGTCCACTTCTTTCTGATTTCTGCGTTTGTGTCTTGGTCTTGGAACCAAACGAACAAAGTCCAAATTTGAAATAATCCTGCGAACATGCCTTGATCCGTATGAAACCCCAAATTTTGACTTGATCAAAGCATGCACATCTTTTGTTTGCCAGCCCCTCGTATATCCATTTTCCATCAGGTAAGGCTTTTCTAGAATTGAATCGAGCTCTTTTAGGTCTGCTTCGCTTAACTTAGGCTTCCTTCCTCTCCCTCTTTTATCATGAAGTCCTTCAAAACCTTCTGCTTTGAATCTACAATGCCAGAAAGAGACTTTGCTTTTGGATGTATGGCAAATCTCTTCGATGTCTCTATCACTGTAACCTTCTTTCAATAAAAGAAGGTAATGCAAACGTTCTTTTATTTTTCCGTTCCTCTCTCTTTTGTATCTTTTTTCTAACTCTTCTAAATCCACATCTTTCAACTCCATGAAATCATATTATTGTCCCATTATTTAAAGCTTATACTATATAAATCATTCTTTTATATTTAAGATGAAAAGACAGGGAAGCACCATGCTTGCC
This sequence comes from Candidatus Methanophagales archaeon, assembly GCA_017883965.1. Classification (GTDB taxonomy): domain Archaea; phylum Halobacteriota; class Syntropharchaeia; order Alkanophagales; family Methanospirareceae; genus JAFNKG01. Next base: position 16,279 of record JAFNKG010000056.1, on the reverse strand, counting down.
TACTCAAAACCTCAACCCACCGAGAATGGTGATAAACAACGCCGCTGCCATTATGTCTGCCGTAGAGCCCGGATTTATTCCTTCTCTTATTAGCTCCTCATCGAATTCCTCTATCTCTTTAAGCTCGTATCCCCTATTTACAATCCCCTTTGCCTTCTCCTTCACGTATTTGCTCTTTTCAGCTCCGAACTCCATTTTAACGAAAGTGTCCTCTTCCTCTGAAAGCAACCTCAGATAAGCATGAGTTATAGCATCGTTTATGCTCCTCCCCTCTTCGGCAAAATCCTTTATCAGCGATGCATACCTGAAGGTCTTCTCAAATCCACCCACTAATTCGAGTGAAATCAAATCATATGGTGCGGAAATGGTAAGTATCTCATACAAAGATAGCTTCTTCTCTCTTATTTCTTTTAGCGAAGACTCGTCCATCACGTCAAGTTCTGGCACATCGCTCCTCACTTTTACTTTTGCCTTTGGAAACGCACGATAAACTTCTACTGCATCATCCACGCTGGTGTTCAGCATGATTTCCTTCGCTTTTCGTCTTATCTCCTCCATGTCATAGCTCACACAAGCACCAGCAGCCATCGTCAGGGGAATAAACAAAAGTAGTGCGCCGAAGTGTGTATTCCCCCCACGCTGCCACTCAATGCTTTCTTCCACACCTCTTCTTATCAATTCACCCACACCCACTTCTTTGCCACTTCCTCTAACAGCCGCTTCTCTCAAAACTGGGTACACGGCAACCGAAGAAGCAAGAAAATGCTCATAGCTCGTATCTATGAAGTCGTGTATTCGGTCCACGTTACCGGGTTTAGGATATGCGGATACTTCTAATAGCAAAGCCAATTGCGCACTTCTCGCCACGTATTCCTCTTCCATTTGCACTTTCTTTTAGAAAAAGAACCAACACTAAGAAAAATTTTTGATTTCCATACGGTATATATCCACATATATGAACTTCTTATCCTTCTTATGGAACCAGAACCGCCTCTTCAGTGGAAAGGCGACTGGAAAACGAACAATCGCTGCATGAGGTATAAAACTTCTTAAAAATGATTCACTGCCCGCATTGTGTACAGAATAAACAACGGGTGCGATTTCAAATGCTTTTTCCAAAAAGATTCTATCGGCATGTCTGTTTTTCCTTTGCGCACCAAAAGGAGGATTCATCACAACGGTATCCCCTTTTCCTTCCACTTCTCGCACATCACACCTTTTGAATGCTACTTCCACACCCAATCGTTTGCTATTCGTTTGCGCAACTTCTATCGCCTTCTCATCGCTATCTATCGCTACTACTTCTATCGCACCCAATAATTTTGCACCTATCCCCAGTATCCCGTTACCACATCCAAGGTCATATACGACACGATTTTCAATATCTCCGTTCATAAAAGCGAAAAGAAGCAATTCGGAAGCTACCGTAGCAGGAGTTGAATATTGCTCTTCATCTGCCGCTGGCTCTTTTATGTCCTCTACGGTTTCTAACAGGATTTCCAGTTCCTTTTTCTTCATTTTTGAAGTCGTCGTGTCAAAAAGGATATGTATTTATAGAATGAAAAAAAGAAAAGTGCAATAGACAATAATGGAGATAAATATAAAAGTGTTGAGAAAACAGAGGTGAGCGGTAAAAAATGGACTTGTTGTGGTTAGCACCGATTGCAGGGCTTGTAAGCTTGATATTCGCAGCGATATTCGCAGTTTATACGCTTAAACAGGAATCGGGTAGCGAAAAAATGAATGCAATCTCTGGTGCTATTCAAGAGGGTGCATCTGCTTACCTGAACAGGCAATACAGGACTATTGCGGTCGTTGCAGTCATAATCGCAATAATATTATTCGTTGCACTTTCACGTGGTGGTGGGTTTTTCGATTCGGGACGGATTGCAATAGGTTTTCTGGCTGGTGCTGCATGTTCCGCCGCTGCGGGTTATATCGGCATGTTTGTTTCGACAAGAGGTAATGTCCGTGTTGCACAAGCCGCATCATCAGGTGTGCGCAAGGCACTTGCAATTGCGTTCAGAGGCGGTGCGGTAACAGGTCTTGCAGTCGTTGGGCTTGCGTTACTTGGAACAAGTTGTTTTTACATCCTTTTCGGCGGAGGCTCGCATGCAGTTGACCTCGTTGTAGGATATGGTTTTGGCGCTTCTTTGATTTCGCTATTCGCAAGGATTGGCGGTGGAATCTACACAAAAGCCGCGGATGTTGGTTCTGACCTGGTGGGCAAGGTAGAAGCAGGAATTCCAGAGGACGACCCGAGAAATGCCGGTGTAATCGCTGACAACGTGGGTGACAACGTAGGTGACTGCGCAGGCATGGGTGCCGACCTGTTTGAAACTTACGTAGTTACTGCGATTGCAGCGATGCTAATCGGCGGTTTAATATTAAATGCAGGAGATATAGAACTAACAAATGTTTTTCCTGGCATTGCTGCCGATTTAGCACTCATCGAATATCCTTTAATTTTAGGTGCGGTTGCAATCTTCGCCTCTATTATCGCAATCTTCGCAGTGCGAATGGGCAAGCACGATAATATCATGGGAACGTTATACAAGGGCGTGATTACCGCCGCAGTGCTCAGTGTAATTCTGTTCTACCCGGTGACGGCAGCATTAATCGGGGCTGACTTAGCTGGAATTTCAATATTCATCTCCGCAGTCGTTGGAATAATAATAATGGCGCTCATGGTGGTAGCTACGGAATATTTCACGCAGATGCATTCGCCAGTAAAAGCGATTGCAGACGCGAGCAAAACAGGCGCTGGCACCAATCTAATTACAGGTCTTGCGATTGGTATGATGTCCACGGGCTTGCCGGTGATAATTATATGCAGTGGGATACTGGTTGCGTATTTCGTGCCTTTTATGGCTACCGGCGAGAGTATTGCCGGGCTGTATGGGATTGCAATTGCCGCAGTCGCTATGCTCTCGACCACCGGTATCATTGTTGCTCTCGATTCTTACGGTCCGATTACAGACAATGCAGGCGGTATTGCGGAAATGTCAGACTTACCTTCCAATGTTAGAGACACTACCGACAAGCTCGATGCCGTTGGTAACACAACGAAAGCCGTAACAAAAGGGTATGCAATCGCATCAGCAGCAATTGCTGCATTAGCTCTTTTCTCCGACTATTTACATAAAATAGGGATAGCAGCGGAAGAATTTAGCCTTTTCAATCCACTCGTGCTCGTAGGCTTATTAATCGGCGGACTCTTACCTTTCATTTTCAGCTCGGTTATGATGCGTGCCGTGGGAAAAGGAGCGTTCAAGGTAGTTGAAGAAGTAAGAAGGCAGTTCAAGGAGATACCGGGAATATGGGAAGGCAAGACAAAGCCGGAATACGGCAAATGCGTTGACATCGTTACATCCGCGGCGTTAAGGGAGATGATGGTGCCGGGGATGATTGCAGTGGTAGTGCCAGTGGTTGTGGGCTTATTTAGTCCGATTGCATTAGGCGGGCTGTTAATCGGTGTGATTATTTCCGGGTTGATGCTCGCGCTGATGATGGCAAATGGCGGCGCCGCATGGGACAATGCGAAAAAGATGATAGAGGACGGTTATCTCGGTGGAAAGGGGAGCGATGCACATAAAGCCGCAGTCGTAGGCGATACGGTAGGTGACCCTTTCAAAGACACCGCAGGTCCTGCAATTAATCCGCTGATTAAAGCAATGACGATGGTTGCAATCCTGTTCTCATCTTTGTTCCTGGCTTATGGGAATGGGATTTTGCCGGTGTGAGGGGTATGAGAATGAAAAATTAGTCGAAAATGCACTACTTTATATAACGGCGAAAGTCAAGTTAGAAAAAAGAAAAACTGTGTTTTTAACACTTGTTTTTCCTATATACCTCTGACATGTGTTATTTCTACTTAAAGCCTTTTATAAGCAGTTTAAATAGAATATTAACGGCGCTGATAAGAGAAGCGCTATAAAGAAGGGATAAAAAATTTAGGAGGTGAATGCGAAAAAAATGAATACAAAAAACAAAACAATGGCTGTATTGATGGCTGCGATAATGGTGTCGGCGGCAATCGTACCGATGGCGATGGCTGGAAAGCCTGCTCAATTCAATGAGATACATGAAGGGATGGCTACCGTCCACAATTCAGCGCCGACTATCCTGTGCGGCTACTTTGAAATCCTTGATAACGATGGCAATATAGCTTACAAAACAGATCAAGAGGGGAATAAAGTAGATGGTTACAGACAGGCGGCTTACATCTGGGAGAGCGAGAAACTGGTGGTATATGCCAAGATCCACGATCCCAATGGTATATCAGATTTCTATCAGCACACGACTGAGGCATGGCTCAGCCTTCCAGGTTCACCTACGCATTACAAGTTAACCGACATGGAGATGTATGAGTATAATGCGGGTGACCCGAAAAACGCGACGTTCAGGGGAGAGAAGCTTATCCCGAGTCCGGATATCTTGAAGTGCCACTATGATATAACCATCACAGACACAGATAAATATGGCATAAGCGCCGAGAATCAGCCCCACGAAATATTTGACTGCCTGTTCATCAACCCAGAGATGTCCTCCACATTCACGCCAGATATAATAAGGTGGCTGAGTTTGGAGGCGAATCAGGATCAAGTGCCAGCGGATACAAATCCGCACATACTGCATGTTGATGCTGAGTGCGCTGGTGAGAAAGTAAATGTCAGTTACGAACTCAAGGTCCGTGGTACAGACTTTGAAGGTGGAATCAGCAATGCACAGACCATTCCATGTAGTAACGTGGAATACAATCTGACGGATTGCACAGGTGTGCAGTTATTTACCAAGGAACCATTGACAAACCCGGACAAGCTCTTAGGAGAATTTAAAACCTGCTGCAACATAACGACTGACTGGATGATGACTACTGGTGCCGTTGAGCCTGGTGATTACCATGGTGAGGTAGGTTTTGACATAAAGGCAATGTAAGGTAAGTGAAAAAGTAAGGTAAAAAAAATTGAAAAATTAGTAGGGGGTTTCATACATCCCCCTTTTAATTTTTTATCATAAATCTGGAGGTAAGATGAGGATAAGAAGATGAAAAAGATTGTAGCACTCGGTATTTTAGTAGTATTGGTATTGGCGTTGACGCTTGTGCCAGCTAGCACAGCCGCAGTTTATATAACCCCGATGAAGATAACGGCGTATGGCAATGTCTCGATTTTAGGACCTGACCAAGTAGAAAAGGTAATCTTCTTTAGAAACGATGGCAACGAATCGGTAATTGTTTCGCTAAATACCACCGGCTCAGAAGTAGATATTTCACTCACGGAGAGTGAATTTGAGTTGGGAGCAGGTGAGGAGAAGGCGGTCTATCCAATCGTGAAGGTAGAAGAGGGGAGGCATGAAGGAGTGATTAGAATGATTGCTCGAGAAAAGGGAGAAAATGAAGCAGGAACAGGAGCAGCAGTGTTTTCAAGGATGTCTATTTCAGTTACCACAATAGGCACGAAAGTCAGTCCACCTGTCTCAGTCGTAGCCATACCAGTAGCGATAGTAGCTGTTGCAATTATAGGGTATCTGATATACCGGCGAAGGAGAAAAAAGTGATATGGGTATAAGTAGATGCATAAGAACAACAGGACCCATTGCAGGGTTCATATTGGCAACTCTGGTCGCATCAGTATCAGTGCCAGCGTATGCACTTGAAGGTTCAATGGGTCCGCCGAGGATGACACTCCGCACGGAGATTCCATTTATGTCCCAATTCATGTCTCAAGGTGCGGGCGTTATAGAAGTTCCTATAAGGGTTCTCAACACTGCGAACGAGCCTGAAAGTGTGAGGTTGTTTACCACGGATGACCTGAACAACAGAGGTATTATGGAAGTCGAATTTACAGAGGAACAGTTCGTGCTCAAACCAAAGGAACAAAAAGTAATCAATGTGACTTTTGAAGTGAAAAGACCGGGGACTTATTCTGGCAATATCGTTACATTGTTCAACTCGGCAGGCGAACAAAGTGATAGCGCATTAGGAAGCACTGTTGGTCTCCGGCTTAACTCAAAGGTATCAATAGTTGCGGAAAGCAAGGGACCAAACCTCTCATTCGCATCCATTGGAGCATTAGGATTTGCAAGTGCGGGTATCGCATTACTGATACTGATGGTATTGATGGGGATACGTTCGTCTAAAAGGAAAAAAAGGAGGGGAGAAGAAAAGGAAAATGGCTGAAAAAATGGGATTAAAAAGTTTAGGAGGTGATAAGAAAAAATGAGAAAACAGGAAATAAAAGTCTGCATTGTGCTTGTAATGTGGATTTGTGCGACGATGCTCGTGCCAAATGCGGTTGCGGAAACGTATAATGTTACAGGAAGAGATGCGGCGGATGTAACCTTTCAAAGCGAAGCGGAAGCAGCTAACGTGCCGCCAGCCATTGACGATACCAGTTTTGGTATGAAAATAATCGCTGAGAAAGAGGTATATCCATCGGGGGACAGAGCAAGTGCTACCATACCCTTTGCCTTTACAGGTGAAGACGTGATATTTACAATAGACGTAACTGATGATAACGGTGAGGAAGATATTCAGAGTGCGGTTACGATATTCCTGTCCGACGATGAATCAGTTGATGGTGGTGACGTTTCAGTATCTGCGGATGCTGTGGAAAGCACAAAGGACGGGGATGTGAGATTAACAGTAACAAAAACGTGGAATGTGCCAGCTTCTGAGTATGGAAAGAAAATTATACTTATTACAGCCGAGGATAGTGGCGGATTGTCAGCAACCAACAGTGGAATCAAAGTTGGAGAAGTGTTTATCAATCCACAGATAGGATTTGAAATCACCAGTAGCACAGAAGAAAATATTGTATCTCTACAATTTGCAGAATATCCTCCGGGAACTACTGATGTAAGCGCCTACCAGAACCCAATACAAATAAAGAATAATGACCCGGATGGTGTGGGAATGAGGATAAAAGTGCTGGTACAGGGTGACGCTTTAGTTAATCAGGATAGAACAGGTAGCATATCTATAAGCAATATGAAAGTGGATGGAGCATCAATGAGTACAGCACTACAAACAATAGACGAAAATCTTGCACCGGGTGAATCAAACACGTATGAGTTTTCGCTGGATTATCCAGTCCCATTGCCCGCGGGAAACTACATTGGAACGGTGACCTTTGAGATTGAGGCATTGTAGCATAGGCATTGCCATTGCGAGAGATAAAGGATAAGGAGAGGAGAAAAGAGGTGAGGTGAAAAAAAGTATGAGGAACACAAAGATATGCATAGTTACGGCTGTCATATTCTGCTTAGTTTTGACCATGTTAAGTGCAGGTGGAGCGGAATCAGAATCAGGATATGGAAGCGAGAGCAGTATATCAGGGGTTGCGCCGTTGATTGACGATTCCAGCTTTTTCCTTTCGAATACTATTGTATGCAGGGGTGAATCGGTGGAGTTCGCGGTAGATATAAGCGATGATAATGGTGCGGCGGATGTCTCGCAGGTTATGGTCATGCTATCAGAGGATGGAAATATAAGCGACGATGATATTTCAATACAACTTGCGAGAATCGAGAATGTGGATGTGGATGCCACAACGTCAACCTTTGGGAAGGTGTGGACTGTTGAGGGTGAAACGGGACTGAAAAACATTCTTATCGGAGCAAAGGACACCGCTAATCTCGTGGCTACTAACAACGGCGTTAAGGTTGGAACGATAGAACTCAACCCACTGGTTGGATTTGATATGAAAGATGGTAAAGGAGGGGTTTTAACAACGATAAACTTTTTAGGGTCGCCACCCGGAACACTGAATGTGTCCGCAAACCAGAACACTATACAGATAAATAACACGGGCGGGATAGCAATAGACGTGTATGCATACGGAACCGATTTCAATATGACCGGTGATAGCAGAACTATACCGATTTCCAACGTCAGAGTGGATGGAACACGGATGAGCAGAATACCGCAATTAATTAATCACATTGAACCAGGGGCATCGAGCATACTCAACTTCTTCATTGACTATCCGAGTGCAATACCTGCCGGAACATACAGAGGAACGGTGATATTTGAGATAACAACTTAAACACGCAAAAACAAAATTAGCTGTCTGTGATAGAAAAATATCGGAAAGTTTTTATTAGCAATATTTCTTTTTGTTATTATGAACCCGAGAATCTTTACACGGATGAGCGCAATACCGATAATTCTGACAATGTTCCTTTTGATACTCGTTCCTACTATCTCAATATCGTCTGCGTCAGTTAGCTACTTCGAAATAAGTCCAGAAAATCCGGTTAAAGGGGACATCGTTAAAATAGAGGGCAAAGCAGATACACCTTCTGAACCAGTTCCGATTACGCTCTCTTTTGAGAAGGATTTGAGTGTGGTGGATGGAAAATACGAATGGAGATTGTCGTCAGTTGAGATTCCGGAAGGTGATAATCGTTTTATAGTAACTGCAACAAATGTGAAGCGTTTGAATGTTGCATTGAAGATTATCATTTGGATTACAAAAAGTGCGGATGCAGAGAATGGGATTGCAAAAATAAGTCAATCAAATGTTCCAGCAGGGACTCGTGATGCGAAGATATCTGGTAAGTCCGAGTCTGATTCGAACGAAGTAAACATAAAAGTTGAAGCAGAGGCATTTTTAAACGCCGATGCAACTGGACATTTCGAATATGAGTACGATACGAGTTCGATTCCAGCAGGGGAATTTAAAGTAACTGTGGGTGGTATCACAAAAAAAGTCGAACTTACACCATCATCAAGTGGTGGAGATGGAGGCGAGGGTAGAAGCGGAAGTGTTGCACCTGAGACCACGCCAACTCCTACTCCTGCGCTGAATACAACAATAACAGGAAATGTTACAGAGAATGAAACAACTACGCCAACACCCGCGTCCACCACAACAGCACCACAAACGACACCTATCAAAACCGAAACGGACGATAAAACTCCAGGTCCAACACCTGAGAATAAAACAAACCAGTCCGAACCACCGCAGAAAACAACCAAACCATCCGGTATACCGGGCTTTGGCTTTGAGGCGATTGGATGTATAGCGATAGCAGCCTTGATTATGGTTATTATGAAAAACAAAAGAGCGGTGCACAGTGAAGGGTAAGAAGTCCTCTTTCCTTTTGCTAAAAGACAAGGATAAAGATATATATCTAAGGGGTATAACTAATATTATAACATGGCGAAGGAAATAGAGGTAATCTACGAGGGTGGGGTGTTTAAGCCATTGGAAAAAGTAGATTTTCAGGAGAGAACGAAAATAAGAATAAGAATAGAGCCGATTAAGCCAAAAGGATTATTAAAACTTGCAGAAGAGTTTGAGAAAAAACAAAAAGCGGAAGGTATTGTAATAGAAGAAGACCCTTTAGAAGTTTTAATTAGAATGAGGGAAAGATAATGGTAACGCTCGATACCTCGATTTTAGCTGATACACTTTTTCTTTTTACAAAAGAAAACCTGTACTAAAAGAAAAACTAAGGAAATATTTTTAGTCCCGGTTTTTACTAAGCCCTTACAGGGCTTGCGGGGTCGTAGGGCGGAGCCCCACAGAGGTAAAAAAGTTGTTGGTCAAACTTTCTTTTCTAAATCCCCTCTTTGTTTACTTCCATGCTTCATCAATCACCACTGTACTCCGCCAAGAATTTTTTTCCATACTGAGGTGCCTTCAGGATTAACTCAATATCATCCTCTCGGAATAGGAAAGGTTTTACCTGCTCAGCCAGTCTTTTAAGTTCTTTTTCTGATATTCCTGATAGATAATTGAGAATCATCTCTTTTGGTTCTTCGCGGATATTATTGGCATAAAGCACCGCTCTATCAAAGGGGAATTTCTTTCTGAGCATGAACAGGAGATCATAGATATAACGCCCCCTTCTTCTGCTCAAGAGCGCAGATAATTTCTCAGAGAGTAATGCGCCTTTTGACATTAGAATGGCAGAGAAATTATAGCCATACAGGCTCAGCACATGGGATTCGGTAGATAAAAGCCATTCTGGACTGTTTACCTCTATCTTTATCATAATATCCCCACCACGCCGCATATTAATAATCCCATACTCTCTCATCACTCCCGGAAAATTTAGTGAAGCTATAACCAAGTTATCTCTCTTTTTATATGAAATTCCTGGTGAAAATCCTTCCAGCGATAAATTCATTTCTACACGCTCCAGAATTTTATTAAAACTATTCATTTCTATAGAGGGAGTATTGAAATCCAAATCCTCGGAAAATCTTGGCAGGTTATAGAAGAATCTCAATGCCGTGCCTCCGACAAAGAACATGGACTTAGCAAAATCACTCTTATATATGCTATCCAGGATTATGGTCTGGAGATACTCGCTTAGAATAGCCCTTTTTTTAGTCAGGGGCAGACCAAGTTCTTTTGCCTCCTCCAGGAGATACTCCATCTTCAACATTCTAACTTTAGCCAGTTCCTGCAATCCTTTAATTTATTGATAGTTGCCTTATTGAATAATTCAGCATACCCGCGCGCTTTCTTCCACTCAATCCCTTTAAGGATGTCTTCATCAAAGCGCTCTTCATCAAAGTCTATTGATAGCCCATGACGTAGTTTAAAGTATAAAAAGTCAACCAACGCTTTTTCCTCGTCTGCAATAAAAACTTTGTAGCCTTCGTAAGATACAATCCTGTATCCGGTAAATGCCCTTTTCTTGCAACTGCGATATATGAAGACACCGTGTCTATTCTTAAATTCCCTGCTAGGTCTGGTTGTAACCGAGGTAACCTGTGCTGCAATCTCTGGAATTATATTATGGAGTGATAATGCAGTTTCCAGTGATATATAAGAAGGAGTATAGAGTCTATTAGCAATATAAAAGTCCGGTATCTCTGATTCCAAAACAGGTTCTACACACGCATACAGGTCTCTTTTAAGTCGCTCTATATATCCCTTTTTCAGCCAGTTGGTCAGGTTATTCTTTATTGTTCCAACATTAGCATCAGGAAATATATTCTCAATATCCCTGAGTGAGAATATGCTCACTTTATTCCGCCGCAGTGTCGAGAGAAATTCCATATATTTCATTTCACTTAATCATGGTTATTTATGATTTATAGTTCTATTAATAAATCACTATTAATAAATCAAGCAACCTTTTTATATTGTGGTGAAAAATATATAATGTACAAAGTAAACCTTACTCAGGAGATGATATGCAATGAAAGCGTATGAGTTTCAAACCAAGGTGACATCCGACGGCAAAATCGAGGTCCCGGATGCCTTCTTAGAAGAGTTCCTGCGTATGCAAGGAGTTCGAGTGATTGTTTTGATCAACAAACCAACAGATGCTCATTATGATTATGAAGAGCAAGCATGGACACGCTTGACGACTGAGCAATTCCTCGCCGGATACAGTGATGCCGACACTATTTATGACAAACCGGACTGAACGATGCAAAACTATCGTTTTGGTGAAGTCGTCCTACTTGCATTTCCATTCTCTGGTCGCCGAGAAGCTAAGCGACGTCCTGCTCTTGTGCTGATAGATGCGGGTAATGCAGACATTCTGGTGGCACGGATTACGAGCTAGGACGTAGATACGGATTATGATGTGAGACTTGCGGAATGGGAGCATGCGGGTCTTTTGCTCCCTTCGGTCGTGCGTCTGCATAAGCTGGCAACATTACAAAAGGCATTAGTGGAACGACAATTGGGTACTTTGACACTAAAGGACTTGTCGAAGGTCAGAGCGAAGCTTCAGCAGATTTTTGCCTCTGTCTGAATCAAATCCTGTTCTCATATACATATTGGATTTTTATTTATCGGTAGTGTCCTAATCTTTTTGAGATATTCAAAATTTCGATTGCCATTATTTCTCCATTTTTATCAAGGTCTAAAATTACGCCTTCTGCAATTTCTTCGCTGTATTCATATTTCCCATCCCTCAATTCAATATCCAATATGTCCACTTCCCTCCAGTATTTGATTTTCCACATCCCTTCTAAGTTCTTTAAGCTCTTCATCGGAGTAATCTACGATAGGAATCTTCTTTTTCGATAGAAGCGTCATGAAATCCGATAAGTGCATACCCGCAAGTTTTGCAGAACTTTCTAAAGAAAGCCTTCCTTCCTCGAAAAGCTCGATAGCCAAAGCTATTTTTGCTTCCTCCTTTAGCTTTTTCATATTTAGCCCGGTTATTTCCAGAGATTTAACAACGCCTTCAGGTAGTTTTATCTCGATTTCGTTCATTTTCATCAAATTATCATTTGGGCTAAAGTAATAAATACTTTTCTTGATTAAACCCTTTTCTTTTTTAAAAAAAGAAAAGCGTTTACGGAAAAGAAAAACACTTCTAAAAGGTTTCTTTGAAAAAGAAAGTTTGTGTGGAAAGCTGTGTAATCTTGTGGTTATAAGAAGAGCTAAACATACAATTTTATTTTCATATATTGCAAACAAAAATTTTAATACGTGGTGAAGTTATAAAAAAACTGTTATGAACAAATATTTCGAGGATTAGAGCTTTATTATCAATTGAAATCAAATTTTAAGTGATAGAAAAGCTTTTATAGAGAAAATAAGGATGGATAAATGAGATATGAAGATGCTTCTCAAAAGTGAGAAGGAGAAAAAAATAGAAAATCTTTTATAGGGTGTTTGCACATTTTGTTTCCATAAGGTCTTATGGAAGAGAAGGAGGGAAGGGGAAAAAAGGAAAGATGAGGACGGGAAAAGTGATAGGAGGGGGTGATTTGCAATGTTAACTGCAATAACCACGACTACTACAACAACAGTTGTAGCGCTAACTCAGGCGGCGGTATTTGGTGCTATTGGCGTGGTTGTCTTAATCGCACTGCTTATCGCAAAGGAGCTGCTGAGTGCGAGCGAGAATGAAAAGGCGTTGCTTTTAGGAAGGATTACAGGCGTAGCAATCTATCCGCTTCTGGTCGTTTTTTTGACCATCGTTGCGGTTCAAGTGGTAGCGGTGGTGGGATGAAGGGATAGAAAAAGGGAAGGAGATGGAGAAGGGTAATGAGACGTAAGAGTTTAGATGGCGAAAAGGGCTTGGGGGCGGGATTGAAATGAGTTCGGGGAGAAGAAATTTATTGGCTTTCGGGATATTAATGCTAGGACTCTTTTTACTTGTCGCTTCGCCTTCGGTTTGTGCTGCTCAAAGTCAAACTTTCGCATATATTAACATCACTGGCGGTTGGGCTCCTTCAGGAGAGAACATCAGCGTTATGAAGAATAACTGGGTGGAACTTCAAGGAGGAGTTGAGGTAACGATTCTGAACTTGACTTTTGTATATAATGGTTTTAACAAGGCGAGCTACAAGAAGGACGGTCGCAATATAGACATAACAATAAATGTTGATGAAAATACCGACCATGAAGTTGAATACCCTTACACGAAGCATCAGTTCTTTTACAACGATTCCACCGTTGTGATAAAATTTGATACATCTCTTAGTGGAACTGCTTATTACAACATCACTGAAACATATCCCACCAAGGTAAAAGATATTGTTGATGAAGTAGTGGATGGAGATACCGCCTCATTCAGAGATTTGTTCTTTAACTACTCGACTTACGGGGGTACGGTTGATTTACCAAATGGAGTCATCACCATTTCTAATCCAGAAGCTGGCGACTACATAATGATTGTAACGGATGAGCCACTGAGCGAAAGCGATTTTGAGATAATTAGTTTGACCTGGATTGAGGTCCTGGAATACAAATCCGAATTGACTGCTCCACCCTCGATTGTACAAGATGAAGACCTGGAAGTAACGATGAATATTACTACCTCGGATTCTATACCACGCAGGTATGGTGGTGCGTTGATAAAAAAAGGAGATTATCTAAACCCGCATGAAATAAGGCTTGAAAGCAATGCCACTAAGATTGGAACGGAACTTACAGTTGACGATGTAAGTTTTGTTGAGAACTGGAAGATTGCAGATGTGGGACTAAAAAATATAAATGCGGGCACAATCGAAGACAAAATTTTAGATATTATAGAAGAGGGGGAGTATAGAGGCACTGCCTCTTACGGGGATATATCTACTCTTACATTTACAACCGAGGATTTACCACCTGGAACGTATATCCTGTCAGTGGGAGTTTGGCAAGGTTCCGATAAACTTGTTGCATTTAATCAGACAGAAATAGAAATAGTCGCACCAGCACCTACACCAACACCAAGAAGAGTCGGCGGAAGAGGACCACCTCCACCACCACCGCCAGGCGTCACTGAAGTTTCCACAACACCAGAGGGAGAAGTTACATCATCAGTTACTGCATCTTCACCAGACGGAAAAGCATCTGCAACAATACCTGCGGGAACAATCGCAAAAGATGCCGAAGGTAATCCATTGACAAAGGTTGAAGTTTCTTCACCGTCAATCTTACCAGCGGCAGTACCGTCAGGAGTCGTTTACGTTGGTAAGTATGCGTATAAGTTTGGACCAACTGGTGCTACTTTCAACCCAGCAGTAGCGATTTCCATTGAATTCGACCCCGCTGACTTCCCTGAAGGAACAACACCAGTGATATACACCTACGAGGATGGAGAATGGAAGGCACTCGAAACGACAATCGTTGATAACAAAGCAATCGCTATGGTGGATCACTTCTCTGTCTTCGCTCTGTTCGCCGCACCACCCGTAGCGCCACCACCGGTAACGCCTACACCGACAGTAACGCCTACTGTGCCACCGGTAACACCAACACCCACGCCACCACCACCATTTCCACCGATACCAATGGTCGTAGTAATAATAGCAATAGTCGCTGTGGCAATAATCGTATCAGTCGCTTACGTGGTGCTGAGAAGGAAGAGGGAGTAGCGAAGGCAAAAGCAACACAAAATAAAAATATAAAAAATTTTTTGGGGCTGGTTTTTTTATCCCCCTTTATTATTATATGTGAGTAAACATTGTTGCTGGGCATTATCAAAAAATAAATAAATCCATAGAATCTATCAAGGAGTGGGCACAGGAATGATTGAGGAAAGATTCAAGCTGCCGGTTATAGATTTCGTTAGTAGGGCAGATGAGATTCCGAACCTCGTGGGTGTAGTGCTTTATGGTTCTGCCGTTACAGGGGATGTCTCCAAGAAGAGTGATATTGACCTTCTACTTCTTTTTGACTGCGATCATGACCCTGAACTTGGTGAGGAGGCAAGCATCGCACATGGAATTTCATCTGATGTTTCATTGAAGCACGATCTCGCTTTCCCGTTCTCTTTTGTTTTTGTGAACCTGAGAGAATTGAAAGAGATTGAATCAGATTTCTTGTGGAAAAATAAGTTGTTGGATAAAAAAACTGATAGACTCGGTCCGGGTACGATATTGGTGATTGCAGAAAAGTTTGAAGATATAAGGGAGTTATTTGATAAGTTTCACGTGAAGTATTCATTGAAGAAAGTATGGGGGCACTGAGATGTCACTATGGTGTCAAAAATTGAGGGCGATGGGGTCTATTTGTCATTCCGGTGACATTCTATCTTTTGCCCCGGCTTTTGCTGGCATTTTTGGTGTTTTTGATTCGTTTAACAACTTCTTCCATATCAAATACTAAATACCCCTCACTTCTCAATTTCTCTTTCACTTCACCATCAATTCTCTTTACTATTATCCCAAAATGTTCCTTTCTCTCGTTGTTAAACCAGTTGACGGACTCAGATTTTTCTTTAAGCACTTCTAAAATCCTCACCACTTCTTTCTCTTTTCTAAACTCGTGCCATTTAACTTCAAAAAACGCTATTTGCTTCGTATGCTCGTTTAATGCAATTAAATCAATTTCCTTATCCTTATGCCACCACTTTCCTATTCTAATGAACTGAAAAGGCAAATTAAAAATCTTCTTTATTATAAACTCCTTTGCCAAATCCTCAAAAACTATTTCAACATATTCATTGAACTCTTTCTCTATCGCAGAGAACTCCATTATACCAAGCTCTATTTCTTCTTTGTACCCGTGGACAAATTTCAGCCAGAAGTGAAAATAGTTATCCAGAATCTTGTAAAGCCCTCTCTTGCTCTTCCTCTCTCTTATCACTGGATAAATCTTTTTTATTAAATCCATGTTTTCCAATACTTTCAGATACTTTGGTAAATTCGTTACATCAACTTTTGATTTCGATGAAATTTCTGATAGAGTCGTTGCTCCTTCGCTTATCTGCTCCAATATAGATAAATATACGTATGGCTCTCTCAACTCGTCCTTAAGCAATCTCTCTGCATCATCAAAGAGCACATTGCCCTTTGTGTCATATGACACCTGGTTCATGAAGGCATCTTTCTCTATAAATAGGTGATGCACATGAATCGGGA
>JAFNKG010000055.1 GCA_017883965.1 Candidatus Methanophagales archaeon | reverse complement strand
GTCCCAGTAGGCTTCGACGCCTAACGTCTTTACGGTTCCGAGGCTTGGAACTTTCAATGTGGTTATCCTTTCGGACAGTATGGAGATTGTGGTGCTGAGGGCTATCGTTATCACCGCTACAAGTAGTATCAGTAGTATTGTTCTCTTTGAAGAACGGAGAAACTCCTTGAGAGAGTTAAATGCGGCCTTCATTTTCTACACGATTTTTGTGTGTTTTAAGACGGCGTGTGCTGTTCGTTGTTTTGATTAGTATGTTGAAATATTTGTGAAATCGTGGGAGATAGAGTATCAAAGCATTTGGCTTTTCAGAATGGTTTGGGCTCTACTTTAAACGTATCTGGTTCTTGTATGCTAGGGAGATTGTTTCTAGGTCTTTGAGGGCGTCTTCTCCTGAAGGGGATGGTGGCAGATCTTGTCTTACGCATTGTACAAAGTGTGAGAGTTCCCCGAGAAAGGGTTTGTAGAAGTCGGGGATTCTGCCCATCATGAGTTGGATAGCGGTTTTTGCTTTGCTTGGAGGTTTGTGAGAGGCGTAGGCGTGTCCAACCGTTCCGTGTAGGTCAACTCTGATTTGAGTGTTTTGGGAGAACCAGCCGACGTCGACCGTTGCTATTTGTCCAGTTTGGAATTTGAGTTGGCATATTGCGTGGTCTTCAAAGTCCAGGTTGAATCTGTAGCCCAGATAGGTTTTGATGTCAGAAACTTCGCCAAAGTACCATCGTAGGAGGTTTATCATATGGCAACCAAGGTCAATTAGGGCGCCGCCTCCTGTTAGTTCCTTTTTAAACCACCATTCTGGAACTGGGCGAGGTATATCACTTTCAGCTCTGTGTAAGAAGGGTCCTGTTCCTATATCGATGGCGTTAGCGATTTGAACCTCTCCGAGTTCTCCGCTTTCAATTTTCTTTTTTAGGGCTTGGAAGGTAGAGGCAAATCTGAAGGGATATCCTGCCATTAACTTGGTGTTGTATTTTCTAGCTGTGGATACTATTTCTGTTCCTTCTGCCACGTTTCTGGCCAAGGGTTTTTCTAGGAAAATGTGTTTTCCAGCTTCGGCGGCTTCTTTGGCGCAAGGGGTATGAAGATGGGTGGGCAAAGCGATTATGACGGCTTCTATGCTGTTGTCGTTTAAAATTTGTTGATAGTCGCTGTAGGTTTTCTTGATACCCATATTTTTGGCGAGGTTCAAGGCTTTGTTTGATATATCTGAAGCTGCTACGAGCTTTGCTGAGTTCAGTTTTAGACAGTTTCGAAGATGAACCTTACCGATGAATCCTAAACCAATCAGACCAAGTCTTACCTTATTCATTGGGATGTGCTCCATCTACAACGTTTCTACATCTAATAAACCCGCACGTGTGGCGAACTTATATGCGAAGAATAAGACTTTGTCTTTCAATCCTTTCCTTGGATATCGTTTCTCGAAAAACTTGGGATCTGCTCCTTTTGGGATGAACGAAGTATTTCCTAATCCTTCCCTGTTGGCCAGCATGATGTGTCGAACCGATTTCGGATTTATGCCAGCTATTTTGGCTGCGGCAGCGTCTAACGCCACTGGATCTTGGCTGGCCATTATTAGGCCTAATTTGCGGGGGCGGTTGCCTGAAACTATGAGGCCGTCGAGGATGCAAAGGTTGAATTTCATGATTCTGTTTAGGGCAACTATGGCTTCGTCGAGTTTTGGGTGGTATTTGAATTTGTTGGGGTCAGGGTTGCAGCCGAAGATGTTCTTTAAAGAGCACGAAATTTTTGTGTGGGTTAGATATTTGATTTTTGGGATGTTAATCCTTAGGTGAGCGTTTTTGATTGTTTGAGGCATCATGAAATGGAAATGCTGGTTCTCAGCTATTACTTCGACTTTTTCGTTTTTGTCTTTTGAGAGATTTACTAATCTTACATTGCGGTTTTTGGCCATTTTTTCGTAGCCGAGAAATTTGAATGCATACTTACATCGCATGGCAGATGCGTCAGATTCTACAATAGAAATTTTTACATTTTGTGAAATCTTATCGTGGATCACATCTATTAATGCAGCTACGAGTTTTATGTCGGTTGTTTGACCTGTTGAATAATCCCAGTAATAGCACATGTTTGGCTTAATAACAACGTTTTCTAAGTTTCTTGAAAAACGGTAATCAATTGAATTCAGAGAATCTAATATCGCTTGCTTCAACTTCCGATGATCGGACTGGTCAACTTTTACAAAGCTTACGAAACTCATATTGCTTTTCACCTGACAAAACGTCCGATATTAAGGTAACCTTAGGTATAGTCCGTCCATAGAGTTTCCGCACTTGTTGCAAGATGGAAAAATCATTTCGTATTCTTTGACTATTTGGTTTAGTCTTGCGGTTTTCGTTAAATACTCTTTGACAATAGTTAGGAAGGTTTGGATTCACTCGATTTATGCATAAACTTTTGCATCACTGTTGGGTTACTTGCCTCATAATTATTAGAAGCTACTGCTTGATCTAACATCAACTAGCGACTAATCATTTCCTTATAGATGTTGCTAAGCCTTTTTGCAATGACTCCTACAGAGAAATTCTTAGTCACCCACTCTCTGCCTACATGGCCGAATTTAATTCTTATATTATTGTTATCTAGCAAATATTGTATTGCTTCAGCCAGTTTTAGAGTATTGCCTACTGGGACTAAGATTCCATTTTCGAAGTTTCGAACAACCTCAGGGATTCCTCCTACAGGCGTCGCTATTACTGGAGTTTGACATGAGAGAGCTTCTAGAGTGACAACTGGAAACGCTTCCCAGAATGATGGTAAAATGAAGATCGATGCCTTTTGATACAATTTTATTATTTCTGCCTGGGACAAGGTACCTAAATATGATATTTCATGTATGCCTTTTCGATTCTCCCTTTCTATAAGCTTCAGTACTCGTTGATAATACTCACGACTCCAAACCGAAGATCCAACTATCACTAAGCGGACTGGTTTTTTTAGATAGCGTAAAGACCTCAGTAGAACATGCAGACCTTTGATGGGTAGTATTCTCCCGAGATATAGTAGAAGGTTATCTTCCTTTTCTCCTTGAGGATGGAATGACTCGGTATCTACTGCATTAGGTAAATATATAATCCTGTTTTGAGGAATACCTAGCTCCGCCAAGTCCCTTTCCATTTGTCTTGTTATAGAGATGTATAAATCCGCCACATGCTTTAATACAATTCTGTTTAATTGATACCTCTTAAGAAATTCGATATCTATTCCATGTAAGTGAAATATCTTTGGTTTCCTAACAAAAAAGGAAAACAAGGGAAAACTAAAATCTAATTCGTGAAAATGTATAACATCATACCGCTCCAAAATATTCGTAAATCTTCCAGGGAGGAGATTGACCCCGAAATTAATTCTAGGTGAATGCCCAATCGGCAACCAATCTAATGCGGGTATTTTAAAAACGTTGATTCCATCGATTTTTTCTATTTTTCCTCTCCATCTCGGATTCCATTTCCGCTCCATGTTGAATGTCATAACATCCGTGTGGACTCCCATCTTATTGAGTTCTATTGAGAGATTTCGCACTACGGTTTCAGTGCCGCCCTTTATGGGATGAAAACCCGGAGTAACCATTAATACTCTCAAAAAATCACCCAGTTGAACAAGTCGGCAATCGGACATTTAATGATGCATCAGAAAAATGAAGTTAATTCCTAGTGCTTTACATTTTAACTCGCTGATTCTTCTTTAAAGATTCCTCAATGCATTCAAGAAGCCTTATTGTCTTTCTTCCCTCCTCTGGTTTTACAGGCGGATCTGAGTCATCCTTTACGGATTGGATATACTTGCTAATCAAATTGTAATGGTGTAAACAAACTAGTACGTCGCGTTTGCGAATGTTTTCCAATTTTCCACTTGAAAAGGTGTCAAGGATTATAACTTTGTGCCTCTCCTGTAGGAGTCTTTCAGTTAAGTGACTGCCTATGAAACCTGCACCGCCTGTGACAATTGATGTTTGCTTATTCATTTAGGTGACCTTTTTCGCGCACATGCATAAGTTTTCTGGCGAGGCTAAAAAGGATTAACCATTCTGAGCTGGCGTTGTTTGATAAATCTCGCAGTTACCATTTGAATATATTCCATTTAAGAATTTGGAAGCCAAAACATCAGAAGTGTTCCACGCATCTTCCGCTATTACTTTTCCATAAACAACATTCAACTCTCCAAGATAAATGAATTCGCCAGTATGTGGATTGGAAGCATTTGTCAATGCATGTAATCTGTCCCTGTAAATCGCTCCGTAACTAACCAATGCAGAAAATATGTTTGAATCTGCATATATTGTGGAATTGTCAGAGTTTACATTTTGAGACAGCCATTTAGCACTAAACACTTCTTGTTCTGTAACAAATCCAAAATCAGTATGAAGGCGTAGTCCCAACCTATATCTGCTCAAAGACAGAGACCAACTCGGCGAACCTGTAACTTCGTACACAAAATTTGTTTGAAAAAGAAAATACGTGATAAGCAAGGTCGTAATTAAAACTGAACCTAAGAATTTCTTCTTATTCTTAGCAATAAATTCAAAAAACGCTATGAATCCTATAGCGAAGAGAGGCGCTAAAAAGAAAAGTAATATGTGATAAAATCTTACCATTTGCAATGACAAAGCGAAATTTGGTAGCAAAATGCACATTGCTAATATTATCATATTTGCTGAACAAAGAATAAAATATTCAAAATCAATATTCCTTTTCTTCCGTTGAAGTATTAGCACAAGAAATCCTACTGCAATGAATAACTCGGTAGCATACGCAACTATTCTGCTTACTAGTTGCAAAGATGATTGTGCCTGTTCCATTCCTAACCCTTGCAACACGCCTTGCCCTCTAGATGCTGGAATGAAGAAGTTGCCAAGACCACCGTATATCGAATTCCAAAACCGTAATATTGTTTCAAAGGACGTAGAAGCAGATGTATAGATATACCATGCAAACATTACAGCAAAAAAGAGCACAATCATGGATATAGTCAGGTTTCTGCTTGTTTTCTTGGTAAAGTATGTAAATAACCATGTTATTGAAACAAGAGAAAAGAATAGAATAGCTATGGAATAATGCGATACTACTAAAGAAAAGCTGAAAACTACGAAAAGTATCTTTAGATTTCTGGGGCTAAATTTCTTTGAGAAAAGAATCATGAACAGCAAGACAAAAAAAAGTTCTGCAATCATCTGTCTGGTTAGCCCAAGCATTCCAGTATAGAATGTTGTTTGACTCATTAAAAGAAATGCCGAAAAAAGAGCAACTGTAACTCCTAATTTCTCCCGCCACAATAGGTAAAGAGCCAAAGGCACAAATGCAAATATGATGGGAAAAATTATCTTTAAAACCCAAGTCGCTTCCATGTTTAGCACGTTTGAATATATGGTTGGAAGTACAGTAATGCTGAGCATAGTGTTGTATGTTCCATAAGCTGGGTCGGTGAAGTAAGCTGTGGAATTCCAGTATCCGTTCTTTTGGGTCAGAGTGAAGAGATGGTATTCGATATGTATGTCTAATCCGTTTATGTAGCTCGATATTAATGAATAATGGAATAGAAGGGAGATCGCTATCGCGAATACAACTATAGGATAGAGTTTCGGTGCAATCAATTTCCTCGAAAAGACTGTCATTCCAAATACTGTCAAAATTGCAATAAGTGCTAAAAGTAGAATAGACGTGTTGCCTGTCGCATTGGCCCAGAATGCTCCTATTATGCTTAAGATCGGAAGCGCCATCAAAAGTAGGGCTCTTATTAGAATTCTTTTGGTTAATTCATTCGAATGCTCGTTTCCTGTGTTTTTCAAGTAATATAAAACGGCTCCCAAAAGAACAAAGCAGCTTATGACTAAAATCAAAGATGTTGGTTCTAGTGGTTGTCTGACGCCAACTAGTGGACCTATTTCATTTATAGCTAGCCCTATTAGCATTAGAAAGGCGATGCTTAGTCCTACCGAAAAGAGAATGTTTTCAATGATGTCCAGTTTGTTCTGTTTCAGTAGCTTTAGAATAATGAAACCAGGAATAAACGTGAGGTAGATAAATCCAATAACTTGTCGGGCGATTGGAACGTTAAAGAATATTGCAAAGAATAATGTGAATTGAAGAGTCAATATTACTGCTAAGAACTGGATTGGTTTGATTTTTGCTCTGGCTGTGCTCATGTGAGTATCTCTCCACTTAAGTGGTTATAGCGCGCGCAGATATTCACGCCGTTGATTATTGGATTTCCCTTCTTTTTCAATTCTAATTCGAAAACCCATTTCGCCCCATCCGCAAGAAACATCCAAAACTTCCAAGGTACTTATATTGAGGAGACGAGAGCGAGAATATGTCTGTCTAAAGTTGGGATGTAAGCCATATTCATGGCACACTCTACGTAACAATAAAAGTTGTTTCATTATCAGGCATTTCTTTTGAGATTAGACTGAAATTAACAGTTTAAGCTGCAAGTTCCAAAGCATCTCGTAGCAGTTTCTTACTATTCTCAATTGCATGCGCATATG
Source organism: Candidatus Methanophagales archaeon (assembly GCA_017883965.1). Lineage (GTDB taxonomy): Archaea > Halobacteriota > Syntropharchaeia > Alkanophagales > Methanospirareceae > JAFNKG01. Next base: position 11,290 of record JAFNKG010000055.1, on the reverse strand, counting down.
TAAATCCATTGGCAATTGTTCTTTCAGCCTCTTTTCCCATCTGTATTCTCAATTCATCGTTGGTCATCAACCTTTTTATAGCTTCATAAAGTGCTTCCACATTTTTCTCTGGCACTATGTATCCGTTTACGCCATTTTTCACAAGTTCATAGGCACACCCGGCAGTGTTTGAAACAACTACTGGCTTGGCAACTGACATCGCTTCGTTTACCACTAATCCCCATTCTTCGTGACATTTTAATCTTATCGATGGCAATACAAAAATGTCACTCAGTAAATAATAAGCATCTCGATCGTCGCTATTCACAACTCCAATGAAAGCCACGTTAGAAAGCTTCAATTCCTTACATAGTGCTTCGAGTCGATTTCTGTCGGGCCCGCCACCAACTATGAGTAATCCCACGTTTTTGACTTCTGAAAACCTCGCAAATGCCTTGATTAAGTACTCTAAACCTTTTGCTTCTGTTAATCTGCCGAGGGATAATACTATTTTTTGGTATCCTAGTTTTTCCTTAATTTCTATTGCCTTGGCTACATTTTTCTCGTTTGTTTTAATGGTTGACATAAACGTGTTGCTAAGTCTGATCTTTTTTGCATGGATACCTGCTGACTTCCAAAAATTCATGACCCTTGAACTAGGTACAACGAAAAATGTTGCATGAAAAGATACAAATCTGCTGAAGGGCCAAAGTAGACTGGCACGTATGCTCCCACTCCACATATAAAAGGTATCTGAAATTATAATGGGTTTTCTTAATAATTTACTAATGATAAAAGTAATTATCACTTGAGGATCACGCGCATGGGCTGTAAATAGAGAGTATTTCCCCTTGATCAATTTAAAGGGCAATAGCAAAAACAACCATAAAAATCCATCTGCATACGTATATATTCTCGAAAGTTCAATCCATCGCGCAGTAAATTTTGAAAAAACAATTGGGTCTTCAATTTGAAAAAGCCATTCCTCAAGAGGGTTAAGCTTCCTAGGTCTAGCAAGACCACTCATCGAAAGAGTTATAGGTGGCATTACGTAGGCAATTCGCTTATCATTTTTGTTTTTCATTTTCCTCCATTCCTCTAAAATAAATAGGAAAACATCGATGTATGTGTTAAGTACAAATCAGTATCAGGGGGATACGATATATTCTTGAGCTCTTTTCTTCAGCCTTTAATTTAGCCTCTAGCGATAATTGCCGAGGCTGCGCTATCTGTCTGCAAACAGTTTCTTAACGACGCCAATAAGAGAAGCCGATAGAAGGAGTTTTTCTACGTGATAAATGCTTGATAAAGGTTTTCCAGTTTCTTAACATTTTTTCTCCCAGTCATATTTTTCAAAACTAATTCTCTCCCGAATTTTCCGAGTTTAGTGGATAATTCTGGATCATTAATTAAATCAGCTATTCTTGACGCAAAAATAACAAAATCATCTTCAATCATAACATTCACCCCATTATCAACCTCTAAACCTCAACCCCAATCGAAGTTGAAACTACTGGAAGCCCGCAAGAAAAATATGCCAGAATTTGAGTCGAGTACCGGATCCGTGAAGTAATGGAGCAATGGCCACGTCTGATGCATCCTATAGCGAAGAGAGGCGCTAAAAAGAAAAGTAATATGTGATAAAACCTTGTCATCTGCAATGCCAAAGCGAAATTTGGTAGCAAAACGCACAGTGCTAATATGATCATGCCTGTAGAACAAAGAATAAAATATTCAAAATCAATATTCCTTTTCTTCCGTTGAAGTATTAGCACAAGAAATCCTACTGCGATGAATAACTCGGTAATGTAAGCAACTATCCTGCTTACTAGTTGCAAAGATAGCGCGCGCGCTGATACTTTTTGTTGATTAGAATAGAAATAGCTAGTTTTGAGCTTGATCTTTGATTTGTTCTGAGTTTTTGTATGCTGATTCTATCGCAATTAGGTCTTTTAGAGCGAACTATCGCAAGATAGAAGACTTAATATATCTCTTTTGCATTATTGTATAAGTGACCATCATGTGTACACTAACACTAAATTTACTCATCCGAATAATTTATCCGTTGAAAAGTAGAAGATGACTGGGGAGGAGAAAAATGAAGGAGACAAACAGGACAACGAAGATCCCTCTTATTTGGATGGTTTCGGTTACTTTAGTATTATTATTACTTTTGCCCGGTGTTTTTTCACTTATGAACGCAAGTTCCTCAATTCATAGTTCTGGAAGCATTGCTTACATGTCTCCACTGCATGTTGATGGAAAATATCTCAAAGACGTTTTTGGTAACATCATTTATCTTAGAGGCTGCGGAATCTATCAGTACGCAAATGATCCTACTGGCTGGTGGTGGCCTGAAGGTGGAGTATGGTATCAAGGTCATTTAGTATGGGATGAAGATGCAGTTCGATATCATATGCAGCAGATGCATAATTGGGGTATTAACTGTGTTAGATTCCATACTTCTGCTGAATGGTGGATTCAAGATATAATTGACCTTGAACCGCTGGGTGGTGAGGGTACAACAAGCTATCGCTACAACCTGAAACGTACAGCTGCGATAGCTGCTGAGGAAGGGCTATACGTAATTTTTGACCTTTGGGGTGTGAAGAGTGGTTGGTGGTATTACACTCATGACTATAGTACTTCACCAGTGCCGTATTCGCCTTATTTAAAGTATCCAGAAGAAGAAGAGATATTTCCTAATGGGAAACAATCTTTCGCTGATTATTGGGCAAGTGTAGCAGGCGAGCTAAAAATTTACTCAAATGTTATCTTCGAGCTGTACAATGAGCCTAATGGTTGGGGCTATTTAGAAGAGATTGAAACTTTTAGGAATGACTGGTTTGAAGCAATGCAAATGGCTATTGATGCAATTCGAGACACAGGAGCAGAAAACTTGATACTCTGCGAGTGGGGGATGAGCACTTCCCCAGAAAACACATGGGAGCATTTCATTTCACCTACACTTGACTGGATTGAGCATGCTAACCTAGAAGATACAGCTGGTAATCTTTTCTATGCAGGGCACATGTATCGAACATATTACAGTCCACAATGGTATGATGCTTATATTTACGATAACTGTTATACAAAGATGCAGCAGTGCAAGTTTGAATATGCTGTTAATACCTTAAATGTTCCAGTAATAGTGGGTGAAATCGGCGTTAACTTGTGGGAAGATGACGTAATTATTCTTCCTTCAGGCTTAACGGCATTGGGACAAGAACTTCAATGGGCAAGGAATGTTTTCAATATTTGTAATCAATGGGGTATTGGATACAACGCTTGGGACTGGACAATAGTTGACCAATGGCATCTGGTATCCTCAGATGGCCTGCCTGCACCAAGCGCGTGGGGACAAGTCTTAATAGACGCAGTTATGAGCGGGAGTTAGCACTTTTGAATGCTAAGATGTGCGCGTAACCCACATCCGAAATCTTGAAGCCCATCTTTCTCAATTGAGGTTTCACTTTGTCAACCCCGTCCCTATGGTGGATCTCAAACATACACTTAACTTGCTTGTTCCCCTCAATCGTCCTTATCATGCCCTGTAAAACCTCGTGTTCCGCACCCTCCACATCGACTTTGATCCAGTCAACCCGCCTTATGCCCAATTCAGCTAACAGAGAATCCAGCGTGCGGCACGCAACAAAGATTGGCTTGCCTTCGGCAATGCCGCCTGAATGGTGTATCTCGAACGTCTCCTTTTCGAGAGAAGTGAGCCCCGGCTTACCCGTGTAAAGTTTGCAAATCCCGTTGTAGTTTGAAAGGGCGATGTTCAAGGGGCGCACATTCTTTGCTCCGTTTAGAGCTAAGTTGTGAACCAAAAGCGTGTAAGCTTTTGGATCTGGCTCAACTGCGATGACCACGCCGACGTCACCCACTTTCCTGCTCGCCTTTAGAGCATAACGACCCACATAAGCCCCCACATCCACCACCACATCTCCGAGAGAAGGAGTAAACGCTACCATTGTTTTGGATTCGTAGTCCATCAGAGACCACGTGGGTATCAAGTGGCTATGGCTCGTAAAAGTGTAAATGAGCATTCCTACGTTGAGATAACTGAATACCTTAACAAAGGCTTTTCCAATAATCCTTGATTCATATATTTTCTGAAGCCATACCTGGTCATTGATGTCCTTGGAAATGTTGATAATGAGACGAAATATCCGAAATAAGAATTCCAGCATGCGAGTAAACATCCTGGATGCCCCCTGTCCCCACTCACCCTACTCTTTCCAATCCCAGTTTCTCTTGGACGTATCTACTGAGTTTTCTCTTCCATCCAATTCAAGCCATAAGCGCCCGCAAATAGTATCTTCACCTTGACTAAATGTATCAGTTAGTCTTTAGAAAATCTGGCCAAAATGGATACTATTGATGTCCGTATCCACCTATGTGACTTCTTGCAAAGCCGAAACACCAAGCTATTCTCTTAAAAGCGTACTGAAGGGGCAACAGAAAAACTATCTTTTGACAGATCAGTTTGTAGGCTATGATTGAGCGCCAAAGACCTGCTAAAAAACCCGCCGGAGGCAACATTTCGTAAAGACGGGGAAAAGGAGGAAGGAATACATCTCTATTTATATGATGAGCACAATGTGCACCATAACCCCAACGAAAATACTGATCCCAAAGAGCCTTCCAAGATTTTCTGTGCTGTTCGAAAAATACCGCATCTGTTGCATAAACCAACCAACCTGCGGCCTTAGTCCTTCGCTCCACATCCATATCCTCATAACCGCCCGTGATGCGTCTATCAAAACCTCCAGCTTGCCTTATGGATTTAACTCGATAGATAGATCCGCTTGCCCCCAAAGGTTTTGATGTAACATTCTCTTTATATTCACTCCCCCACCAACTGACTGCTTTTCCCAAATAATCGACATTTTGCAGGAAGGCGACCAAGTTCTGTCCGCTCAGTAGTCCGTATCTCCCTTTGGCAATTCCTACTGCAGGGTTTCGCTCCATAAAATCTACCTGTTTTCTTACGTAATCCCTAGACAATATCATATCACCATCGACCCAAAGAATGTATTTTCCACTTGCATTGTCAACAACTATCTGCCTCGCCGCTCCCAATCCTTTATTTTCCGAGAAAACACTAGTTTTCATATTCATCCCATAGAGGCTATTCTTAACGATAGACAATGTTTTATCCTTGCTACAACCATCAACAACGATCAGTTCCATAGATTCCTTTGGAAAATCTTGCACGCATATACTGCTCATAGCTGCTTCCAAAGTTGACTCAGCATTTTTAACGCAAACGCCAATCGAAACTTTAACATTGGATGTCACTTGATGAACCTCGCGCACGCCTCGAAATAAGATTCAGCTGCTCACCTTAGAAAAATCAATTTTTCCGAGCCACGATTAGAATGTGCGCTCCAAATATTCTCAATGGAGTCCGTTCGATTTTTGAAAGAATTTCACGTAACGCAGCAGTTAAATTCATATTTACATTTTTTATTTTGATTTCACCTCTTTCAAATTTGTCCAATGGAGGCATCATATAGTCAATTGAAAAGATTTGCAAGTTAAATTCATTAAGCAACTTGGTAAGAGTTTTTACCGAGTATACTCTAGCGCGTTCGATGTATTTTCTGAGAACTTTCGGCAGAAACGACACGAACGGTATTCCCAAACCCAAAAGGTTTTCAATTTCTGTTGAAAAGACTCGCATACCATGAGTCTCTAATATGAAAAACGAATTGGGCACAGTAATCAGCAGATAAGCGTCATCCTTAAGAACTCTGACAGATTCAGAAATACAGACTCTATCGTCTTGCAAATGTTCAAGCACCTCAATAATAAGAACGCCATCGAAACAGTGTTGGCGAAACGGAAGTGCTGAGGCCGTGCATTGGACTCGATCCAGTCCTCTGCCAGCTTGGCTGAGGAGTCTACGATCTATATCTATGCTTACGACGGTACTCGCAAACATGTCTTTCATAACTCTGCTATAAGCGCAAGCACCGGCGCCCAAGTCCAATATCACTTCATTGGCAGGCTCGAAACCGGCCTCAAAAAGAGCATCCAATCTTTTCTTGACGCCATACTCGCTTTTTTTGTATGCTGTGGGCGTACCTTTCCAGAACTCTTGCATCTTTCAACTCATCGCCCTTAGGATAATCCTTTCGTTGCTGCTCATTTTCGGCTATTTTTTGGATCTTACAGACGTTAGCCTTTTAAACTCATGAGCGCGCGATGCGCGCGCTTCTTTATTACCAAAAGATATCCTAGTGGAATAAGATGCAGTATGTGAAATTTTTGAAATATTATGTATAGTGGTCGCAATTTTGACCAAACAACTGAAGGAGGATACATCACTTTTTTTATTGCGATTTTCGCTTCAGGGAACAATTTGCAAGTCATATTCCTCAATTTATTAATGTTCGGAGTATCTACCTTGTTAAGCCACCCATAATTGATCCTTTCAAGAAAAGGAGCCCTCAGCTTGGATGGTATGTAAAATATAAAGGGCAGGCCAGAATGTAACTCCAATGGGAAAAGCCTGTTAGGAACTTGGATAATCAACTCTGCATTCGATTTTGAGACGCGAAATACTTCCTTTAACGCGAGCTCCTGATCAGTAACGTGCTCAATAACGGAGAATAACGAAACCATGTCGAAAAGTCCATCCTTCAATGGCAAAAAACGCACGTCAGCTATTACTAAAGATATTTTCTTGCAATCTTTTAGCAGATTATTCTTCGGAAAACTGAGGTCAACCGCCAAAACTTCGCTCGCATTTTCGCCCCAAAGAAATGTGTTATAACCGAGCCCAGCTCCAACATCCAAATAGACAATCGGATTAAAGTTTGCAGCCTGCTCCATGTACAAGGTCTTTAAATATTTTGCTCTTTCATGAGCAGTCTCCCTGAAGGTTCTCCATATTTCATCAGTAAAAGAGAACAAAATTTATGACCTCTGTGCTCAGTGCCATTACACAAGAAGCAAGCGTGTTCTTCTATTTTCATCTTAACCTATTTGACCTTTAACAAAACCCAAAAACCAAGCAGTTATTTTGAACGCGAAATGAAACGGCAGTAGAAAGACAATCTTTCTGCCGATGAGTTTATACGCGATGAGAGAATACAAAAATCCTGCTATGAAACCTGCAGGAGGGACCATTCTTGGGAGGGAAAATAAGTCTCTTCTCTTGCGATACAGGATATGGTTGCCGTAACCATACCAAAAATACTTGTTCCATAGAGCTTTCAAATCTGACATACCCCCGTGTCTCTCATAGAACACCGCGTCATTTCGGCTAATTAACCAGCCAGCATCTTTTATTTTCTTAGCAGCGTCCATATCTTCCCCTACCAACTTGAGATCTTCGTCAAATCCATTTACTTCCTTTATAGCTCTGACTCGATAAATCGATCCCCCGGTGCCAGGAAGCTTCTCAGTTTTCCACAGAAAACTTTTCCTATTATCACTTCGCACATGGTCTATTATTTTTGGAATAAGTTCTAAGTTCAGAACAAGATTTTCTCCATCAAAAATTCCATGAGTCCCTCCCGCGATTCCAACGGTCGGATTCCGTTGCATAAACTCAAACTGTTTTCTCACAAAATCTTTCGTTAGTATCTGGTCACCGTCAACCCAAACTATGTAGTCTCCGCCAGCATTGTTGACTACCAAGTTTCTTGCCGAACCCACACCCTCCCGCTTAGCATGAAAGACTTTAGCCTTTATATCCATCCGTGATATGTAATCCGATATTATAGATAATGTGCCATCCTCACTGTGGCTTTCTACAAAAACTATTTCCATGAGTTCGTAGGGAAAATCCTGATCAACAATACTGTCTAAAGCGTCTTTTAGAGTCGTTTCAGCATTCCTGACACATATTCCTAAAGTGACCAAGTTTTTACCTGCCGTACTCATCAAACAAGCCTCGAAACTCTTGTAAATTCATAGTCACTTTTCTATTAGTTTATTTCATTCAGCGCTCCGTAAGTAGCCTATTTAGATTTGCCTTCACATCTCCCCTCGCTTTATGAGTAAAGTACCATTCGACGGTTCGCTTGAACCCTTCTCTATAGGAGACCTTAGGCGCCCATCCTAAGATCTTCTTCGCTCTGGTCAAATCAGCTGCTCTGGAAGCCACTCCTTGAGGTTTGGATAAGTCATGCTTGATATTTCTTGGCCTCCAACCTGTTATGTAAAATATCATTTCACACACTTCATTGATCGTGATCCTATCGTCTCTACCTGCATTAACAGGAGTGCCATCATCTATTTTCTCTGCGGCAAGCACTAGAACGTCCACTATGTCCGAAACATACGTAAAGTTTCTATCTTGTTCTCCAGTTCCCCAAATCTGATAAGGATCCATTTTAACGAAAGCTTTGGCAATCAACGCTATTATTGCATGTGTTTCATTCTCCCTAGGACCATAAGCCGTAAAAATTCTAACCGAAGAAGTACTTATCCCATACTGTTTATGGTAAGCTTTCAAAGCCATTTCTCCCATTAGCTTTGCCCAACCATACTCCAAATCTGAAAAAGCTTTGCCTCTGACAAATGGGTCCGCATCTCCTTCTTTGAGAAGATAAAGTGATCCTGTTGACTCTTGAAGATAAGAAGGATATACACAGGCTGAACTGGCAAAACAGATTTTTTCCACTCCAGCTTTGTAAGCTTCTTCGAAAACTAGCTGATCAAGTATCATATTGGTGCAGCATTGAGCTGGATGTGTGTGGATATACCCCCTTCCTCCATGCAAGGCTGCAAGGTGAAAAACTACATCAACGTCTTTAATCATGAGCTTGGCTGAAGTTTTATCTTTTAGATCTACTTTATGCACGGCGAGGTTTTCCGAAGTCCAAACTCCAGAACCTTTATTGGTTGAAGGGTATTCCAAGTTGCCAAGCTTTCCACTAGAGAAATCATCCGCAACTTTGACTTCTGCCCCTAGCGACAACAACTTGTCAACCAAGTGGCTTCCTATGAAAGAAGCTCCTCCAGTGACAAGAACACGTTTCCTGTTCCAACGCATGTTATTATCTCCCCTAATTACCCGTTTTTGATGCCTTGGGTCTCGTAGATTGCAATCGTTCAAACTTTTGGGTTTCAACACCGAATAAAAGTCTCAAGGTTGCTACTATCAGGACTAATTGAGTTTTAACAAACGCCTGAACTCTCCTCGAAAGAGCTATAACCAGTAGACCCAAAACCACCATTGAAAGAAACAAATAATTCGAAGGGTAAAGTGCGGCTAAGGCAATTGTGATAATCGAAGCAAATAGAAAAAGAAACGGCAAAACTAAAAGCATCAGAAAGTGAGCTGGCATAATTAGCATACCAAAAGCGCCGAATGCTTTTTTAAGCATCATATTTTTGAAAACCAGCATATTCTGGATCAAAGTTGCCGCTCTTCTAATTTGCTGTTTAAACGAATCTCGCATCAATCTTGGCGACAGCTCATAGTACACAGCATTTGGCTCATAAACTGTCTTGTACCCATCCATTCTGGCTTGAAACGAAAAGCACGCGTCTATACAACCTTTGTGAAGCATCTCTGGATTTTCTACAAGACGCCTAACAATACTTCTTCTAGCCGCAGCAATTTCACCTTTAATGTCAAACGGGGAATCAATGCAGCTTTCAGCTTCCCGAATGAAGTCATAGAGATTTCTGTATGCAACTTCCAGCTTCGGAGACATGCCTTCTTGGACATTCTTTACTCTTTGTCTCCCCGTGACCGCCCCTACCTCCTGATCAGCAAAATGCCTTACCAAAAAATTCAAAGCTTCTAGATCAAAATCGGTTTCAGCTCCAGTAATTATGACAATGTCTCCCGTTGTCCGAGCAAAACCATCTATTACGGCGCTATTGAAACCTTTTCTACTGCCTTGTTGGACAAACTTAATCGAAAGGTGACTGTCTCTTGCTAAACTCTCTATGAGATCAGCAGTACCATCAACAGACCCGCTGTCTACGAATACAACTTCAAACTTGTTTCTAGGATAATGTAAATCTTGAAGATTCTTGATTCTCGTTGAAATTACTGTACTTTCGTTATAGACTGGAACTATGATGGAAACCGTTGGAAGACCGTCTTTTGGGAAACCTCTGGTTTTCTTTGAGCGTTCTGCCTTTATACTTAGAAAACAGATTATATAATAGAAGAAATAGAATCCAACAAAAACACCTAAACTAGCTAGAGTGATAGTAATTAAAACTTCCAACAATGCTCATTCCCCGCGTACGCGTGACAACAAAGCTAAATTATATTTCTCCTATTTGTCCAAGTAGAAGCGTTCAACTTTTTTCAAAATCTTACTCATATCATTCCACAAAGGCTCTTTCTGTTTAGGCGATATAATAAAAAATTCGCTCTTAATTTCTCGTAAAGCCCTATCCTTTAACGATAGAAACTCTGAAACATCGACACGGATGATACAATGCTTGAAAAGGTCCAGTATGGCATCTATTATCGGCCCAATGCGTCCGTGCTTATGAACAATAGAATATTGATATCTCTTCGGTGAAACTCCCAACTTTGTTATTGCGTTCCTGACAATTCTATTTGCAGCTCGGTGATCAGGATGGTAATCTTTTTCGTAGGGGAAATAAACTTCTTCTACATTAATTTCTTTCAGTATTTTGATAACTCTCTCCTCGGCTATTTCCTCGTTCTCCTCAAGTGTTCCGTCCTCAAACTCCAAAAACATCAAATTTTTCTCTGGTACACCCAAGATTGCCGCCGCCCGTATTGTTTCCTCTTTCCTAATTTCTTTCAATTCCTCTGGCGTTGGATCAGAGTATATTCCTAACATTTTTGTGAAGGCATGTCTACCGTCGGTCATAACTACAATAAGGACTTCGTACCCTTCCTCAATTTTTTTAGCTATTGTTCCTCCGCAACCCCATGTTTCGTCATCGGGATGTGGAGCAAACACGATTATTTTTTTCTCGTTCAATTTGCATTCCTCCAAAGTATGAGCTATTTTATCTAAAGAGTGCGTAAGCTCGTTCAGCTAGTTTTTTGGTTTTTAGCACGAGTATGTATCTCGGCATGAAAAGCTTGTCAAATATTTGGATTCTCTCTAGACGGCCTTTCCATTCTCTTTTCCATCTCCAAATCCCCCAAGCCTTTGAACCTTCGGCCGGAGGAGGTTCGGAAACTAATCCCATTTGGTATTTTGAATAGCCGTTTTGACACGCCCATTCCATAACCTTCCAGTGCATTACGTCGTTTGGCCTAACTTTCCAACCTTCGGTGAATGAGCCAGCTGCCAATGCGTAAACGGTTTTTCCGTGAACTACAACGAAAACTCCTGAAACACTTTTT
>JAFNKG010000054.1 GCA_017883965.1 Candidatus Methanophagales archaeon | reverse complement strand
TCATTTAGAACCAAGGTATTATTCGAAACTACCTTTTTATCAAAAGAGAAAAACTTTAAAAACCTGAATAGATACATTCTGTTTTATTAGAGGATACACCTACTGACATTTTCAAAGCACATGCGACCTTTCTGCAAATACTTGAAACTGCTAACGAAGTGAAAGGCCTTTCTCCCATTTTTCATCCAGAGTACCCAGAAATAATCGAAAAATTGGTAATAAGAAAAGGGATTGATGTAGAGCTCATATTGACCGATAATGTATTGGATAAGACATTTGAAGTAGCAGAAGAAGTACTTAAAAAACTTTTACGTAAGCCAAAATTTACTTTATTGGTGATAAATGAAGATGTAAAAATAGCTTTCACTATTACTGAGGCTGTTTTTAATCTTGGATTGTTTACTAATGGCGGAATATACGATTATAATAGAGACCTGATAAGTTATGATAAAAAAGGTCTCTCATGGGGGAGAACATTGTATAAGTACTACCGTCAACTATCAAAAAAGGTTGACCGGATCTAGTGATGGTGACGGACAAAGATGTAAATAAAAATTGCTCTCGCTGTTAATGAGACCGTTTTTCAGCTTGGGTTGTCCGCTGATGATAGTGCATAGGAACAGAGTAATGGCTTATAGGTCTTATGTTAGAAGAGCTTTTTCAAGGGGCGGCTTATTATATAAGTGCTATCGTTAAATATCAAAAGTGGTTAATCTATAAATATAATGAACTTATTACCTTCCTTTTATCGACTTCTATTTTTCTATCGATAAACAGCATTTTAGAAGTTTATTTCTCATTTTTATTGTTTAATACAACTCCAATTTTGAATATACTCCTCAGCTTTTTTTTTGTGACCTTTAGCATATACAGTCTTAACAAACTGACAGACCTGAAAGAAGACTCTGTTAATGTCCCAGAAAGGGTGAAATTTATTAAAGAGAAAGAGCATATTATCGCATGTTTTCTGTTATTTTCACTTATGATTTCCGTATTATTGGGCTTTTTGCAAGATATTTTATGTGTACCAATTCTTCTTTTTCCATTATTCACCGGGATTATTTACAGTGTAAGAGTATCATCTAACCTTCCTCGGTTAAAAGATGTACTTGGCATGAAAAATTTAATCATAGCACTTAGTTGGGGCGTATGTTCAACTTTCCTTCCTGCAATTTGCTTACCAGAAAAATACCTTATATTGATTGCCTTAGCCTTTTATTTCTTTTTTACTAAAAGCGTTATAAACTCGCTTTTATTCGACGTTCGCGACATCGAAGGCGATAGAATAAGCGGAGTGCGAACAATCCCAGTAGTTTTTGGAAGGCGAAAAACGAAAAACCTTCTTCTTGTTCTTAACTCAACACTCATACCCTGGCTTGCAATTTCTTATCTCTCAGGCTTTTTTCACCAGTATCTCTTCGTTTTAATCTTCTCCATTGCATACGGATACTGGTATATCATACATTTTTGCAAAGAAGGGTTAAAAATAGGGAAATCACTGGATTTGCTCGTTGATGGTGAATGGATACCAGTGGTAATATTATGCTTAGTATTTACATGAAATAGCGACTCCATCTGGGATTAAACGACATAGAAAAAATCGAAAAGCTTTTATACTCTGATTATCGAAACGGAAAATGGTACAATGAATAAGGAGAGGATGAGGGTATTGATAGCAGATAGCTCTCCATTTGTATGCATCATGCTTACTACGGTATTGGAAAAACTTGGTTTCGAGGTTGTCGGCACAGCTAAAGATGGTAAAGAAGCAATAGATAAATATATGAAGCTGAAGCCAGATATTATGCTTGTAGATGCGGCATTAGAGGATATAGAAGATATCGAGGCAACTCGCATTATAGAAGCAGAGAATTCCTCTGCCATTGTTATCCTGATGGTTGCAGAATCCTCAGACACGCCTGATTTAATAGTGAAAGCAGTGAAAGCAGGAATAAAAGGGTATCTGAGGAAGCCATTCTCAGCGGAAGAAATTGAAGCACGTATAGGAAGTGTATTGAAGAAGAGATAGAAAATGGAAGAAAGAGAAGAAAAAGAGATAAAGATATTGCTTGTAGAAGATTTGAAGGAGGATGTGTTTATTATAAGGAAGGCTTTAGAGGGGAGTAGGCTGAGAAACAGGGTTTTTGTAACAAGAGATGGTGAAGAGGCACTTGATTTCCTCTATAACCGGGGCGATTACGCGGACGAAAAGAAGTATCCGAAGCCGGACATAATCTTGCTTGACCTGCGTCTGCCAAAGCTTGATGGAATAGAGGTGCTGGAGCAAATAAAGCAGAAAGAAGGAATCAAAGATATTCCTGTTGTAGTTCTTACCTCTTCAGAGCGGAATGATGATATAATCAAGACATACGAGAAGGGAGTTAAAAGTTACATTCTGAAATCCGCGTTTATTGTTAAAAAGGCGACAGGAAAGATGGAAGGGCTTTTAGATGCTATAATTTCGCTTGTTTGATATTCATTCAATCTCTCCATGGATGCCTGTTCCACATAAGCCAATAAAAACCCAGTTCTCGTACCATTTCTGAGAACTCACCGAAGTCTATGGGTTTTACAAGATAACTGTTCACATAATTGCTGTATGCCCGGATCATATCACCTTCGCTTTCCGAAGTGGTAAGCACCACTACTGGTATATGCTTCAAATCATCAGATTTTTTTATTTCCTTTAGCACTTCGTGACCGTCGAGTTTGGGAAGTCGGAGGTCGAGAAGAATTAAATCGGGGCGAGGACTTTTTCCATTATCTGCATATTTCCCACGGTGGAAGAGATAGTTCATCGCATCCTCACCGTCAACTACCCAATGAATCTCATTCGCAAGCTTTGCATTTTCAAGGGCGCGCATTGTAAGCATTGCATGCGCCTCGTCATCTTCGACGAGCAGGATTACAGCCGGGTTGCCTTTCATTTTTGAATACTCTAACTTTATATCTTTTCCTCATAAATATTTTCGTATTGTTGCTATTTTTTTTATTAAAATTGCCAAATTTTTTAAACAAATATGGAAAAATATTTTGCCATTACTCTGCCAGAGATGCCTGTAAAAAATTTCGATAATTTATAAAATTGACAACCTATCAATCTATGATAGTTTTATTAGATATTTATTTAAAATAAAAAATGTCGTGAAAATGGATAAAAAAGTAGGGATAGCGATAGGGATAGTTGTGGTGATCTCAGTGGCTTCTCTGGGTATTTCCATCGCAGGATACCAGCAAGCGACAAAGGAGAAGATAGAAATAGTTGAGCCTTGGATTCCGGTGGAAGGCGTTGGATTTGAAGGACCTATTTACACAGGCACTTCTAATGGATACTTAATCGAATTTGAAAACGGAGTGAAATTCTACTTTTCTGGTGATACCGCTCTTTTCGGCGATATGAAATTTATCATAGGCGACTACTACAAGCCCGATGTTGCTTTTTTAAGCAGTTGTGGTTTTTATACCATGGGTCCAGAGGAAGCAGCTTATGCCGCTACGCTGATAAACCCAGAATATGTAATACCCTATCACTACCATACTTTCCCTGAGATGGCACAAACGGCAGATGAGTTTGTAGATGAAGTGAACAGGTATAGAGAAAAAGGGGCTACGAGAGCAGAGCCTATTGTTTTAGAATACGGCGTTGAGCGAGAGATAGAAGGCATAAAGGTATTGTGGTTAGGTCATGCGCAATTTGTTTTCGAGTCGGTGAATGGCACGAGAATAATTATAGACCCCTCGTTAGAAGCAAACCCTGACTGCCCGGCAAAATACAAAAATTATAGTGCCTTTGAAGACATTGACCTCATTCTCCTAACGCATGGACATGTTGACCATCTCACACCGAAAGAAATAGACGAACTTGCACGATTATATAATCCCGTGATACTTGCACAATGGGAACTGGGAATATATCTATCAGGTAAAGTAAGCACCACAAACATAGTTTTTTTCAATAAGGGTGCATACATCACAAAAAATGAAATGGTAAAAAGTGGATATGTCACAGAAGATGTTGTAGCAGAGATTGACGAGAACATAAGAATAATGCTTGTGCACGCAGACCATAGCTCATCCCCACAACTTTGAGCAATTACTAAGAATTGGTATCTAAGATGAGGAAAAAAGGGCATTTAGCCAGATTAAAGGATGAGGGGAAATTCTTCTCCTATCGAACAATCTTTTATATTTTTTTAGTTCTGATTCTTGTAATCGGTATTCAGACTGCTCTAACCATTAATCGCGAGCGAGATCACATGATTGATGCAAAGATCAGTGAGAAGGTTGCGTTAGCCGAATTGACCGCCACCAGCGTCGGGGCTGCTGAAGTCTATGTCCCTGTATATAAAATAAACATAGTGAATAAAGTATCGGAACCTGAGGATATAATTTATTGCAGAATAGTAAAACCTAACGGTCAAATTTACATATCCAGCATAGAGCAAGAACGTGGCAAATTTATCAAGGATCCCGCCATCACCACATCAGAAACCGTGGTCAAGGATGATGTTTACAATGGAGAAAGCATAAAGGTTGTTATCACTCCAAGTAGTCGCGGTTATACCATCTGGGTGGGATTTTCTCTTGAAAGCGTTAATTCGGCTGTATGGGCAATGATACGAGATAGTATGGTGATTGCGGGAAGTGTTATTGCAATGGTTTTTCTGGTCTATTTTGGCTTGACATCCATTAACAGAGAAGTATCAAAGGCTAATAAAAAACTAAGAGATACCCAGGAACAGTTAATTCAATCAGAGAAACTCGCTGCTCTTGGTAGATTATCTGCTGATATTGCTCATGAAATAAACAATCCCTTAGGTGGAATAAAAAACTGTCTGTATCTATTATCTGATTCGGTATCTAAGAATAAACAAAATTATTTAGAGATTGCAGAGCAAGAAGTGATTCGTATTGCGAGTATTGTCCGGAGGCTTTTGGATTTATATCGCCCACAAAAAGAGATTATGGCACCTACAAACGTCAATGTTCCACTTGATGAAATATTGGCTGTCACGAAAAACCAAATCGCCAATCGTAACGTGAAAATAATTAAAGATTTTGACACAAAATTGCCTGATGTTATGGCTTCTTCGGAACATCTCAAGCAGGTGTTTCTGAATATAATACTAAATGCGGTAGAGTCCATGCCTGAAGGTGGAGAATTAGCAATAAGAACTTATCCTCACCTTACTGGAGAGCCAGAAATTAAGATAGAATTTGCCGATACTGGTTGTGGGATAACAGAGGAAGAGATTGATAAGATATTTGACCCCTTCTTCACCACCAAAAAAAGCGGTAAAGGCACGGGTTTGGGCTTGTCGGTCTCTTACGGAGTAATACAAAGACATAATGGTAGAATTGAAGTCAAAAGCGAAGTTGGAGAAGGCACAACATTTATTGTATCACTACCTATACATGAGAAAGAGGGAGAAAATGAAAGAGAAGGAGAAGGAGAAGAAAATACTCATAGTTGATGATGAGCTCGCTTTTCTGGTCACCACCAAAGCGATATTGGAAGAAGAAGGTTACGAGGTGACGACAGCAGAAGACGGATTTAAAGCGTTAGATATACTGAAAGAACAGCACTTCGACGTGGTATTAGCAGATTTAAAGATGCCTGGAAAAGATGGTATAGATGTATTAGAGGAAGCAAAAAAAATCAATCCATATACGATTGGAATAATCATCACTGGCTATCCCTCCTTAGATACGGCGATAGAGGCGATGCAGAAAGGTTGTTACGGTTATATCCTGAAGCCTTATCATGTGGAAGACCTGAAACAAATCATTAAGCGAGGGTTTGAGAAAAGTAGATTAGAACAAGAAGTGTTCGTATTGAAAGAGAGAGCGGAATTTTATAACGACCTGATGGCACACGACATAAATAACATAAACCAAATAATAATGGGCTATCTTGGTGCGCTGTCAGACTCAGGTCTCAGCGAGCAGGAACAAAAGAGTTGTGTAGAGAAGGCGCTATCCGCGGTTAAAAGGAGTGCAAAGCTAATTGAAAATGTGAGAAAACTCAGACAGATTCAGGAAATCGAACCTGAGCAGAAAGCTATTGATTTAACGGACATTCTAAAGGAGAGCATTGATACTGTCAAGGCAGACCATAAGGACAAAGAAGTCGAAATAAACTACATACCTCCGGAAGAGAAACAATATATCCTCGCTGATTCTTTTGCAAACGACATATTCGTCAATATACTGGATAATGCGATAAAATTCACCCCATCCACAAAAGTCGAGATTGGTATCGGCGTTGAGGATTATGCGAAAAAAGGTAAAGAATTTTATGAGATAAGTGTTGAAGACAGAGGAAGAGGAGTCCCGGACGAAGCGAAGGAAGCAATCTTTAAACGTTTTCATAAAGGGCATAAATATATGAAGGGAAGCGGAATCGGGCTATACCTGGTGAGAACGCTTGTAAGCAGATATGGCGGAGAGGTTTGGGTAGAAGACCGAATAGAGGGGGACCATACGCAGGGAAGCATCTTTAATGTGATTATTCCTAAACCTAATCCAAAGGGTAGAGATAATGCCCGAAACTAAAACAATATTCCTCGTTGATGATGACCCGGATATACTGGTACTATACAGGATAATGATAGAAAGGAATAACGAATACACCGTTTTAGACGTGGCAACAAATGGGCAGGAAGCGATAGAGAAATACAAAAAATTTAACAAGAAGCCGGATTTAATCATCATGGATCATAGAATGCCTGTCAAGAACGGAATAGAAACAGCAATAGAAATACTTGAGTTAGATGGTAATGCGAGAATATTGTTTGTCAGCGCTGATGTTTCTGTAAGGGAAGAAGCACTGGAAATAGGCGCTATTGACTTTTTAGAAAAACCTTCTTCCATGAATGTTTTGTTGGATGAAATTGAAAAGGCGCTGCATTAGATGTAAAAAAGAAAACACGCACCAAGTTATGCAGCCCGGTGCGGATTATTTTTAGTTTTCTTCATCACTCATCACGCTGGCACACACGGAAGTTCGAAAGATTCACCATCATAGAATTCTCCTGTTAGTGTCAGCACACCTTCTGGATCTTCTATGTCGAACCAGAGCATAAGTTTATCGCCGTTGCCAGTAAGCTTGTATTTTACAAAAGATACACCCTCACATTTAACGGTCTCAGGGTTAATGTCTTCTTCAATGCCTTCGTCCTGGATGGTTACCTTAATCTGATCGCCCACTTCTTTGTATGTAATGCATTTTGCCATTACTATTCCTGTTAGCCCTGCCAACAGTATTGCCACAATTCCGAGCACGATTAGTTTTTTCATTTTCCATATCACCTCCTATTTATTTTTATAGACAAAAATTCTGCCTATGGCATCATTTTTGAAATGCATTTATAAAATTTTCGGAATTAAAATAAATAGAAAATAAAGTTAATAGAAATCACCAATATAGCTATTTTATAGTTATACATCCTGAGGACGTTATACGTTTGAAACGCCATGCCTCGTCATCTACTTCATGCATCCTTGCATCATGCATCTTCACGTAACCGGCAATGTAAAACACACCGCGCACCCTTTACCCTTCTCTGATTCTATCCATATACGACCTCCATGCACCTCGATTATCCGTTTCACGATGGCGAGACCCGCACCTGTTCCCTTACCAGTTCTATCCAACTTGTAAAACAATTCGAACACCTTCCCGTGCTGGCTTTTGTCTATTCCTATTCCGTTATCCTTCACAAAAAACACGGTTTCTTCGCCATCTACACGATAACCAACGTCTATTTTCGGGCGAGGTTGTTCACCCATGTAATTCATGCTGTTCCCAATCAGGTTCACAAGCACTTCGACTATCCTTATGCGGTCCACATGAACAGCCGGGAAGTCCTCAGCCACGGATATTTCAACTCCACTCGATTTTATTTGCTCTGCTGTTTGCTCCTGGGCTTCCTGAACAAGTTCGCCAAAAGGTACATCTTCTGGCGGATTCACCACATGACCGATACGAGAGAGTTGTAGTGTATCACTCAAAAGGTGGTCCATCTTTTTAACAGAGGTTTCTATATACTTCAAATCGTTTTCCACTTTTTCTATCTCATTCTGTTCTAAATCTTCTCGTAGCACGCTAACAAAACCCTGAGTGGTAACAAGGGGTGACCTTAAGTCGTGAGAGACCACGTAAGTAAACCTCTCCATCTCGGTGTTCTTTGCTTCAAGCTCCTTAAGGAGTTTTTCACGTTCCTCCTCCGCTCGCTTTTGCTCGGTTATATCTCTGCTCACACGGACAGTGCCAATCGGCACGCCATTTTTGTCCTTCAACAATGCCGCAGACATGCTGATATGAACGGGCTTCCCATCTTTCCTCAACACGATTGTCCGATAGTTTTTAATCATTCCTTCCCTCTGCACACGTTCCATTATCCTGTCCGGTTCTTCGGGGTCTGCAAAAAACCTCCTGTTGGATGCTCCTATCACCTCATCCGCACGATAACCCATGATGCCCTCCGCACTCTTATTCCAGTCTCGCACAATCCCGTTCATGTCCACGACCACAATCGCATCCGCAGAACTCGCAATAATATTATCCAAATAATCCCTTGTTTCTATCAACTCTTCTTCCGCTCTTCTCTTATCCTCAAGCGATTGATAAGCCTCAGAAGCTCTTTCAACCGCTGCCAACAACTCTTCTATGTTCACTGGTTTCTCAATGTAACAATAGGCATCGGCTTTCAAAGCTTCTATTGCCGTCTCCTTGGATGCATAAGCGGTGATTATAATAGCATAAGCTTCTGGATTGAGAGCTTTCAGCCCCTTTAATACCTCTATCCCGGTAATGTCCGGGAGCTTCAAGTCTATCAAGCAAGTAGGGAACTTTTCTTTCTTTGCGAGGGCTAAAGCCTCCTTACCCGTTCCCACGGGCTTTACCACGTAGCCTTTATCCGCGAGTATGTCGCTCAATGTCTCACGCATTCCTGCGTCGTCCTCAACCACGAGTATAGCTGGCTTCTTCTCCATTTTCTCCTCCTTCACTCGTTGATTATCATAGGTATATAAATTCCGCTATTATACCATTTTCGGCATCGTATGCTTTTATAATATTCATATATTTCCTTCATGATAAAACTTTTTTCAAATTTTTATATCTTCATTCTCCTGCTCTCCCAGCTCATCTGGTTCTTTTGAATCTACGTTGTTGTCCTCTTGAGTTCCAATTTCTCCAATTTTCCATTCCGCCTTTCTTATTATCCCGTGCAGCGTTTTCACCTCTCTCGCAGTGAGTTCTACTCTGCCAAGTATTCTTCTAAGCATGAGTAAAGTCTTCTCCTTTTTGTGCGCCCGATAGCCTATCTCATCCAGAAACGTTTTTATATGTATTAATAAACGCTCTTTAGCCTCCACACCTGCTAATTTTAACCCTCCAGAAGCCGTTCCCACTTCGCTTAATTCGTAAAGAACCACCGCAACGGCATGCGAGAGGTTCATCACGGGATAGTCAGGACTCGTAGGAATGCATACAATAATATCGCAAAGCATTAGCTCCTCATTCAATAGCCCTATATCTTCTCTACCAAATAAAACGGATAAGACTCCGCTTTTATTTTCAACCTTCTTCTTTAATTGTCGTGGCGAGAAAAAAGGCATTCTAAGGTGTTTATTAGTAGAAATGCCGTGCTTAGAGGTGGTGCCAGCAACGATAGCAGAGTTCGCAATCGCCGCCTCTACCGAATTCACTACTTTGCATGCGTTTAGCACATCGTAAGCGTGAGAAGCAACCGAAAATGCTTTTTTCCCTATATCAGGCGGGTTTAGTAAATAAAGGTCTGAGAAGCCGAAGTTTTTTATCACCCTCGCTACTGCCCCTACATTCTCTTCGTTCTTCGGTTCCACAAGAATTGTTCTTACTTCCATAAAGTCTTTCTTAAAACTTAAAAAACCGCCTCCTGCCTCCCCGTATTCTTTCTTTTTACGTCTGTCTATATAAAGTATTTTTTCTCATTACAATTACTGATGAGAATGCGAGAAGAGAAGAAAAGGATAGCACTCAAAATTGGTTACCTCGGAACTAATTATCATGGTTTTCAGGTTCAGCCTCGGTCTGAGTCTAAGTCTAAGTCTGAAGTGCCGACCATAGAAGGTGAGCTCTTCAAGGCTTTAAAGAAACTGAATATCATAGAAGACCGAAAATCCGCAAATTATTCCTACGCTGGTAGAACCGATAAAGGAGTGCATGCTCTCTCTCAGGTCGTTTCCTTTGACACCTCAAACTCAAACGTGGCACCCCGAATGATAAACAGCGTGCTTCCAGACGATATATGGGTATATGCACTCGCAAAACCGCATTCGGGATTTAATGCACGCAAGGATGCCATAAGTCGTGAATACCGGTATTTTTTATTTACGCACACTGATTTGGACTTGGATATGGATATAACACGCATGCGAGCGGCATCTGAACTGCTTATCGGAACACACGATTTCTCTAACTTCGCTCAGCAAGAGAACCACGAGGCTGGGACTCACGTAAGGGAGATAAAGCGGATAGAGATGGATATGGATATAGATATAGAAAAAAGAAATTCGGTTATCGTCATAGATATAGAAGCAAACGGCTTTCTGCGTAAAATGGTGAGGAAAATAGTTTCGGTGTTGAGAATGGTTGGCAGTGGCATGAAAGATAAAAGATGGGTGGAAGACCTGTTGGAACTACGTGTAAAGGAGCAAATTGAACCTGCGCCTGCTTTCGGACTCGTTCTAAAAAATGTTTCCTATCGTGATGTCAAATTTGTGGAAGATGATTATGCGAAGAGAAAGATAGAGGCACGACTAAAAAAGGATTTGGTTTTTCACGCCACGATTGCAGAGGTGCTGGGTGGGATGATATGATAAACGAATATGCTCAATAAGAAGTGAAAAATCCTAAATCCTGAGCTCTAAAGTAATTACGTTCACACCATACCCCTGATAGCATCCTTTACCTTCTCCATCTGGAGCTTAATTGATTCAAAATCAACGCCTTTATCCGTAGCCACGAGGAATATAAACTCTCCGCACTTCTCCATTAATAACACACCACCGTCAGCCTTCGTTATTATCTCTTCCATATCGCCCTTTTTAAGCATCCTCGTGCATTTCTCCGCCGTTCTCATCATCATCGCTACTACTGCTGACAATGGTGACATTTTCTCTTCTGCATGTTTGTTGAAAAATCCTACCATTATTCCATCCCTCGTGACCACTGCGGAGGCGTTTACGCCTTCTGTCGCTACCAAATCCTTTAACGCAAGCTCAAGTTCTGACCCGTTCATCTTCTTTCCTCGCTACATATTTTTAATACCGCCATTGCAAATACATATAGCCCAATCACTAACACGACCCTACCAACCACCAAAAACGCCCTACCCCAGGGAATAAGCTCATACGATTCTATGTAAGTGTAGTATGCCCGGAATAAAGAGCCAACAACTCCTATTGCTCCCGAAGCCGCTATTATGTCCAATCCTCGATTGAATATGGCTAAATTGGATTTCCTTTGTACGTAAATTGCCATACCTAATATGAAAATACCCGCGACCATGTTTACCAATTCCACTGCTGTTGCGCTATCTATTGTCATCTTTCCTCAGCCCTTGCAGACCATACCCCTGATAGCGTCCTTTACCCTCTCCATCCGGTGCTTAATTGATTCCAGGTCAACACCTTTATCCACTGCCACGACGATTATAAACTCCCCACATGGCTCCGTTAATAACACACCACCGCCAGCCTTCGTTATTATCTCTTCCATATCGCCCTTTTTAAACAGCCTCGTGCATTTCTCCGCCGTTATCGCCATCATCGCTACCACTGATGATAAAGGTGACACCACCTCTGGAGTATGCTTGTTCAAAAATCCTACCATTATTCCATCCCTCGTGACTACTGCACCGGCATTTACGCCTTCCGTTTCTACCAACTCCTTTAGCGCAAGCTCAAGTTCTGTTTCCACCACTGCGTTCTTTCCCCCATAAGTTTATTGCTGCTATTGCCAATACATATATCCCAATCACTAACACGACCCTACCAACCACCAAAAACGCCCTACCCCATGGAATAAGCTCAAGTGAATCAGTGTAAGTGTAGTATGCCCGGAATAAAGAGCCAACAACTCTTATTGCCCCCGAAGCCGCTATTATGTCCCATCCTAACTTGAATACGACGAACCGGAATTTCCTTTGTGCGTAGATTGCCACTGCTAACATGAGAATACCTGCTACCAAATTGACCAATTCCACTACGGTTGCGCTATCTATTGTCATTATCATATCACCACACCAAATTCAATTTTTTCTTCGTTTATACCTTTCCATTTTTTAATTTTTATTTTTTTCTCTTTTATTTTTCAAGTCAAACAAACAAAGTATCTTCCCTCTCTTTCCATGAACTCCAACTCAACCGCCTTTGTAAGCCACCCTAAAGCGAGATAGCAGATATTTGGCAACGCTTCTGTCTCAAAAATAACCTTTGATATGTTTGTCTCTTCTTTTATATTCAATAAACATCTTATCTCATCTGCTACCATCTCGACATTCCTTCTTTTTAAATCCATTGTACTTCTCATTATCCACTCAAGCGCTATCTTCACCGCTTCAGCTACCCTATTCGTTTTCTGCACCAGTATCTTCTCCCGCTCTTCCACTAATTCACCCTCTTCCAAATCGCTATTCAGTATCTCACTCTCTTGAACCTCCTTACTCTTTATTAACACTCTCTTTCTCTCATTTATTTGTAGCCTTATCATCACCCCGTGCAACAATCCATTCACAACCTCTCTAACTTTTATGTTTATCAACATCCCCATATTCTTCTCAATATCTTCCGCATACGGATAAGATTTTATAAATTCGGTTGTCTCGGTAGGAGAAACAAAGATTCCTGCCTCTACGTCCTCTACTCGTAACCCCGTCCCTTCCTCTAAAATTTCATTCAGTATCCCCTTTAGCAGATAGTTTAGCTCTATTTTTTCCATATTCACCTCCTTTTTTAAAAAGACAATCTTTAATCTTTAAATTAAAATTCCACCACAGGATAAAAAGTTAAGTTAATGCAATGGAAAGAGAAGATGATTTAATAAGGGACGTTCATATCCTGCTGCATCCATTCAGATACAGGATTGTAGAGTTACTTGAAGAGAAACCGATGCATATAAATGAGATAAGTAATGCATTGGAAGAAGAAATGATGCTCGTTTCTTATCACCTGCTCATACTGGTAGAGCATGGATTTTTACGTAGTAATTTTGAAATATTGGAGCAGACGAAGTCGAAGGGGAAAGCGATAAGAAAATATCGGGTGACGGAAAAAGTGGAGGAAGTGATTGAGAGCTTTGTAGAAACATCACGCAGAAGACAACGTCAAGCTTGAAATTTTTAAATAATATCATTTATTTCATCAAATTTTCGCACATTATAAACAAAAATTTCAACATGTGGAAGAGAATTTGAAGAACTACTGTAAGTGGTCATTTAAGAATTTGGAGCTTTTATATCAGTTAAAATTAAATTTTAAGCGATGAAAAAGTTTTTATATCGGAAATAAGTATAGATAATTGAGATAGGGTGAAGTGTGACAGCATTATGGCAGATTCCAGAGCACGAACCATTTTACTGGTAGAAGACGAAGAAATAGAGGTAGAACTTATTCGTAGGATATTCAAGGATGACAGCTTAGAATGGGAAATTTTTAACGTTTCAAGCCTAAAAGAAGCTTTAAAATGGCTGGATGAGAATAAATCCCCTTCCCTCATTATCGCTGATTATTTCCTGCCGGACGGTAGCGGATTAGACTTGCTTAAAGAAGTGATGGGTCGTGAGAAGAGGGAAATTACTCCTCTTATCATCATGACTAAGCATAGTAAGCATAGCACTGAACAGCTGGTAGTCAGGTCTCTCAAGTCAGGTGCCGTAGATTATGTGGTGAAGAGCTTGAGGGAGTTACAAAATTTGCCCTGGACTGCAAAGCGTGCACTTCTTGAATGGGAACAAGCTGTCAAGTTGAAGCAAGCAGAGGAAGAGGCAAAGGAAGAGGAATATATGAAGGATTTGGAAAGAGCAAAACTTGATCTGGCAGATTTCGCTCATACAGTATCCCATGACTTGAGAGTGCCTCTACGCTCCGTACAAGCTTTTACCACGCTTATCCTGGAAGACTACGGTGATACGCTTGATGAACGTGTGCGAGAATATTTAGAAAAAGTGAGAGAAGCAGGTGAAAGAATGAGTGCGCTGATTAAAGACATTCTCACGTTGTCTCGTGTTGGACGAGAGTTCATTGAGGTAGAAACGGTGGATTTGAACGAGCTAATAGAGGAGGTGAAAAAAGACTTAAAAGCGATAATCGAGGAAAGAGGAGGAGAAGTTGTTGCTGAGGAGTTACCCACCATCTCAACTCAGCGTGTATGGATGAAGGAGCTCTTCATGAATCTCATTGACAATGGATTGAAGTTTAACAAGTCGGGGAAGCCAACAGTGGAGGTCAGCTATGAAGGGAGGGAGAGAGAAAGGGAAAAGCGAAAAAGGGGAGGTAAAGAGAAAGAGTATCTGTTTAAGATAAAGGATAACGGTATTGGAATAGAAGAAGAATATCAAAGCCGTATTTTCAACCTTTCCGAGAGGTTACAGCCGCAAGAATACGAAGGCACGGGCTTGGGACTGAATATATGCCAGAAAATAGTAGATAAACTCGGCGGTAATATCTGGGTCGAGAGCAAAACTGGCAAAGGGAGCACGTTTTTCTTTACCATACCTGAAAGATGAGTTTTTGAAAATTCGGATCTTTAAAAAATTTCCACAATATAAATGTCACGTATGCAAATTTTTTAGAAAAAAGCGAAAAATTTATAAGTAGGTTTTTAGCTAACAAAATTTAGCATGAAAATCGAAGATGGTTTATTAAAGGAAGTTCACGTGCTCTTGCACCCAATGAGGTATAAGATTGTGGAGCTGCTTGCTGAGAAGCCGATGCACATAAACGAGATGAGTAAAGTGCTGGGAGAAGAAAGACGACTCGTTTCTTACCATCTACTGACTTTAGAGGAATATGGATTCTTGAACAGCAATTACGAAATATCTGAACAGCCGAAGTCAAAGGGGAAAGCGATAAGGAAATACCGGGTGACCGGGAAAGTGGAGGAAGTGTTTTTAGAACTTAAAAAGAGGCTTTAGATTAAACCCTTTTCTTTAAACCTTTTAAGAAAAGTTTTATTTCAAGTCAAACGTTATTCGAGCTTTTAAAGAAGTAAAAAGAAAAGTTTAAAAATCATCCGCACACTAAAAATATTGTTATGAAAATCATATTTAATGGCGAGCCACGAGAAGTCAGAAGCAAGAGGTTGGGCGATATTATCGAAGAGTTGGGCGGTGCATACCGGGAAGGCGGTATAATAGCTGTTATCTCAGAAAAAAAGAGAGAGGAGTTGGAAAATGAATTTTCCCTGAAGACAGCGAAAGGGGAGGCGAAGATAAAGATTGTCAGAGAAAAAGAGGCGGAGGCAGAAGCGGTACCTTTATTCCATGAAGTTTATAAAAGATTCTACAATGAAGGTGGTAGAATAGGCTGGGTAAGCGAGGATATAACCGCTATTGGACCAATTGGAACAAATCTAAGCGTTGAAAAAAGCGAGCATAAATATAAGAAATGGGATGTCTTCTTCGGCTTCGGCGGTTTTGACCCAAGCATGACCTACCTTATGATAAGCAAAAGAGAGCATGAAGCTGCTTATGGTACTGGCACCGATGCCGTAATTGGAAAACTAACGAGGGGAAGAAGCATTGTTTCGGATTTGCGCGAAGGTGATACGATAGAGGAGATAAGCCCCATTGAAACAAAGGCGGAGAGGAGTGGCTTTGTCACCTCTGACTTGAATATAGAGATAGAAGAATGGCAGGAGATATTCACCTTTGCAAAGGTAAAACTCCTTCGAGAAGCACCGATGTCAAGTGAACATTTCTTATCGCTTACAAGAGAAGGTGTTTTCCACGTGGATGCCCGTTCACATACTTATTTGACTTCAGAATCACTAAAGGGGCTTAGTTTGCCAGTTGAGAACATCCATTACAGGTCAAAATATTATCTGTCAGTGAGAAATAAAGGGACTGAGAAAGGGAAAATTTATGCATATAAGGAAAGCAGACTGCCCCACCCTTCTCATAACGTATTTGGTGAAATAATACAGGGTGGGGAATTGATAGATTATGCAAAATCTGGCGATACTATTTACACATTGACAGAGCCGAAGTGGATGATGGTAGTGGGGAAAACACAAAAGAAAGCGGAGGAATTTTTTGAGCGTGAGCACATCGAGCAGGTAAGGGAAGGGGATAAAGATGATAA
Source organism: Candidatus Methanophagales archaeon (assembly GCA_017883965.1). GTDB lineage: Archaea > Halobacteriota > Syntropharchaeia > Alkanophagales > Methanospirareceae > JAFNKG01. The sequence goes on along the minus strand of JAFNKG010000054.1, from coordinate 1,484 downwards.
CGCGGTGGTTGTGGACCAGGAACCTGCATTGACATTGGATATTATGGAAACGAGGACAGTAAAGACAGTAGGTGTTGAAGAGGAAAAAGTGCTTGACATGACATTATTTTATAAAGAAGCGCCTAAGACCGTTTGGTATTTCAAAAAGATTACAGGGTTGATTAACCGACCAATAGGGTATTTAAAAGTGCATTTCACTGTTCCGGGGACGCTGGTGCTATTTCAGGGAAACGAGAATGAAGCAGGGACACTTGTCCCGGAGAACTTGCCAAAAGAAGAGGTTAAAAAGGGTATGCTCGGCGTTACAAACATGTCCAGGTCGAACCGGGGGATGATGGGAATAAGACTGGAGGACAGCAAAGAATACGGACCTACGGGTGAGACTTTCGACGGTGCTAACATCGTTCTTTCAATTCTTTCTCTCTCACCTTCAACCGTGTCTTTCCTCAGCAAGCTAAAAGAAGGGAATATGATTTATGTGAAGGAAAAAGTGTAGCTAAATGAAAATAGTAGTGGGAATTACAGGTGCAAGCGGCGTGGTATATGGAATAAGACTGTTAGAAGTGCTGAGTGATATAGCGGAAACATACCTCATCATATCAGAGAGTGCAAAGAAGATAATAGCCATAGAAACGGAATATGAACTTGAGGAAATATATGCGCTTGCTTCTCACGTATATGACAATTCAGACCTCGCAGCACCGCTGAGCAGCGGGTCCGTGCAATACGACGGAGCGATAATAGCGCCTTGCAGCATGAAAACCCTGGGCGGTATTGCATCCGGCATATCTACTACGCTAATCACACGAGCCGCGGAAGTATGTTTGAAAGAGGGTCGAAAATTGGTTATTATTCCAAGGGAAGCACCGCTCAGTCTCATACATCTGGAGAACATGGTCAAGGTGAAGAAAGCGGGCGCTATTCTGCTGCCTGCATCGCCGGCATTTTATCATCTACCGAAAACCGTGCTCGATATGGTAGATTTTATTGTGGTAAAAGCACTTGATGTATTTGGCGTGAGGGTAAATACGGAATTAATAAAGCGATGGGGAACAGAGTAAAATACAAAATATATAACTAAGTTGAAGTAATAAATAACCACAAAAAAAAAAGCGTCGATGGTCTAGAGGTATGACTTGGGCCTTCCAACCAAACTTTTTATAAAAACGTTTGATCAAAAAGAAGAGGGAAGATAGCCCACTGCCCGGGTTCAAATCCCGGTCGACGCATCATCAACCCTTTTCTTTAAAACTTTTAAGAAAAGTTTTATCAAAAACGCTTCGCAGAAAAGAAAAGCGTTGACGGAAAAGAAAACACTATTTAACCAATAAACGGCTGTGAACCTCCATTCTCAACTAAAACGTCAAATCTTAAAGTCACTGATGTTTAAATGGTTTTTCCTAAAATCGGCTTCATCCCAAAAATAGGAAATGTAATCTATGTTTAGTAGCACGTGAAATCTTCGTATTTTTACCCAAACGTTC
>JAFNKG010000053.1 GCA_017883965.1 Candidatus Methanophagales archaeon | reverse complement strand
CTGAAGATGATACGTGAGATCGGTAAAAGAAGGATTGGCATAGCTGCTGGAGTTCTGGGATCAGAATATTTCTCAATATTTCTTTCCCCAACTTTTAAGATGTCAAAGCAAATTGAGCTTCTGCTGAAGGATAAAATGGGGGTGGAATACATGGTGATGGTATTAGGCGACAAATATGATATGAAAACAATTAAAGAGATGGCAGACGTGACTTTGGATCAGAAGAGGATCAATACACTATTCTTGAGTCTACCAAGGTTGTATGGCAATAAAGGGATAAAGTTACTATCTCAATTTTCAGAAGGTAAACAACTTCAAAAAATGATATTTGGGGAAGAAATGTTGCCTATAGTGGAGAGGAGTTTGTCTCCTTCACCTGATAATATAGCCGAAGTAGTTGATGAAGATATGAAGGATTTCTTTAGAGAGTTATATTCAAGACCTGAGATGACAGACCCTGTCTGGCTGAATATGTTTAGAATCCTCTCCAGTAGGGTGGGTAGAAATCATGCATCTACTGCAGCGAGCTATTGGTGTCGTTTGGATAACGTGGATAAAGTAGTAGAAATAGATGAGATACTAAAATCAATTGGTGACAAATACAACTTGAGAAACAAATTTGTGTTCTCAACACCAGTGGACTTTGGTAAGTGGGCTCTTTTTGAATATGACTTTTATTTTGACCATACAAATGATCGAGAAAGGGAAAATGCAAAAAATGCACTTACAGAATCTCAGGAAAAGCTGTTTACACTTATGCGGGAAGTAAAGGGGCTGAAGCCGGAAAGGCAAAAATATTTCCAGGGACTATCCAGAATGGAGAGTTTTTTATATACGTAAAATGAGGGAGACTATAAATCATATCAAGGAAAAAAGAAGAAGGAGAAAGAATGTCATATTCCTGACCGGTGGTACTGGTTTTGTAGGAAGTCACCTGGCAGTAGAATTATTGAAAAAAGGCTACTTCGTTATTCTTTTGTCCCGGCCAAAACATAACCTGGATGCCTTTGAAAGGGTTCAACAAATCCTCAGGTGGCATAATTTCCCGTATAGTGAAAATCTTAAAGTCGTTAACGGACAACTAACCAAACCTCAATTGGGGTTAGATGATGAGGTGTATGCTTATCTATTAGAAAACATTGACGAAATATGGCACTGTGCAGCCGATACATCATATAACAAAAGAAAACAACTTGAAATGGTAAATGTGCATGGAACGCTAAATGCACTAAAGCTAGCGGTAGAGAGTAAGTGTTATTTCTTTCACCACATGAGTGCCGCGTATGTAGCGGGAAAAGTTCATGGGGTGTGCAAGGAAGAATATGTACCCCAAAAGGAATTTCACAATGCTTACGAGGAAACTAAACACAAAGCAGAGGGCTGTGTATTGGAAATTTGTAGAAAAGAGGGGATAAGAGCGAACATATATCGCCCCTCAATAATCTATGGGGATTCAAGGACGGGGAAAACCCTTGTATTCAACGCTTTCTATGTCCCCATAAGGATGGCTAATTTCTTCAAGGAGGTTTATGAGCGAGATATCGAGCAAAATAACGGATTAAACGCGGAGAAGATGGGGGTCAGAAAAACTGAAGACGGTAAAATTTATCTGCCTCTCAGGATCGGAACGGTAGAGAATGGTTCATACAATTTGGTTCCAATCAATTTTGTGGTTGGGGGGTGTATTGCAATTATGGAGAATTGCTTGGATGGTGGTATCTTTCATTTGATTAATAGAAATCCAAGCAAACTCGAGGATCTTATTATATTTGGGGAGAAATTTCTGAATCTCCGGGGCATCAAAGTTGTACCAGAGAATGATTTTATCAATCAACCGAAAAATGCTCTGGAAAGATTGGCATATTCCTACGGTGATGTGTACCGGCCGTATCTTCTTGATGATAGAATATTTGATGCAAGAAACGCAGAAGAGATTTTAGAAAGGAATGATATTGTATGCCCTTATCTCGACTATGAAATCTTTAGCAGATGTGCCAGGTACGCAATAGAAGTGGATTGGGGGAAACACTTATTCAGTATCAGTAAAGAGGAAGAAAAGTAAAAAGAGACCGATACAAGAGTGAATGTAATAGATGATACCGGGAAGAATAAATGGTAGATATAATAATTGTTGGATGTGGAACACAAGGTCAGGCACATATAAGGTGCTATGCGAAACTTAAGGATATGCTTAACATAAACATTGCGGGAGCGGTTGATCCAGATGAAAAGCAACTGAACGCATTTCAGCATCTACACAGTAAATTAGGATTTGATACACGAAGAGCTCTCTTCAAAAATAATTTGAGTGAACTCTCAAAAGAGTTAGATATTTCTAATTCAATCGTTGATGTAATTACTCCTAATAATTGTCATTATTCGTGCGCTAAAGAGGCAATTGATATGGGTACGAAAAGAATCATCATCGAAAAGCCATTAGCACATGACCTCTCAGATGCTAAAAATATAGAAAAACTTGGTGGGGTAATTGGTGTAATTGAAAATTACCTTTTCTCTTCTATTACGCAGCACATCCAAAAATTTATTGAAGAGCAAAAATTAAAAACAATATTTGTCAAAACAGAGTTTTCAAAAAATAGGCGTATAGAGTCTTTAGAAGGAAGAGGTATTTTCGAAGATTATATTCCCCACGTTTTTACAATCGAGATACCTCATCAAATTGCGGTAGTAAGTTATCTTCTGGAGTTTCCAAAGAATGTATGTGATGCATGGTGTCATGACATGATATTGCCAGATGGACGAATTTCCAGTCATGGGGAGGGCGCAATAACGTTAGCACATAAGGATGGAGCAACATCGTACAATTTTTCTTGTCTGCAAGGATACCAGCATTTATCTATTAAGTATAGAACTATTCGGATTTATTGTGAAGATGCTATAAAGATTTTTGGTTACTATCCAACGACTATTGATCTTGAAGGCTCGATATTGGTCTATCGTGATCAAGATCTCATAGAAAAACATAGATTTATCGATGATTCGATGACAGAGACGCTTAAATATTTAATCAAGTGTTTTATGGAAAATAAGAAGCCTTTAAATGATGCCAACTTTGGCCGGAAGATTATGGAGATCATTAATACTGGTACAGTGCTAGCCAAAAAATTCTGTTAGGTGAATATGATGAAAAGGTTTAAGGAGAGGGATACAGGTTTCATAGTCCGGAATGTAGATGAGCTCCCAACAGAGAAGAGTACTTGTGGATTTAGAACAAGACTAATAACTGAAAAAGACGGTAACTCGGTTAGTGTATCTCATTTGAGAATTTCCGATGCACAAAAGCACTACCATGAGAGAACCACCGAGTTCTATTATGTTATAAACGGGGAGGGAGAATTATTAGTTAACGACAAGGTAATACCGCTCAAAAAAGGTGTTATTGTGATGATAAAACCGGGCACGATTCATCAAGCAATATCACATAACAATCTAGAGGTGCTAATTATAATGAGCCCCCCCGTTGGAGAAGTAAATGATCAGATATATGTAGAATAATTTGCTTTTTGACGGATTTTATCTGGCTGCGGAGACGTTTCTCTGACCAATCATTCCCTTTCTCGCTCAATTCATCGAGTTCCCTGCCGATGATAGCCAAAGCCTCGTTTCTTGCATCAGCTTCCTTAACGCCCCTTTCCCGATTAGTATATCTGTAGGTGGCACATGCCATGCTGTTCAGGTCAATATTATTTCAACATGTGTTATTTCTGCTTAACATTTTTTATAAGAACGTGATTTAATTAAAAACTGCAGTATAGGCGACTGCTACTGCACCGTGGAGGGATGCTATACAAATACAATCCTATTAGAAACAGGAGGTTTATGACGATGGAGTTGGAAAAGGTGGAATTGGAAAAGGTTAAAAGTATAGCTAAGAGATGCGCTCATTTTGGCATGTGCAAGATAGATTTCTTAGGAACGGGTGTTTGTCCTTCCGGGATTGAACATAAGTACGTGAGTTACTACCCTCAGGGCAGAATGGAAATCACTAATGCTTTAGCTGATGGCATAATTCCGGTAACTGAACGGCTTGTTGATATAGCAAGATCCTGCACACTGTGTGGGATATGTGATAAGCAGTGTTACTTTCTGATGGAACTTCGGCCAATGAAGGTTATGGAAGCACTCAGGGAATATATTGAGTCTTATATAGAAAAAAATAAACCAGTTGAAAGACCAGAAGAGGACGAGATAGTGCGAAATTTGAGAGTAGTAGTAGGCTCCGAATGGGCTACAAATGATCCAGCAATCCTAATCACATATTCTGGAGCTAGATCTCCTGTTTCGCCACGACGTATCCCTAAATACGTTGTCATGCCTGTATCTACGCAAGAGCTTGTAGAGATTATCAAAATGGCCAACGAATATAGGGTGCCGTATGTACCCAGAGGTACCGGTACGAGTGCTTTTGGTGCCCTCGGAGAGGGGATTATTATTGACCTCAGTAGAATGAAAACGCTTGAAATAGATCCTGAGAATTGGAGCGCAACCATTGGGGCAGGAATTACCGCTTTTGAGTTGCAAAGAGAAGCGAATGAGCACGGAATGAGAGCAAATGTGGCAGAGCCAGCGGCTTGTGTGTGTGCTAACATAATATGCACAAACCTTCATTCACTTTTTTCGCATGCATATGGAATAGGAGCTGATCACTACATTGATGCAGAAATTGTCAGCAAAGACGGCAAAGTCTTCAGGATGAACGACAAGGATGCGCCAAATCTGTTCAGTTTTAACCGTTTACCTCCTGGTATTCAAGCTCCCTCCCCGGGAATATGCGCCCAAATGACCGTAAAACTTTATCCAATGATGGATGATGAAGAAGGTATTCTAATCCCCTTCTCAGACTTTCATGAAGCTTTAGCGATGACACGTGAGGTCGGTAAAAGAAGGATTGGCATAGCTGCTGGAGTTCTGGGATCAGAACATTTCTCAATGTTCCCTTCCCCAACCTTCAAGGTATCAAAGGAATTCAAGCATCTCCTAAAGGATAATATGGGTGTGGAATACATGGTGATGGTATTAGGCGACAAATATGATATGAAAACAATCAAAGAGATGGCAGACGTGACTTTGGATCAGAAGATGATCAATACACAATTATTGAGTCTACCAAGGTTGTATGGCAATGAAGGGATAGAGTTACTATCTCAATTTTCAGAAGGTGAACAACGTTATAAAATGATATTTAAGGAAGAAATGGCACCAATAGTGGAGATGAGTTTATCTCCTTCACCTGATAATATAGCCGAAGTAGTTGATGAGGATATGAAGGATTTCTTTAGAGAGGTATATTCAAAACCTGAAATGACAAACCTCGTCTGGCTGAATACGTTTAGAATTCTCTCTGCCAGGCTGGGTAGAAACCACACATTTGTTGCAACAGTCCTTTGGTGTCCCCTGGATAACCTGGACAGAATAGTCGAAATATGTGAGGCACTAAAATCAATTGGTGACAAATACAACGTGAGAAACGAATTTGGATATCTAGTCCCTGTGGACTTCGGTAAGCGAGCTGTTATGGAGTACGAGTATTACTTCGATCAGGCTGATGATCAAGAAAGGGAAAATGCTAAGAATGCAACCATAGAATCTGCCGACAAGATGGCTACACTTATGCAAGAAGTAAAGGGGCTGAGGTCTGGCGAGTTTGTAGTATCTCAAGGGCTATCCAGAAGGGAGAATTTTCTATATACGTAAAATGAGAGAGGCTATAAATCATATCAAGGAAAAAAGAGGAAGAAAAGTAAAAATGGTATATAAACCGGGGATTAGGATGATGAGTAAGAGAATAGGCCGATTATTTGGTTTTGGCAATATTACCACTTCTACTCCTTTAAATCGGGATTTCCACGGAGGTACTAAGTTGCAATATATTGATACTTACAAATATAGTATCTTTAAATGGCTGTATGAATGTAATTTTATTCATAAATTTCTTTTAGCTCTCGGTATAGCTTGCTTAACTGGTTTAGGAGCCCAGCTAAGAATCTACTTACCCTTTACACCTGTGCCATTTACCGGGCAAGTCTTTTTCGTGCTATTAAGTGGTACGCTACTCGGGAGGTATGGAGGACTATCACAAGCTATTTATCTCGGATTTGGCTGCTTAGGAGTGCCATGGTTTGCAGGCATGAGAGGTGGAATTGAGGTTCTTAGTGGCATAACGGGAGGATACCTAATAGGTTTCATAATAGCATCTACAATAATTGGATTTTTTACCGAGGGCTATTTAACGGCTAGATCATTTAAATCCCAGCTTTCACTCATGTTAATTGGAATTGGAATAATATATGCATTCGGTGCAATCCAATTTTCCTTAATAATGCATACGGATTTACAGAAAACAGCAATCTTAGCTGTAATTCCATTCATACCGCTTGATATACTCAAGGCAATTAGTGCATCTATTATAGCAACGGTAATACTTCCGAAGTAGCACTATGATGACTAAAAAGAAAGAGAAGCATATTAAAGGTGCTGTAATAAGCGCAATGCCCGGAATAATAATTAAAATTAAAGTAAAAGTAGGCGAGAAGGTAAAAAAAGGCGATACAATCGCTATATTGGAGTCCATGAAAATGGAAAACACTATAAATTCACCAATATCTGGCGAAGTAAAGAAAATATGCGTTAATGGAGGCGATACGGTAAGTCATGATAATATTTTAATGATTATTCGTGAAATTTAACGTATTTATTATTAATTGTGGTTGACGAAGCAAAATGTTTGAAAAAATATTAGTTGCTAATAGAGGAGAAATAGCAGTTAGAGTAATGATAGCTTGCCGAGAACTTGATATTAAGTCAGTTGCTGTTTATTCAGAAGCGGATAAGAACTCGCTTTTTAAAAAATATGCCGATGAGTCTTATTGCATAGGACCTCCTCAAGCAAGTAGGAGTTATATGAACATAGAAAGAATTATAGAAGTTGCAGAGGAATGTGGAGCAGATGCTATACACCCCGGTTATGGTTTCTCAGCAGAGAATCCGAGATTTGTTAGAGAATGCAAAAAAAGTGGTATTAAGTTTATAGGTCCTGATAGTTCTGCGATTGCAACGATGGGTAATAAAATCAATGCAAGAAAAATAATGAAAAAGGCAGGGGTTCCAATAGTGCCCGGGATAGAAAAAGGAATTAAAGACTTAGAAGAGGCTCTGGATATAACTGAGGAGATAGGTTATCCCGTAGTGCTCAAATGCTCTTCTTGCGGTGGGGGAATAGGAATACACGTTGTTCATAAAAAAGAGGATTTAGAGAAAGCTCTTGAATCCACCAAATCAATTGCAGAAGCTGTATTTGGCGATGCAACTGTATATGTTGAGAAATATTTAGAGAAGTCAAGACACATGGAGATTCAAATATTAGCTGATGAGAAAGGTAATATCATCCATCTATGTGACCGTGAATGTTCCATTCAGAGGAGATATCAAAAAATAGTAGAAGAGGCACCTTCTCCAATATTGAATGGAGAATTGAAATATAAAATAAGTTTAATGGCTATAAGGGCTGCTAAAGCAATAAATTACGTTAATGCGGGAACAGTAGAATTTCTATACGTAAAAGGTAATTTTTATCTCCTTGAGATGAATCCTCGCTTACAAGTGGAGCACCCGGTAACAGAAATGATTACCGGAATAGATATTGTTAGAGAACAGATAAAGATAGCAGCAGGATATGAGCTTTATTATAAGCAAGAAGATGTAAAAATCAATGGTTGTGCCATAGAATGCAGGATATATGCGGAAGACCCTTTTAATAATTTTATTCCGTCGCCAGGCAAGATCAAAATTTACAGCCCTCCTATAGGTCCGGGTATCAGGATAGATAGTGGTGTGCACGTGGGATCTACTTTGCCTCTATATTATGATTCATTGATCTCCAAGCTTGTTGTATGGGATAGAACGAGAGAAGAGGCTATAAGAAGGATGAGAGCGGCGCTTTCTGGATATATAATAACCGGAGTGAAAACAAACATTCCTTTACTCAATACGATAATGGAAAATGAGCATTTTTTCAGAGGAGATTATAGCACAAATTTCATAGAAGAGAAAATCATGCTATGAAAAAGCAAAAAATGAATGAGAAATTATTGCTGGTAAACCCGGTCAATCCGCGTCGAATAGGGATGACGGTAAGCCCGAACCTTCGTTTTCAGCCGCTGGGGCTGGGGATCATAGCAGCATTGACCCCGGATGACTGGGAGATAGAAATCGCTGATGAGAACTTCGAACCATTCGAGTATAGAGAGGCAGATTTGGTGGGTCTAACCGCCTTCACCGCAACAGCTACTAGGGCTTATGAAATTGCCAGCCTCTACCGAGAGCGGGGTATACCAACGGTATTAGGTGGAATCCACGCTTCAATGCTACCGGATGAAGCTCTGCAATATGTGGATACTGTGGTCATCGGTGAAGCAGAAAGTGTTTGGGCTAAAGTAATCGCAGATTTTGAAGCAGGCAAGATGCAAAGGATTTATCGAGGTGAGTGGTTAGATCTAAAAGAACTGCCTAAACCACGACGCAATCTATTTCATCCAGGCTATATTCTTGGTTCAATTCAGACCTCACGGGGTTGCCCGATGGACTGCGAATTCTGTTCCGTTACCACCTTTAATGGTCATAAATACCGCCAGCGACCGGTGGAAGAAGTATTGGATGAACTGGAAACTATTCCTCAGAAATTGGTCTTCTTTGTGGATGACAACATCATCGGTTATGGCAAGCAGGCTGAAGGGCGTGCCATTGCTCTTTTCAAAGGGATGATTGAGCGAGGGATCAAGAAGCATTGGTTTTGCCAGGCGTCAATGAACTTTGCCGACAACGAGGAGATGCTGGAATACGCTGCAAAAAGTGGCTGCCGGATGGTCTTCATCGGGGTTGAAGCAGAAACCACTGATGCACTGAAAGAGATAAACAAGAAACTGAACTTGAGGATGGGGGTAGACTCCTATGAAGAAGTCTTTCACCGCATCCACAGACACGACATCGCTGTGCTGGGTTCCTTCATCTATGGGCTGGATAGCGACAAGCGGGAGGATTTACGGCGCCGTACTAACTACATTCTTAACAGCGAGGTCGATGCGGTACAGATAACCTACCTGACACCATTGCCCGGAACGCGGGTATTTAGCAAGTTGCAAGACGAGGGACGGCTGCTTTACACCAACTTTCCTGCTGACTGGGACCACTATGGCGGCATGGCAGAAGTTACCTATCGCCCACTCTCAATGGAGCCACATGAACTTACTGAAGAAATGGCCCAAAGCGGCTCTCGGCTCTTTAATCGCCAGACTATCTGGCGTAAGTTCGTTAAGACACAGCGTGCTACTCGAGGCTCCAATGCCGCTTTGTGGGCTTATAACGCCAACCTCGGCTACCGCAATGTATTTACACAAAGAATGAAAACGAAATACATGGGGCGGGGAATTTATTACTTTGATGAAGTAAATTCAACTAACGAAAAAGCTATTGAATTAGCAGATAATGCAGAGGAAGGAACAGTGGTAATAGCAGAAAAGCAAAAAAAGGGAATAGGGCGTTTTGGTAGAGAATGGATTTCACCTGAAGGTGGAGTGTATGTTTCGGTTATATTAAAACCCAAAATAAGTCCTATTAATGCACCAACGATAACTTTAATCGCAGGTATAGCTGTTGCGAAGGTTATTAGAAAACTTGGATTGGATGCAAAGATAAAATGGCCAAATGATGTGTTAATTCATGGTAAAAAAGTATGCGGTATATTAACAAACGTAATTACAAGAGATGATAAGGTAGATTATATTGTAGTGGGTATAGGAATAAATGCAAATGTAGATATCTGCACTTTTCCAAAAGAATTGCAAGAAAGTGCTAATTCACTAAAAGAGGAATTTAAAAAAGAAGTTTCAACGGAAAACATAATAAAAGATTTACTATATGAGATAGAGATAAATTACAGGATTTTTAAAGAGGGAAAATTTGCTCTTCTTTTAAACGAATGGAGAGGATTATCAGATACTATTGGTAAAAGAGTAAAGATAACGACGAGAACAGAAGTTATAGAAGGAGATGTCGTTGGAGTAAATAGAGATGGAATGCTAATAATAGAGCATGAAGATGGTTCATTAAAGAATATAATTCCCGGAGAGTGTGTACATCTAAGGATAGAAGAATAAGTTTTATTCATTTTATATACGGGAAACTAAAATTTAAGATGATCAAAGACCCCGGAGAAAGAGAAGAAAAGGTAAAACTTGGTGGTGGAGAAGAACTAATTAAAAAGCAACATAGTGCCGGTAAGTTAACAGCACGTGAAAGAATAGAAAAACTACTTGACTCAAATAGTTTTGTTGAGATCAATATGCTGGCAAAACATCGGTGCACTGATTTTGGTATGGAAAACGAAGAAGTACCAGCGGATGGAGTAGTAACTGGTTACGGTAAAATTGCGGGGAGATTAGTATTTGTATTTTCACAGGATTTTACGGTTATGGGTGGCTCAATAGGAGAAATACATGCAAAAAAGATTTGTGATGTCATAGATCTTGCAATAAAGACTGGTGCCACGTTGATAGGACTTTATGACTCAGGAGGGGCAAGGGTTCAAGAAGGTATCGATGCATTAAGTGGCTGTGGACAAATATTTTTTAGGAATTCAATTGCATCAGGCGTCATTCCTCAAATATCTGCAATTATGGGACCTTGTGCAGGTGCATCGGCATACTCGCCAGCACTCACAGATTTCATCTTCATGGTAAGGAATATAAGTTATACGTTCATCACAGGACCTCAAATTGTAAAAGCATATATTGGCGAAGACGCTACCTTTGAGGAACTTGGTGGAGCAAATGCTCACGGTAACGTTAGTGGAGTTGCAGATTTTATTGCCGAAAATGAAGAAGAGTGTTTGCAGATGATCAGGGAGTTACTTAGCTTTCTTCCATCTAATAATCTAGAATATCCACCATTTATTGAAAACAGAGATGATCCCAATCGGTTGGATGAGAGTATACTTGATATCATCCCTTCAAATCCTAGAAGAGCATACGATATGTGTGACATAATCAAAAGAGTAGTAGATAATGGATACTTTTTTGAGATCAAATCTAATTTTTCAAAGAATCTCATAACGGGTTTTGCACGGTTGAGTGGGCAAACAATAGGGATAGTAGCTAACCAACCAAAGACACTCGCAGGTTCTTTAGATATAGATTCTTCGGATAAAGCTGCCAGGTTCATCAGATTCTGCGATGCGTTTAATATACCAATCATTAATTTTGTTGATGTGCCGGGATTTTTACCTGGTATAGAACAGGAGCACAGAGGGATAATAAGACATGGGGCAAAGATATTATTCGCATATTCCGAGGCAACGGTGCCAAAAATCACCGTCATTATACGTAAAGCTTATGGTGGCGCGTTTTTAGCTATGTGCAGTAAAGATTTGGGTGCAGATCAAGTGTTTGCACTCCCAACTGCTGAAATCGCGGTCATGGGACCTGAAGGGGCAGTGAACATTATTTTTAAGAGAGAAACAGAAGAAACAACGAAACAAAAGACTGAAGAATACCGGAATAAATTTGCGAATCCCTATTTTGCGGCATCAAGAAAACATGTAGATGCTATTATTAAACCGCAAGAAATAAGACCACAATTGATCAGCTCTCTGCAAATGCTGTTAAGTAAGAGGGAAGAGAGACCGCGGAAGAAGCATGGAAACATCCCATTATGAGTTCAATCATAAAAATTTATGAATCAAAATTGCTATTATTTTGAATGTTCTCCACCATACCGTCTTTAAGCCAGATTATTCTATTTGCTTTTCTGCCCAATTCTGACTCGTGTGTGACCAGCACGATGGTTTGGTTGATTTCCTTGTTTAATTTCCTCATCAAATTAACAACCTGCTCAGCAGACTTTGTATCAAGATTAGCAGTAGGTTCATCTGCAAGTAATAGCATCGGCTTATTTACAAGGGCTCTTGCTATTGCGACTCTTTGTTGTTCCCCGCCGGAGAGCTCATTTGGCATGTGCATGGCTCTTTCCTCCATGCCAACTATTTTTAGAAGTATCAGAGCTCGATCTTTATTGTTCTCACCAGACATCATCATTGGAAGCATGACATTCTCCAGTGCTGTCAGTTCCATGAGTAAGCTGAAGAACTGGAATGTAAATCCAATTCTTTTGAGTCTAAACTCAGCACGTTGTTTTTCGCGCATTGCAGATGTGGCGATTCCATTGATTATAATCTCTCCCGATGTCGGTATGTCTAACATTCCTATCATGTTAAGTAATGTAGATTTTCCAGAGCCGCTTGGTCCCATTATCGCAACAAATTCACCTTTCTCAATTGTCAAGTTTATGTTTCTGAGTGCAGGCACCTCTATCTTTCCCATTAAATACATTTTTTGCAGTTCCTTGATTTCAATCAGATTAACCATGCCAGATCGCCTCTATGATATTAACCCGAGCTGCCATTAACGCAGGGTATATGCACCCAAAAATACAGGTTATAAATATTGCAAGATCTGTTACGATAACGGTATGAGTAGAAATCCAGGGAACTATAATCACTTGCATGCCCGCTTGTGGTGTTACTACAATTTGGTTATGCTGGAGGTAGTTGATAGCATATAATCCACATAATGTACCGATAGATATTCCAACGATTCCAATCAACATAGCTTCTATTAGATATACACTGAACACGAATGAATTTTTACCTCCTATCGCCTTTATTACGCCAATACTTCTTATCTTATTTTTTACACTTGTATAAAGGATTATGGAGATCGCAATCGCCGACACCATGATGGATATACCGGAGGTCATACTCGCTACCATACCGAATACACTAATCATTGAAGCCATTCCGCCTGATAAATCCGCCCATGTTTTAACATTGGTGCTCAATGTCTCCTTTTCCACAACAGTTTTTACATCCTCAGCTTTCATCGGATCATCTAATTGGATTACAATCTCGGTGGCGCCTTCTGTGCCGAGAAGATTCCGTACAACCTTGTACGGTGCGAACACGCAATAGTTATCATAATAGAATGATCCAGTACTTACAATGCCTTTTATTTCAAAATCATGCGTTTCCAAAGCGGTGAATGATAGAAGTAGATGATCGCCGGTATCAACCTTTAAATCCTCGGCAAAGCCAGATCCAATCAACACCTTAAATCCGTCCTTGTCATCCAAGAACTCGCCACTAGAAACATCTTCATCTAAAGTTGTTGTTTTTCCTTCTTTTGACGGCCAAATACCGAAGATTCTATTTCTTGAAGATTTGGTTTCTGAACTTATTACTCCCCCAGATTCAATCCTGAGAGATGCTCCGATCACAGAAGGTATATTCTCGATCTTTTCAATCTTATTCTCAGGATTTGTTATTACGTCCTCCTCAACTTCTGGTAATATTTTTAGATGCCCCGTTTCAACATCTATCGTGGCGCCAATGAATCCATCGTACATTGCGTTGTTAAATGCATGTGCGAATATAATACCTGTAACGCTAAATGATATGGCTAATATGACCATAAATATCTCTTTTTTTCGTTGAGAAATATCCTTGATGGCAAGAAAAAACGAAGGGCGCATTATATCACCTCTTTCTGAATTTCCAGAGCGTAATAGTAACAGATGCTATGCAAAATACGAAAACCACGAAGATGAGTGGTAAATAATCTTGTTGAGCACTGTAAACAACAACTATTATACTTTCTCGCAATTCATGTGCGCCATAATCGTCTTCATAAACTAGCTTCAATTCAGATTCATGGCTTCCGGCTATGTTTCCAGCAGTCAACGTAAATATTGCATTCGCATAGTCGTCCTTACTGATTTCGCCCAGATATGCAGTCTTGTCCCCGTAAAAATAATCCGAGTCTATATATGCTTTCACTCCTTTCGCATCATCCGTTCCCGTGTTCTCTATTTTGAGGGTAAGCGTGAAAGAGTCCCCAACGTTAATTATGTCTTGATTCATCTTCTTTTGAGCTATGTCCAATTTTGCCTTTCCTATCATCTGAACCCCTATTGTTTCGGTTTGCTGCTTTAAAAAACCTGATGCACCGCTATATTGTAAGACGATTGGTATCGAATATAGACCGATTTCGGCGTTTTTATCGGAGGTAAATTTAAGATTTAATTCATACGTTTCTCCTGGTTCAAGACCTGCTATATAGTAGTTGCTTGGACTTTTAAGAGATATAAGGGATTTGTTCAGATTGACCGCAATGTTTATGTCATCTGCCTTACTTTGACCTTTATTTATCAGATTTAGTGAAACATTGAAATTGCCGCCCGGTTTTATGTAGTCAGGGATTGTCTTTTCTACTTCAATTGATGGTTGTTTTATCTTGGAGACTCGCGTATTTACATTTACTGGAACGGGGTATCTAACATTAGTAGCATTAAAAATATCAATATGAACCTCTGGAAAGTATATGCCCTCTTTATAAGGCGCTCTAAAAGTAAATGTTATATTTGTGCTTTCACCGGGTCCAAGCATCCCCAGATTGTAATAGGTTCCGCTTAACGACTCCAATTCACGTCTGACTAAGTGAATTTCCTCAATATCTGCACTAACATCCCCTGAGTTTCTGATCGTCACAGTAATAGTTCCAACTTCCACGGGCATTAACACTCCTGGAGAGACTTGATAATGTATGACCGTAACAGAAGGTTTTGACTCAGTTTGTGCTTTTGATGGAATCGCAGCAAGAGGAATTGTTATTAACAGGATGAGCGTTATAGCTAAGAATACAGACATATTTTTGGATTTGGATTTTTCACTCATATCTTAATCACCTCTTATCTATTCCCCCCCTTTAGTCAGGGTGCAAACACTTTTTATTTTATATTTGTTTTTATGCAAATAAACTTCCCTAATAAAATATTAGCAGAACCTAAATTTCAGACTTTGAGCCTATTTCAAAACTCTTATTAAACTGAAAGTTAGGTTAAATATGAAAACAGAGAATTTACCCTGTGTGAAAGTAGAGAAGAGAAGAGGCGAAGAACTCCGAAGAGCGTTGAAGGAACTCGAACTGCTGAGAACAGACGCAAGGATAAATTCCAACGCTGATTTTATTTATTTACCGCTTATACGAGCGCTAAAAGAAGCGGAGAAAAGAGAAATAGGTGTTGCGGAACTTTTAACAAGAGAATTTGCGGTATTGGAACAGAGAAGGAGCATAGAAGACATCGTTGGACTGAAACCATCTTATGAGATAATAGGTGACATTGCGGTGCTAACTGACGTTGATTCAACGGTGGGAAATGAACAGCTCGTAGCGCATGCGTTAATGAGCCTGCATAAAAACATTAAAGTGGTTGCAAAACGGGTTTCACCGGTGGAAGGCGTATTCAGAAAAAGGAAGATGGAGATAATCGCAGGTGAGAACAGGACGGAAACGATGCACAAGGAGAACGGCTGTAAATACAAGCTCGACCTGGAAAAGGTTTATTTTAATCCGCGGTTGGCGAGCGAACGAAATCGCGTAGCAGCGCAGGTTCGGGGTAGCAAAGAGGAGATAATAGACATGTTCGCAGGTGTCGGCTCTTTCTCCATACAACTCGCTAAACGAGCACCACAAAGTCACGTTACTGCTATTGACATCAATCCCGATGCGATACGGTATCTTCGGGAAAATATAAAATTGAATGGTGCAAGAAACGTAGAAGCGATAGAGGGAGACATAAGAGAAATTTACGTGAAGTTCCGAAACAAGGCAGACCGGATAATTATGAACCTCCCGAAAAGTGCTTATTCATTCCTTCGAGAAGCTCTTAGCATGCTTAACCCGCAAGGAGGAATAATTCATTTCTACGATGTAATATCCTCTTATTCTTATGCGGGTGGTGAGAAGAGGAAATCGCTTGAAACAGCGATAAATAAGGCTAAGGAGAAATTAACGGTGAAAATAGAAGAGGCATGTGAGCTTGAACACTTCCATTCCTTAGAGATACTGGAAGCGAGGAAAGTGAAGCCTTATGCCCCCTATGCGTATATTATAGGGATAGATGCAATGGTTAAAATAAGAAGTCACTGACCTCGGAATAGAATTCCGAGGCATCAGGGCTGATGCTTGGGTTTTAAATCATTCTTGGTTTGCTAAATATTAGTACTTCAATTCAGGCGCAGGTTTAATTGAAAGAAAAATCTATCAGTCATTTCTTGATCTTTCTCCACTTGCCCATTTCAGCGATTTTTTCGACAACTGAATTAGGAACAGATGGCATTACCTTTTCACAATTATTTCCAGCAGAATGCCAACAACGGTTTTGATTTTCTTCTCGTTAAATATCTCACAGGCTTTCACAGCTTTTTCGCTGCCATCCTGTTAAATATCTCTTTCTTCTTGAACCCGTGATTAACCTTTAATTACACTATTTAAAATGTCCGATTAAATTTTGACTCCCAAAAACCGCTAATTGAGTGCTATTTCGTAAAAACTGAAAGAAAGATGCTTAAATACAAGGGAAGATTAAAAATTATGGAGAAAGATCAAGTCATTTGGGAATTTAGAAAAAATGCTTGGAAGATCAATTGCTTTGGTTAGGTTATCGCCCTGCTTCAGCAAGTGCTGGAACAGGAAACACTGAACCGGTCAATTTGCATTGGTCTTTTCTTTTTTCTCTTTAGCCGAGAAAAGGATGTCCTGTATACAACTGACCCCCTCAAGGCGAAAAAGGGACACAGAGAAGCTGACAAGAATGATTTATTGCCAGCTTCTCCATGTAATGCGTTTAGATTTCCAGAGAGCTTACTCCCCTATTTACGGTGCATTCTGGAACGAGACACCCCAAATTTGAATCAGTCCTTTGGCCAACGTCGTCTTATAACTCAGCGATCCATCTTCATTATGCTTGTGGTCTGTGGTATGCGTAGCGGTTGCCGCGATAGAGAAGAAGGGCCAAATACCAAACTTGGCTCTCGTTTTTATCTGGTTGTATTCTTCGCTCGAGAAAGAGGCATGAATCGTAACCGTTAGGTCGTAGTCGCTAACAAGAAGAAACTCGGTTATATACCGCGCCAGTGATCCGTTTGGCTGACTAAAGAAGTTATCCCATTTCAGATCCGAGTTAGGATCCCAAACGTTGAAATCGTCTTTATTATTGTATCCTCTTTTCACTTCACTCGAATCATACCACTCAACAGGTCCGACAGCGATGGTTGCATATTTTCCTATACGTCCTTTAATTTCAATGTCTGAAGTGGCCGCCTTCGTGTTTAGTTGTTCAAAGCTCACGCCGGCTTCACCAGAAAAGATATTATAGAAGCCACTAGCTGCTCCCTGGGCAAAAGTATGCTTCAACTTGCTATCTTCTTTTGAAGCCGTGAATTCTATGTTTTCTATTGTCGCCCCTGTATTTATAGCCTTCTTTGCGGTATCGATGCTGGGGATATATTTGTATAAGCTGTACGTGTTGCCCGCAGAATCACTGAATTCTTGTTTATTTTTGTCATCTAGGTACTCATCAATCGCATGGCCTAATGGATCGAGATTTGCCTTTTTGAAGACACCAATTGCCCTTTTTGCAGCAATAGGATCTAATTGCTGGTTAGCGAAAGCTGTAAAAATCTTTACTTGATCGTCTAGAGGATTGGTCTCAATCCACTTGTTTTTAAAGACAAGCCACTTAGTATACATATCTCCAAGCGCATCCCTCAAGTCGCTGGCACTCTCGTATTGCAGAGCATACAGTAGATTTCTATAAGCCTCCGACCGTTTATTCATCGACGAGGGATCATAGTAACCAGTTGCACTGTCCGGAGGAACCGCGTCCGTCATAGTAAACAGCCCACTTGAGTCGGCAGCGGACAACCCAAGCGCCCCTTGGGCCACCTGGAAGGTGCCTGTGGGGTCCATACCCATTATCCTGGCCAGATAATTCCGCCATTTCGCATTCAACTCATCTATTGCTTTTTCTACATCCGTACCCATTTTTTTCTTTATCACCTCCTAAATTTTTTATTTTGCATCTCCCTCTGTAAGTCACATACCCCGTAATTAACAGTAGTTGGCAAAGTATATAGAATATAGCATCATCTTATATCTATTATTACTCTTATGTATGTCTATGTGTT
>JAFNKG010000052.1 GCA_017883965.1 Candidatus Methanophagales archaeon | reverse complement strand
AAAAGTCTGAAATATTCCACGATGTTTTGTCAGTTATTTCATTTTCATTTTACTCTATCATGTGCTGTCAGGTCACACCTAATATCTTGAGGATGGGAGGGAGGTTTGATGAAGAAGTTTGGTGTTAAGGTATCGAAGCGTAAGATTGTTGAGTTTTGTAAACGGAATCATATCCGAAGTTTGTCTTTGTTTGGCTCTATTTTGCGTAATGATTTTTCGCGGAGTAGTGATATTGATATGCTTGTTGAATTTGAACTTGATTATGTACCGGGTTTTTTTGATTTGATTGAGATGGGAGAAGAGCTTTCTTCTATGTTCGGCGTGCGGAAGGTCGATTTGAGAACTCCAAATGACTTGAGTAGGTACTTTCGTGATGATGTGTTAGCGGAGGCGGAGGCGGTGTACATTGAAAGCTGAACTCGAAAAAATCATTGAGCACGAGGGATGCCTGTGAAGCTGTTCTCTCATGAAACGATGAGCATAAAGTCCTTGGCATTCAAGAGGGGCGTAACAGCAGATAACAGAGCGTATCTGGCTCCGCTATGCGCCGCCAAAATTCCCCGAAGGGGAACTTCAGATATGCTCGAACCGTTATCTGAAATGCTGTGCCTAAGAAAGACAAAAAGGATGGGCGAGAAAAACTTAAAACTGAAAAGGTGTTTAACATGACTATGGAAAAAATCGTTACTATATAACAATCACGAGGTTGTAACAACCGAGCGAGAAAAGAAGGAAGGATAAAATGTCTACAGAGATTAAAACCATTAGTTTATTGCTACCTTATAAATTAGTTAGTGTAAATTGCTACCTCATAGAAACCGACACCGGCTATATCCTGATCGATACAGGGGGTTCAAATATGCGCACCGACCTTGAAAAAGAACTTGAAAGCGCGGGCTGCAAGCCTGGCTACCTCAAGCTTATCGTTTTAACACATGGAGATTTTGACCATACCGGCAATGCCGCCTATCTCCGTAAAAAGTTTGGTATAAAAATAGCCATGCACAATGGCGATTCAGAAATGGTCGAACACGGAGACATGTTCTGGAACAGAAAAAAACCCTTTATTCTCATCAGAATGATGGTCCCTATCCTCTTCGGGTTTGGCAAATCGGAAAGATTTAAACCCGATTTATATATCGATAAAGGATACGATCTCTCTGAATATGGATTCGATGCTAAAGTTCTTCATATTCCAGGGCACTCAAAAGGGTCAATAGGAATACTGACAGCCGATGGCAACCTGTTTTGCGGCGATCTGCTCGAAAACAAAGACAACCCAGTTCTCAATTCTATTATGGACGACTTAACGGAAGCAAATACCAGTGTCGAGAAACTGAAAAGTTTAGAAATAAATACCGTTTATCCTGGGCATGGCAAACCATTCCCGATGGAAAGATTTATAAAAAATCACCGAAAAAAGAACAAGGAGGAAAATTAAATGTCGCAATTTAATCAGGTTATTAATGTCGAAACTGCAAACTCCGCCAGACAAAAGGAGGTAACTATGTCAGATTCGGTTCT
Organism: Candidatus Methanophagales archaeon; assembly: GCA_017883965.1. GTDB lineage: Archaea > Halobacteriota > Syntropharchaeia > Alkanophagales > Methanospirareceae > JAFNKG01. Next base: position 17,074 of record JAFNKG010000052.1, on the reverse strand, counting down.
TGTAGCATATGCCACACGTTACGGTTCAACGCAGGCAGTTGCCGAGGCAGTCGCGGCGACGCTGCGCGAATGTGGGCTTGCGGTAGAGTTACAGCACGTGCGGAAAGTGCGTACACTCGCAGGGTACAGCGCGGTCGTGCTAGGGGCGCCGCTCTATATGTTTCGTTGGCACAAGGACGCGCGCCGTTTCCTGTCGCGGCATCGTGAAGCCCTCACTAAGCGGTCAGTGGCAGTTTTCGCGCTGGGCCCCATTACTACTGGCGATGAGAAGGAGTTTCAGGGTTCTCGCGCGCAGCTCGATAAGGAGCTGGCAAAGTTTCCCTGGCTTACACTGGTCGCTCTTGAAATATTTGGCGGCAAGTTCGACCCGGCGAAGCTACGCTTCCCTTACAAGTTATTCATGCGCCAAGTGCCAGCAATCGACCTGCGGGACTGGACGGCGATCCGCGCCTGGACGAGCAACCTGGCCGTGAAGCTTCAGGCTGCTTTGGCTTAGGCGAGCGAGTTTGGGAGGTCAAATAGGGCAAGTCTCACGAATTGACACTGGGCGGCGACGCCAGCCGCTCGTCGGACAAAATGGAAAGGAGGAATGAAAATGAAGAATCAAGTTACACATGCCGAAACTGCAGATTCCCGCTGGAAGAGTCTCTACAGAGTTGGCGGAGCGGCTGCCCTGATCACAGCAGTGTTAATTGCAATCGAGATCATCGTCTTCACCGCTTATCCGCCACCTAGCACAGTAATCGGCTACTTCACGCTATTTCAGAGCAATAGGCTCATTGGACTCCTCGACCTTTATCTCTTGGAAATTCCTGCCTACGCTCTTTTTGTCCCGATGTTTCTCGCCCTCTACGCTGCCCTCAGACGAGCCAATGAAAGTTACATGGCACTCGCTACGACCCTCGCTATCATTGGGATAGCTGTATTCCTCGCAACGAATAATCCCTTCTCCATGCTTTCCCTCAGCGACCAATACGCGGCTGCGACAACAGATGAGCAGAGATCTATGTTCCTGGCAGCAGGGCAGGCGATGCTTGCTAATACGAACCAGCGCGCTGTCGGGGGTTTCAACATGGGATGTCTCCTCGTGTCCGTTGCCGGTCTGATAGTCTCAGCTGTCATGCTAAGGAGCAATATCTTCAGCAAAGCAACAGCTTATGTGGGAATTCTTGCAAATGCACTCTCATTAGCCGATTACTTCAGATTAGCCTTCGCGCCAGCGGCAGATCTCCTTCTTGTCCTCCTCGCGATTGCCTCCGGCTTACTTTTGCTGATATGGTACATCCTGATTGCCCGAAGGCTCTTCCAGATAGGGCGGGGCGTCTCGAAAGAAGAAGCGAATCGGATTGGAGGTATATCTCGATGAAAGTATTGATAATTTACGATTCGGTTTTTGGCAATACAGAGCAAATAGCCCAGGCGATTGGCAATGCTCTTGGTTCCAAAAAGGATGTCGAGATACTCCGGGTAAGTAATGTGAAGCCAGAACAATTGACTGGATTGAAGTTACTGATAGTCGGCTCTCCTACCCATGGGGGCAGACCTACGCCGGCGATTCAAGACTTCCTTAACAAAGTTTCGGAGCCTGCTATTAGGGGCATCAATGTAGCTGCATTCGATACCCGATTCTCGACGAGACTGGTCAGAATCTTTGGCTATGCCGCAGGAAGAATCGCTGACAGTCTGAAAAGAAATGGCGGGACTTCTCATAGCGTCACCAGAAGGTTTTTTTCGTAAAAGGCAAAGAAGGTCCACTGAAAGAGGGAGAGCTAGAGCGTGCTGCCAGTTGGGCGAAAGTGATTGTTAACCAATCAGCAAATTAAGATAAGGGTAGATAACACAGCATATACGCTGCGGGCTATCGCCCTTGCCCTTCGGGACATTGCTCTCTTCGGTTGCAACGTCGTATATGCTGGAAACATTATATAAAATGGCCCACCTTCAAAAAAGAAAATAGAGGTCGAAAATAGATAGATGTACAAAGAACTTGTATTAGAAGACATAAGCAAACACACGAAGAATCTTACAACAATAACAGCGCAAGTTCTCAGAGCGAAGTTCAGCTCTTCAAGTGACATATACTTGATCTTTCTCCACTTGCCCATTTTAGCAATTTTTTTGACAACTGAATTAGGAACGGATGGCATTACCTTTTCACAACTATTTCCAGTAGAATGCCATCAGCGGTCTTGATTTTCTTCTCGTTAAAAATCTCACATGCTTTCACAGCTTTCTTCGTCATCCCCGTTCCATCGAACTTGTTCAACTTGAACCTGAACCTCTTCCCCCCATCTAATATCTCCAGGTCACCATAGTGGTTTATGAACTGCCTGAGCATCATCTCCATACCCAGTTTTCCCTCAAAGAAGACTTTTTTTGCATAAAGCAGGGAGTTCTCATGGAGGATCTTGAAGTTAGTCATTATATGGTCCATTTCGGTATCCAGTTCATAAAAAGGAGTGCTTTCGAGCTCCCTTCTCCACTTAGCCACCTCTTCACGGTTCCTTTTCATTGACTTCAATATCTGGCTCTTCCGCTTGCCAAATTCTATTTCCTTCTCTTTTAGAACCCTTATCTTATCCAGATATTTTGCTTCTACCGTCTCCAGTTCTCTCTCTCTCTTCTTTCAAGCCTCATCTTCAATCTACTCTCATCACCCTTCCGCTCGCTGATCTTATTTCCAATCGTTTCAATCTGGCACTCCAGCTTCTCTTTGGCTTTTTCCCTCTGTGCCATTCGCTTCTCCATTTGTCTTTTTACGCCCTCTTGCTTCTCTTGCAAGTTATTAAGCCTCCCGATGTCGTAGTTAAGAGATTTTTCAGCACTCTTCAGCTTCTTCGCTGCCATCCTGTTGAATACCTCCTCCTTCTTGAACCCGTGATTAACCTTTAGATTGCAGTACCTGGTCATCTCCTTGAACTTGGCTTCCTGATAGGGCCACTTGTTATAATAGAGATTTGCAAGCTCAGCTTCTGAGCTAATCTCCCGGAAGGACATTGTGGTAACGATCGCTGTAAGTTTCCCGTTTTCCTTTTTCACCAGAGCACACCTCATTGAATACTCCTCTTTCTCTTTCTGTCGCCGGTTCGCATTGCTCAGATAGTCAAATTCTACCATCGCCACTCTGCTCACCACCTTCCCGCGCTTGTTCCTCTTGAGAACCTCGAAATCACTATCTTCTACCACTCTCGTCCCTTTTCCATCCCGGATTTTGAAATCCTCCCAGCGGTACTGGTTTGAGTCCATGACGGTCACAGGATAAATCCTCTTTTCTCTTCCCCCGTTGAGTCCGTCAAAAGCCCTGAAAACGTCAATGCTACATCCTTCCCCATCAAAGACCACTGCATTCACAATTTCCTCTCCAATTGCCTTCTCAAAATCTTCAACAATTGGCAGGAGTTCTTTTGTCAGGTGTCTGTCGCCAGGGCAGGTCTTGTGAAGGAGGGGGTGACCATTATTGCCGTTGAGGAAGATCTGCTTCAGACCATGCATTACCCGGTCCATCATCCCATGCTTTCCCTTCGGAATGTTTTTCAGCGTCCATACCGCCTTGAAATGCCCATCAACGTATACTGGCATCCTTTCCGTGCCGTAGAAGGCTTTGTAGTAGCATCCAGCAAGTGCAAGACTGAGTTCATTTCCTATTTTAAGAGTACTTAATTCCCTCAGGAAGCGGTCTGTTGTCCTGTATCTGGCATGTTGGCCATTTGGGGACGTAATTGCGCCGAGGGTCCTTCCGTCATAGTTATCAAGTTCTATGGGTCTCTCCATGCCGAGGGCAGGCAGTAGGAACAGAGTTCTTATGTATCGCAAGAGAGTCACTCTCTTGTGGGAGCGAATCCGCTTTCCCTCTGAGTGGTTATCGTTCATACAACTCTTAACAACTTTAAGAATTGCTTTTTCGCCATTAATTACGTTCATTGCACCAAAGGAGAATCCAACGCCGGCAACAACGTTCTTAATCACCTGCTTTTTTTATATGTTTGCCTGGCTTCCGGCCAGGAGGGTCGTTGAGCCCGATTGCTTCAAGAATCCTCTGGATATGCCGGTCAGAAAGACTTTTGTTGAATCTCATTTCTACAAGGATGCAAATATCAGATGCGCTTTTTGAAGGATCCTTTATCTTAACGTCGTGGATATACTGCTTTACTTCCTCTGTGACCTTATGCGACTTGCCATGTCGTTTATCCACCAGCCCTTTTAGCCCTTCTTGACTAAATCTATCCCGCCAGTAGTAGAACTTGCTTGTATGAATACCTTCATTCCTGCAAAAATCTCTAACCGGAAGGTTTGTTTTCTCAAATCGTTCAAATATCTCTGCCATGAAATGCGCCTTTTCTAACTGCTTGTTCGTGAATCCTCTCATGAATGTATTACTGGCACTATGCTTTATATTTGTTCCTATTTGAAATGTCCAATTGAATTTTGAGTCCCAAAAACCGCTAATTATGTGCTATTTCATAAAAACTGAAATGCTTAAATACAAGGGGGAAATTAAAAATTATGGAGAAAGATCAAGATATATCCAGATATTAAAGAGACCTTGGAATCCCTCTGGAAAGAAGTAAAAGAAGAACAGGGTATAAGGGTAAAGGTGGATAACTGGACTAATACCTTTAAAACACTTTATGGATACAAACCAGATATTTCGTTATTTTTAGACCACACATACCTTATTATTTTAGCCAAAATTGATAAATACGATATAATCATTGGCAATCCTCCCAGGGTTGTTATGAGGTCTATGAAAAATAAAGAATACCAGAACTTTTTAAAGAAAGAGGTCTTAAATTACCACCTGCTTGAAGATAAAGATGTCCACCTCTTTACACAGATGGAATTAGCAACACTCTTCTTCTGCAAGTGCGCTGATTTATACCTGAAAAGGGAAGGGATAATAGCTTTTGTAATGCCAAGGAGCGTTTTAGCAGGAACAATCCATCACATCAACTTCAGGAGATTTAGAAACCCGCCCATAAAGTTAGTTAAAATAATTGACCTGGAGGGAGTGAGCCCTCTTTTCAATATGCCTTCTTGTGTGTTAATTGGATTAAAAGATGGCACAACCAAATATCCAGTATTATCAGAAAGGTATGCAGGCGAGTTACCCGATAGGAATGCCGAATTCGCAGAAGCAAAGGCAGGATTATCTATCGAGGTTTGTAAATACCTTCCTCCAGACTTCTCGGCAGAACCAAGTTATTACTACGATAAATTCAAAGTGGGAGCAAGTATATTCCCAAGGTCGCTTTACTTTGTGGATATCATATCCCGCACAAACTCGATGGTTGCAGTAAAAACATCCTATGAGATATATCGCATAGTTAAAGAGCCATGGAAAATTGTATTAGAAGGCGTTGTAGAGGAAGATTTTCTCTATGCCACACTGTTGGCTTGGGAAATAATTCCTTTTGGTTATATTAAACTTCACCCAGTCATACTCCCAATTAAGGAGCATTTTAATGAGTATGGGTTATTAAATTCAAATGAATTACAAAGAGCCGGATTTACAGGCGCCGAAGAATGGCTTGAGGAAGCACAAGAGATTTGGCGCAAAAGAAGGACAAAAAAATCAGAAAAGCGCTTCCCAAGTTTATTGTATAGATTAAACTACAATAATCTCCTTACAATTCAGAATCCAACCAAGGGATATATTGTCTTATACAACGCAACCGGTACTAATTTGGTCTCCTATGTTGTTGATAAGCCGTCACTATCATATTTAAAGGTCAATGGAAAAGAAGTAAAACCAAGAGGTTTTATTGTAGATGTCAAGACATGGTTTTTTGAAACTGAAAATGAGATGGAGGCATACTATTTGTGTGCTATATTTAACTCGGAAATAATTAACGGAATAATAAAACCTTTACAGCCAAAAGGGCTTTTTGGTGCTCGTGCCATTCATAGGAGACCCTTATACTTTGCAATACCTAAATTTGACGGTAATGATAATATGCACCTAAAACTCGCTGATATTGGAAAAGAATGTCATGAAAAAGTAAGAGCCATGAAATTTACACAGAAGAATAATATCAGAGCAGAAGTGAGAAAAAAACTTAATGGTGTGACAGTGGAAATAAACCAAATTGTATCAAAAATCTTAAATATCAAGATGGAGGGGGAATAAAATGCCAGCGGATATTTGAGAGGATATTTCAGAAGCTTTGAATCTTCATAATAGATTCCCCTATATGGTCTTAGGGTATCTTTATTTACTTCCCAGGGTTGGATATGATTCAGATGCGGCAAAAGAAAATCGAGTGGCATTATCTGAAAGGTACAGTCTTGAAAAGTATATCTCAAGCTTTTTATCCATTGCAAATAGAACAAGCCCAAGCGATGTGCCCTGGAAATATGAGAAAGTTGGAAAGATACTACTTACTGGGATTTAGATAAAGTGGGGATAAAAAATGGAGAAGGAAGGAAAAGAAATACTTTTATTGCCTCTTACATACCGTTCCGAGTGAAATGCAAATCTTAACGAATAATCCCTGAGGAATCTTTATCATTATCTCACGGTCTTTGGATACCTTTACTATTTGTTTGATTGCTTCCATAGTCTTATCACCTCCCCTTTTTGTTGCATTTCACCTAATTATATTATATACGCAAGCACAACAAATAAAAAGGAACACATACATAAATAAAAATTGGCTATTAAATGACGGGAAAGGAAACGGACGAAATAAGGTTTTTGGGAACCGCAGGTGCGAGATTTGTAATGATAACGCAGTTTCGCTCATCTGCGGGGGCTGTTCTCAGCTTGAAAGGCACGAATGTCCTTATAGACCCGGGTCCTGGCACATTGGTAAGATTCGCATCCTGCAAGCCGAAACTCAACGCTGCTAAGTTGCATGCCATTATCTTAACTCATAAGCATTTAGACCATTCTAACGACGTAAATGTGATGATAGAAGCGATGACTGAAGGTGGGTTCAAGCGCAGAGGTGTGCTTCTGTGCCCAAACGATGCCCTGTCGGACGAAGGCAATGCTGTTGTTTTGAACTATTATAAAGGACTTTTAGATAAGGTAGAAGGGCTAAAAGAGGGTGGAACTTATTCTGTTGGTGAAATCGAGATAAACACACCTAAAAGGCACGTGCATAGTGTGGAAACGTATGGACTGAACATAAAGGTGAGGGGCGAAAATAAGACTAAAGTTTCTTTTCTTGTTGATACGCTCTATTTCGATGGTTTGGAGGATTATTACGATGGAGAAGTGCTCGTGATGAACGTAGCGATGTTCAAAAGTAGAGAAGGCGTGGACCATCTTTCCGTGGAAGATGCGAAAAGGATTATAGAAGCGAAGAGACCAAAGGTTGCAATACTCACGCATTTCGGCATGACCATGTTGAGAAATAAGCCCTGGGTGATAGCAAAACAGCTAAGCGAAGAAACGGGTGTGGAAGTAATAGCGGCAAGAGATGGTATGAGATTTGACCTCAGTGCATTTATCTGACTACTTTCTTTAAATCTGCAAGAAAACATCCAGGCGTTTTAATCTGCTCGTTTCTTTACCAGTGAGAAATATATATCCTCAAGCCTCGGAGATGCCGAATCTATCCCTAACACCTTCCCTTTCTCTACTATTTCACTAACGATATTATTAAGTTCCTCTACATCGTTTGTCATGTATTCTTTCTCCACTCCATCCACCTTATACCGCACTACATATTTCCTTAACCCTTTAAGTTTTTCTACACTCCCCTCGTAAATCTTCTCACCTCCTCTCAAAATTATTATCCTATCGCATATATACTCAATAAAATAAAGATTATGTGCGGAAAATATAATTGGCTTGCCTCGTTCTTTCATGAAATTCGCGATGTAAAGAGCCATTGAAGGGTCTAATCCGCCCATCGGCTCGTCATATATCAATATCTCAGGGTTATGTAAGAGACTCCTCGCAAGGGACACTTTCTTTTTCATCCCCTTTGAGAGTTCTGATATTTGCCTGTTCGGCAGGTTGAACATCCCTATCAATTCTTTAATCCCATCTTTTTTCACCTCGTATAACGATGCGAAGAAAGCGAGATATTCCTCCACATCCATGTTCTCATATAACGAATCCAACTCCGGGAGATACCCTATCCTTCTCTTCATTCTGTCTTTATTTTTCAAGAAATCCATGCCAAAAAGGTTTATCTCGCCTGACGTTGGTTCTAATAATCCAGCCAATATTTTTAATAGCGTTGTCTTACCAGCACCATTTTCTCCTATTATACCCAATATTTCTCCTTCAAGCGTGAAACAGACGTCCTTTAGTGCAACAAACTCACCGTATTTCTTCGTCAGGTTTTTTACTGTAAGCATAATTTAAGTATTGAAAAGAATTATATATAACATTTTCCCACGTTTTTAGTTATGTTTAAAATTTCTATGGTTGAGATTGGAAAGTCTAAGAAGAAGTATTCCAAAAGAATTTCCCTTATTATTCTCGTTTTGATCTCCATAGCCATCCTTTCCGCTTTCTTTTCTGCTCATACCGGTATGAAAACCGACTATCACATTTATTCACTTGCGAGCACCACGAAAATAAACCATCAAGCATTCCTGAATTATGAGGTCGAGAGCGATAAAGCCATGCAGCTCCTGAATTCCAATATGATAGACCTCTATTTTACGGACTCTATTTTTTTACGCAGGACAGTGAAGTCCCTTTCTGCTTCCAGGGATTTGAAAAACTTACTGGACTGGCAACACGAGCAAGAACTCTATGAAGAATATGGTGATTCTGCATTCCCCGTTCTTATAAAAGTGGAATACCTGGAAAGAGAGCAAGCATTTTCTTTTGTTGGCACAGAAAAACCGGAGGAAACTCGTGAGCCTGGAGAAGAAAAGGTTGAGAAGATTAATGATGAGGAGGAAACAAAAGTAGAGGAGGAGTCCAAAAAAGGAACAGAAGAAAAAGAGGAAGAGAAAGGGAAGAAAGAGGAGAGGGAGGAGAAAGAGGAAGAATGGAAGGAAGAAATTAAAGAGGAAGAGGAAGGGGATGGAGAGAAACGAGGATGGAGTGTCATAGAAGAGAAAAAGGAGTATGTCACGCCAAGCGAGTTCTCTGTTCCAAATCCTATTGGGAAATTGTTGTATGGCTTGCTGTTCATAGTTCCATCGTATTTCATAATCCAAGCCTTTTCGGCTTCGCTTCTCGAAGACAGGAGCCTGAGACGGCTTGAAGTGCTTCTAACCACGAGACCGAAATGGGAAGTGCTGTTCGGGATGAACCTGCCTTACATAGTTTTATCCATAGGACTGGTAGTCGCGACTTTAGTAGCATTTAATGAGAGAATTGAATCCTTAGTGTTCATAATACCATTATTATTTTTCTTTTTCTCTTTAAGCACTTTTTCCGCCTTTATCGCACGGAGTTATCGTGAAATGTCGTTTATAAGCATCGTGGTCTCAATTTTTGTGGCTCTGTATGTGTTCATTCCCGCAGCTTTCTCCGGCACTGTTTCTGTGAGCAAGATATCGCCGATAACGTTGCTACTGGAATATTTTGAGGGTGGCTACTTCAACATGCACGAATACCTGTTTTCAACACTGCAATTCTATGTGATGTCCGGAACATTGTATTATCTTTGCTTGAAATCTTTTGAGATAGAACCGCAGAGAAGCATCCTGGATAAGATATTTGAGGTCTCTGAACGAGCGGTGAAGAAGGGTTACCATGCTTTTTTCGCTTCTATACTCTCTATACCTTTCATTTTCATGCTCGAATTCTTTTTAGTCCTGATTTTCTTCTCCATAAGCAGGTCTTTTATTTTCCTCCTGATACCGGTGGCAGTAGCCGAAGAATTCTTTAAGGGTTTGTTCATTTCTTCTGCGTATAAAAATGGGTCGAATCTCATCAGCCCGGCTATTTTTTCTGCTTTTGGATTCTTCTTAGGCGAAAAACTCATTGTGCTCGTGAATTTGGTAGAGGAATATGACCTCATATTTTCACAATTGCTCCTCTTTCCTCTACTACTTCACGTTATAGCCGCATTTGTATTCGCCATATTGTTAAAAAAAGGATTTTTTAAGGCTTTAGCTTGCTCTTCTTCCGTTCATCTCCTGTATAATGTTGTGGTGGTTTTATGGATACTTTAAAAATAGCTCTGAAGGATATAAAATCATTGAAAAAGGAAAAGACAATATTGATAGTGATAGCCCTTTTCTTTTTCGTGTCTGCTTTTTCTTCTATCTTTACTCTAGGGTTCGCTTTGTTTTACAGCCCGGCAGAGGATACAAAAATAGGATTGGTCGGGAACGCACCGATATTTGAAGAAGTTATAAACCCAATAAGATACGGGACATTGGATGCCGCATTGAGCGAGTTCCATAATGGCAACCTCGATGCAATAGTTCTGTTGGAAGAGAACGTGAGCAGACCAAACATCCTGACTATTTTCCTTCCTACGGAGGAAATAAGGGCTATAAAAGTCTCTGCTTCTCTCAAAGAGAAACTAATTGAATATCAAAACAGACTGAGGACGATGAGAAACATTCCTGTGCCGAAGGTGAAAATGTATATGGAAGGGAGGGAGGTGAAAATATCAATCGTTTGTCCCTTATACTTCAAATTCGTTTACCTCATGCTTATTCCGATTTTAGCGATTGCAACCGCTGCGCTTTCCGCTTCTTTCCTCATTGATTCCTTAACAGAGGAATTCGAAACGAGAACAATGGATATTTTGGTTTCTGTCGTAAAGTTGAGCGATGTTATTATAGGGAAGGTTTTAGTCGCTATTTTTATTTCCCTGTTCCTTACAGTATCATGGATTGTTATGTTAACGTTAAATGGAATAGCGATTTATAATGGGCTCATGGTGATGGCAATGTGCACATCCATATCCCTGTTCCTCATCTCCCTCTCCCTTCTTTCCTCTCTTTCACGAGACAGAGAGCGCGCTCAACTCATATTCTCATTGACCGCATCCATCTTGATAGTCCTTTCCTTTTCCATACCTCATTCGTTCATAAATCTACTCTCACGAGTATCCGCAAATTCTTATTTCGGTGGTGCCGAGATACTGGCGTATTTATCGCTTTCGATTATCACTTTAGGCATTCTCGTCCTCGCATCTATTAAGAAAGGCTATTGACTCAAATTTTATATTATGTCCAATGCCATTCTAAATGGAAGAGGGAAATGAAAGCGACATGGAATAAATTGAAGTTTGGAAGAAGAACGTTTTTTCCGGTGGTTAGGAAGTTGGAAGAGATGAAGGAAGTCGTATATGATAAGAGCTTTTTAGCAAGTGCGGACATGGATATGGAGCTGTATTACATGTTCAGGGAGGTATCGAAGGACGAGGAGGACGAGAAGAAGATAAAGGAAAAAGGGCTGAGATATGACATCACTATTATCCCTGCGAATACGCTCGGCACGGAATTTGTTAAAACCGCAGGACATTATCATCCCTTACTGCCCGATTCTGAGATAACTTATCCAGAAATATATGAAGTATTGGAAGGCGAAGCGCATTATCTTTTACAGCGCAGGGAGGAGGAAAGAGGTATTGAAAAGGTAACGGACGTAGTGGTGGTAAAGGCGAAAAAAGGTGATAAGGTCATAATTCCGCCCAATTATGGGCACGTTACGATAAACCCATCTGAAGCGACTTTAAAGATGGCAAACTGGGTTGCAAGCGCATTCTCTTCGATATACGAGCCTGTGAAGAGAAGAGAAGGTGCAGCTTACTTCGAGTTGACAAATGGCGAGTTTATAAAGAACGAGAATTATGAGGGGATGCCGGGTATTAGATTCCTGGAACCTTTGGATACATGGATAAAAGAAACAGGGCTGAGTAAAGAAATGGAGATGTATGAACTTATTAGAGAACCCGAAAGGCTGGAGTTTCTTATAAATCCCGCCTACGTGTTTGATTAATTTTCAGCTTCACCGAAAGACCTGCACCTGCGCCTTCCTTAACCAGTCTATATCCGACTGATACAAATCCCTTATGTCTGTCAGCCCTAAACTAATCATAGCTAATCGCCCGATGCCGAGCCCCCATGCTAAAACAGGATATTTCACCCCTATCGGGTTCGTCACCTCTTCCCTGAACACTCCTGCACCACCCAATTCTAACCATCCTCTCTCCGGCATATACACCTCCACTTCCACTGATGGCTCTGTATAAGGGAAATAACCGGGACGGAATCGTATCGCAGGGAATCCCATCTTCCTGTAGAACGTTGCGAGTAAACCCAGCAGGTTGCTGAATGTTACGTCTTTGTCCATGACGATCCCTTCTAACTGGTCGAATTCGGGAATATGCGTTGGGTCAATAGTTTCACGACGATAAACACGGTCTATGCAAAAGACCTTCACCGGTGGCTCTGGATGCGATGCTAAATAACTCAGAGTGATAGCAGTGGTATGCGTCCTCAGCAGTAGCTCTTCACCCAACTCGCTTCTCCATTCACCGCCCCACCCGGTGGAATTTAACGAGCCGCCGTGCTCATGCATCTGTTTAACATTTTTTATCAATTTCTTGCTCGCTTCTATTGGCTTCCTAACACCCAAATAAAATGTATCCTGCATCTCTCGTGCCGGATGGTCTTGCGGCACGAATAACGCATCGAAATTCCAAAACGCACTCTGGACAAGTTCTCCTTTTATTTCCGCAAAACCCATCTCCGTAAAAATTCGTCTCATACGGTCTAAAATCCGCTGATAAGGATGTATCTTCGCCGCGAAAGTTTCCTTTGATGGGAGATTCACATCGTATATCTTGAATTTACGTCCTCTCCACGACCCGGTTCTTATGAGTTCCGGCGTTAGCTGCGCTATTTCCTCTTCAATTGAGATACCGCGGGAAACAACTTCTTGTCCCGCTTCTGTAATTGATATTTTTCTTTCTACGCAGGAGTATTCCTCTAATAAACCTCTCGAAATCAACGGAGCCAAATAGCCGTTAATTTCCCCTTCTTTTAATTTAACTTGCTCCATCAATAGTTCCCGCTCCCCTTCTCCTTTATTAACAATTTTTAGTATCTCTTCATCAATGCCTGAAGACAACTCGTCATGAACCTGGACTATTGCTGTTGGCATTAAGAATCTTTCCTCTCCTCTTTTCTCAATCCTCGCCCATTTCTTCTTCAGTAGCCAATTTATTGCAATATTTCCCCTCACGCCAAACGCATTTTTTAAATCTTCAACAGTTGCTTCTTTCCTGTCTATCAAAAAATCCCGCGCTCTACGTTCCGGCAGTCCTTTCTCTGCGTATTCCTTGCCTTCCTCTGTTAAGCGATAATAAACCTTCTTTTCCTCTTTTATTTCGCAAAGTCCCTTCTCAGCGAGCATAAAAGCAGTTTGCATCACTGCATCTTCGTTTATGCCTGTCTTCTCCGATAAGGGTTTTTGGTTCCACTCGCCACCCTCCTCTCCGAGAGCAAGTAAAACTCTCTTTTCGGTTGCTGTTAGTTCTGCTGTTGCTTTTGTATTTATTCCTCCCATTTTTCGTCTTAGCTAAACGTATTTGATTAGTAGTTTGTTTTACCTTATATTTTTTTATTTTAGCTCATCCCCACATTTTATCGGGATATTTAAATAGGGATGCACAATATAAGAATATGATTGAAAATGATTTAATCGAGCATTTAAGAAAAATAGTTAATGCCACCGAAAAATACATCGTTGAGTTAAGAAAATCAAAAATAGAAGTGTTGCAAGACAACCTTAGAAGAACAAAAAATCATGGGAAAATGTTGATTAAACAATCCTGCCTGCTTCGTTCTGCGTGAGAATTTTATCCTTCAGCTCTGGAATCTGCGTAAAATGCTTTTTGTTCTCCGTAAGCAGATAATCTCCGCTTTTATAAAGAAAGGTTGCGGCAATAGCGACATCTTGGTATTCTATCACCGAGCCATCTGTAATTAGAAAAGCATTTATCTGGCCTATTATTTCGGCTATTTCCGTGTTTAAGGGAACGATTTCGAAATTTGAAAATAACCTCTTCGCCTTTTGGATTGCCATCTTATAATCCTTTCTCAAATAGGTTCCTGTAAAAATCTCAGACGGAACAACCGCACTTATAAAAATTTCATGCTTTTTCAACAGGTTTTCAATGAGTTCTATTGTTTCCTCCTTTTTCCTCTCTATCTCTATAATGATGCTCGTATCCAGAGATATCTTCATGGAATTATGCCCAACTTTTTGAACCTGTCTCTTAAATCAGTCCTCAGTTTTTCCAGTGTAAAATTGAAGTCCCTTGGCAAGAAGTCAGTGTATTCCCTTAAAGAGGGCTCAATCTTTCTGGTTACAACTTTTTCATCTTCTATGCGGATATCTACTTTTTCACCTTCTTTCAACTTTAATTCCACCTTTTTCAAAGGCTTAAACACTCCATTCTCATAAACAACCTCAATTGTCTTCGTCATCTTCTCTATCTCTGCACCTCCTTCATGTATTTATTATTGTTTAGTATATAAAAAGCGTATGTGAAAGTGGTTGCATACGATACCGCGGGTAATACAGGAGAAGATGTTAGCGATGCTTTTTCCCCCTCTTTTTTCTTTTTTAGCCACGAGTTCATAGAGTTTTAAAATTTTAAATCACCTTCCAATCATCCCACCATATACCTCAATCGCCTTCCTAATATCCTCTTCCTTTAAGAACCCATGCGGTGTGGGAACCTCAAAAATTCGCTTCGGTATGCGAAGTTCTGCGAGGTCAAACCCTTCTCTGAACTTGAAGTCCATTTTGGCGCGATGGATAACTCTTCCAAGGTCTTCTAACCTCTCTTTTGTCCATCCTTCTATCCCTATCGTATCCAGAGCCTTCGTTATTGTTTCCGCAGAGTAAACTTTCCTTGCAAAGAAGCACACCACGAGGCTTGACAATATTTGCCTCCATTCTTCTTCCTTTAATAACTCTTTCACCACTTCTTCAATAGTAAATTCTTTCCCTATTAACTTCTGGTCGAGGTCGTATCCCGCGGAATCAAGGTGACTGTGCCTTGCACCCGTAAGATTGTTCAGATAGCATGCAATTCCAGTATGGTATTCCGGCATCTCGTTACCGCCAAATGCAAGTGCATAATCCTGCCCGCCGTAAACGCTTGATGCATATTCAGAGCCCTTAGCCAGATTTTGATAGAATTCATTTGGCATCTCCACGATTTTAGTTATCGCCTCGGAATAGACCTGAACATCTCCCCAGCGGAAGTCAAGACCATCAGTATGCGCCTTCGTTATTATCCCCTTCTCATACGCCTCCGTCGCCCATGCTAATATCACTCCGGTGCTCATCACATCCATGCCGACCTTATCAACCGCATCAATCAGCCTCAGGCAATCCTCGGCTCTCTTCAGTCCAAGCATAAACCCGGTTGCCCAAATTGGCTCGTTATCGTAAGAAATGGTTGTGGTCTTGAAATAATAGCCGGGCTCGTAAAGTTCGCGGAGCGATGCTAAATGAATACAACCCACCGGGCATTGCGAGCATGCAACCCGCCTTGAAAGCAACTTTTCCGCAAAGTTCTCGCCTGATAATTCTCTCGCAATCTCCTCTGGTGCACTCGCCGATTCTAAATTCTTGTATGCCATTCCACCGATTTTATTTAAATCATAAATCTTCCCGGAAGTGCCTAAATCATGATATTTCTCCATCGCATCCGTTTTAACCACAACGTCATGTATTTCATCATAAACCGCTTTGTATTCTTTCCTTTTATCTTTTGGTATCTCTACGCTCTTATCCGCAGATACAATCAGTGCTTTCAGTTTCTTCGAGCCCATCACCGCACCTAAACCAAGTCGCCCAAAATGACGATATGTTTCGCATACAGCACAAGCATACCGCACCTGCTTTTCACCCGCTCTCCCAATCCGTATAATGGTTCTTACACCTGAGCCTTTCTCTGCTTCTCTTAAAATCCTGCCAACCGTTACCGCTTCTACACCCCAGATAGAAGAAGCATCTCTAAAGTTTACTTCGTCACCGTGTATTGCCAGGTATACCGGAATGTCACTTGAACCTTTGATAACCATCGCCCCGTAACCTGCAAGTTTAATAGCCATCGCACTTCTTCCACCGCAGTGGCTTTCCCCAAGGTTACCTGTTAATGGCGATTTGAACATCGCTGCGGTCTTAGAAGCCGAAGGAAATAGTGCTGTAAGAGGACCAACGGCGAAAATTAGCGGATTATCTGCACTTAAAGGGTCTATACCACGCGGACATTCTTCCTCCAGAAGCTTTATCGCAACACCCGTACCACCAAGATATGCATCAAATAAATCCCCTCTCTCTTCTATTTTGATGTCTTTTTTCGTCAAGTCTATATACAGAACCCTGTTCATTTCTTTTGCTTTCATTAACATTTTTATTCCTCCTACTCATGCACCTGCTTTAATCTCAACCATACCAATGGCATTATGCACGCAATAATCCTCGCACTCACCACAGTATTTGCACACGATAGGTTTGTTCCGCTCGTTATCCCAGAAAACAGCGCCCATGATACAGGATTGCGCACAAAAACCACACCCTATACATTTATCCTCATCCAATATCACCCCACCTCCTTTTCTCTCCTTTAAAGCACCCGTAGGACAGACTTTTGCACATGGTGGATTCTCACATGCCCGACAGACAATAATCACAAAACCTCTTTCTATGCCACCCGCGGACCTCACACCTATCGCCGATTTGTCAAAACCACCTCTTCCTACCCTTCTCGAACATGCAAACATGCACTCCATGCACCCAATGCATTTGTTCACATCAAGTGCCGCTAATTTTTTTGCCATTCTTGATATAATAAAATTCTTATTTTTATCTTATCAAATCTTACCTGAAGAGGTCAGCCTCTCTGTTGAACAAAACCTCTTTTATGGCACTTTCGCATCTTTTCAACTTCAAACCTCGCACAATCACGATTGGTATGCTCTCTTTGAATTCGCCCATTACTAAATTTGCAGCCGCGCATATCTCATCTGCTATCGCTTCTTTTGTTATCCTTGCGATTTTTCCAAATCTGTCCGCCTCGCCTCTTCTGTCCAGTATAGCGGGAATGCCGGAAACACCTATGCAAGTTCCCAATACGCCGTTTCTGAATGCTCTACCGAAAGAATCGGAAACTAA
>JAFNKG010000128.1 GCA_017883965.1 Candidatus Methanophagales archaeon | reverse complement strand
TCCCGATTCATGTGCATCACCTATTTATAGAGAAAGATGCCTTCATGAACCAGGTGTCATATGACACAAAGGGCAAAAGTAAACTTTTAACTTTCACAAAATACATTAATAATATCATCTCAACGCATAAAATGCACAAATTAACTGCCGATGAACCCGACACCACTACCAGCATCTGGCTGAAAGAGATAATCTTAGAGAATTTCATGTCCTACGAATATGCGAGGATACCGCTAAAGCAGGGGCTTAATCTTATTTCAGGTCCAAATGGAGCGGGCAAGTCATCCATTCTACTGGCGATTTCCGTTGCACTGGGTCAGATATACACAGAACGGAGCAAAAGGCTGAGAGATTTGATAAGGCGCGGTAACGAAATCGCACGGGTTACTTTGGTATTTGATAACGAAGAAAAGAATGGAAGAAGACCAATCAGTTTTTCAGATGCCGATACCTTCATGCTGTCGAGATATCTGAAGAGCGGTGGTAATTACTGGTGGGAAGCGGATTATAAGCAGATAAGCTACGAGGAAGTTACAAGGCTGTTCAAAGGGTTTGGACTCGACCCGAATAATATGCTGATAATCATGCATCAGAACACAATGGAGCAATTCTGCTTGACGTCACCGCAGGAGAAGCTAAATCTTTTAGAAGCGGCTGTTGGCTTCGGTTCATATCGAGAAAAGGTGATAGAGGCGAAGAACAGGCTCGAATCAATCATAAGCGAAGATGAATCAATTTCCGAATTGCTGGGAAGAGCGGAAGAGAGCCTTGGTTACTGGAAAGAGATGCATGAGAAGTATCTGCTTCGAGAAGAGTTGGAGGAGCGAAGAAGATGGTTGAAACGCGAGGCGATATGGGCTCGTGTAATAAAACAGGAAGCGGCATTGAATATACTCGAAGAACGGCTTAAAACGAAGGAACATGCGCTTGTATCAAATCAGGCTGAGATGGAGGAGACGAAGGAAAAGATAAAAGAATGGCGTGGAAAACTCGACTCGTGGAAAATCAAATCTAAGGAATCCTTTTACGAACTTTTACATCAGGAGAAGGAAGAGACGAAATTTACGGTTTTAGCTGAGCAGCTGCGAGAGAACGAACGGATTTTCAGCGAACTCGGAAAGAATGATGCGGTAGAGAGAATAAGGGAAAGGCTAAAAGAAGCGGATAAAAGAAAGGAAGAACTGAAAGAGGATATAAGCAAGCGGCAAAGCGAACTTGGAGCTTTTGAAAGAAGCATGGAATCGAACATGGAACCCTATATAAGCTATCGCGTAAAGGAAGAAGTCCTGAGGTTTAAGAACGACATGCTCGAAGCGGATATAAAAACGATTAAAGCGGAGATGGAGAAAGTGAATGAAAAGTTGGCGGATTTACTGCCCACGAAGAAAAAAGCGGGTGAGCGAATAGAAACAGAAAGAAAGCAGAGCGAAATAGAGAATGAAATAGGTTTGGTAAATGCGAGAGTCGAAGCGTTGGGCGAGATACCGGAGGAGACAGAGGAGATATACTCTAATTATTCAAAGTTGTTTGATGAATTGAAAGAGAAATCGAAGATAGTAGCGGCGAATAAACGAGAAGGGCTGAAGGA
>JAFNKG010000007.1 GCA_017883965.1 Candidatus Methanophagales archaeon | reverse complement strand
GTCTTACACTTAAAGAGATTTTGTGCGTCTCCCTCCCCATATTTCCGTATGAAAACGATGTTTCCCTTTCCAGTCTTCTCATGGTCTTCACACTCTTCGAACGGGCAGTAAAGCGAAGCTGCTCTCTTTCTCATAAGTTGTTTGTATTGTTCTTTATCGGTGTCCCATCCCATAGAAACCCCTCCAATGCGATACCTTTTAAATAGAATTATATAGAAAGTGGTATTTAATATTTAGGGGACGCTAAGCAAAAAGAGGCAACTGCTTAATTTTTATGTGATTAAGTTATATTATAAAGTGATGAACATGGACCGTAAAAATGCGATAATTGCCGTGCTTTTCATCCTCTTAGTCTTATCTGCATCCTCTTATTTCCTCATCTATCAATACCAGCAGCAAATAATAGAAGTGCAGGATGTTATCGAGGAACTAATCAGTGCCAGTAGTTCTGAAAGTGCAGGTAAAGAGGAAATACAGGCTTTTATAAACGTGTCTGAAAGCACCGGTTGCGCTAATATCGTTGCTGTAAGAAGCGATAACCGTTTAGGCGTGATGGGTAAGGTGCATGTAGAGATAAGAGAAGGAAATGGGAATGTCCTGGTCAATACGAATCCGTTTGTCGAGCCGGAAACGCAATATTCGGTAAGAGAAGCAGTAAAAGTTGCTAAGAGCTACACAAATATTAACGTCTCGAATAAAGACATCATCATTTATTTTGATATAAATGGCACTTTGATAGGCGGACCTTCAGCCGGAGCTTCTATTACTGCTGCTACCATAGCTGCGATGGAAGGTAAGAAAGTAAGGCAGGATGTGGCTATTACCGGAACTATCAAAGAAGGAGGAGATATAGGGCAGGTAAGTGCTGTGTTTGACAAGGCTGTTGCGGCGGAGAAGAACGGCATGAATCTTTTTTTGGTGCCAGAGGGTCAGAAAAAACAGATTTATTACGAGCAGAAGATAGAAGAAAGAGAGATATTTGGAATTAAGATTTTAATACCAAAGTATATAGAAAAAGAGATAGACCTCGGCGAGTATATGGAAGGAAAGATGGAAGTGGAGGAAGTGTCAACAATTGATGATGTGGCGTTGTATATTTTGACATGAGGTATCTCGCCCCAAAAGTAATTGCAAAATGCAGAATGCAAATTGAAAAATGTAAAAACACTTTTTCTTTTTAGAAAACGCTTTCTTTCTTAACGAAAGGTTTATTTTGACTTTTGCACTTTGCAATTTTCATTTTTCACTGTCTGTTACTTATCTCTGCATCAACCTGTTCACAGCATTGATAAATGCCTCTACCGAAGCCATCACAATGTCTTCCCGCACACCTCTCGCGGTTACCATTCTACCTTCCTTCTCCACACCCACAATTACCTCCGCAAGTGCATCAGAACCGCCGGTTATTGCCGCTATCCTGAAATCCTTAAGCTCGATGTCACCACCTATTTCACCACCTATTATCTCTTGAAACGCTTTTAGCGCCGCATCCACAGGACCAACACCCATCTGTGCACTTGTGCATTCCTTCCCTCGCACTATTGCTTTCACCGATGCCGTTGGTATCAAATTGTTCCCGGTCATTACCGAGAGCTCTTTTAGCGTTACCACTCGCTCGTGCCTTGAAACTTCTCCAGTCACAACCTCTGTTATCGTAAACAGGTCATCATCGGTGACTTTTTTACCGCTCGCACCAAGTTCCTTTACCCTTTCGAGTATCTCATCAAGTTCTTCTTTCGATGGAAACATCTCGATTTCTGACAATTTCTTCTCTATCGAGTGCTTCCCAGTATGCTTTCCAAGCACGATTCGTCTTCTATGCCCCACCATTTCCGGTGTCATTATCCCGGGCTCAAACGTATCGCTCCTCTCTATCACGCCATGCGCGTGTATTCCCGACTCGTGAGAGAACGCATTCTCGCCTACAATGGGTTTAGTTATGGGAATTTGTACGCCTGAGAACCGCTCAATAAGCTTTGCCGTCTCGAACAAATATTCAGTCTTTATGTTTGTTTTTAGCCCGTAAATCGAGTTCAAGCTCATCACGGTCTCAACGAGGTCTGCATTTCCTGCTCTTTCCCCTAATCCATTCACAGATACCTGAACTTGCGAAGCACCTGCTTTCACTGCCGCCAAACTGTTCGCTACCGCCAGACCGAAGTCATTATGGCAGTGTATGCTAATCGGAACCTTCACGGCACGATGTATCTCCTCGACAAGCTTGAATATAGAGAAAGGTTCACTCACTCCTACCGTGTCGGGAACATTTAAGATGTCCGCACCTGCCTCTTCCGCAGTTTTGTATAATTCAATTAGATAATCCAACCTCGTCCGTGTCGCATCCATCGCGGAGAACATACACACAAAACCATGTTCCTTGACATACCTCGTCATCTTATATACTTGCTCTTTTACCTCTTCTTCACTCATCTTTGTCGTGTGTTCACGCTGAATTTTGGAAGAAGGCACGAATATATGAACCATATCAACACCACAATCACTGCAAGCATCAATGTCCTGCGTTAAAACCCTTGCCAGTCCACATATCTTTGCTGAAAGACCCTCATCACAGATAGCCCTCACTACCTCCTTCTCCTCCTTCGACGTAATCGGAGTCCCTGCTTCTATTATGTCCACGCCCAGCTTGTCCAGCTGCCTTGCAATCGTCCGCTTCTGCTCTTTGGTAAACGAAATGCCAGGCGTTTGCTCCCCATCTCTCAATGTCGTATCAAAGACTTCTATTATTCTGTCCCTTTCATGCATGTTACTTTTACTCACTCTATACTCTAAATTCGATAATGCTAATTAATATTTATATATCTAAAATGTTTTGATTCTAACCTTTTAATTATGCATGCAGAAGGGAAGTCTTTTATGAACACGTTTATCAGAACTCCCCTCCACTGGAAGTCATGTGGAAAATATTATATAGAGTTAGACATAAATTTGTCTGTTGTTTATTATTTAATTAAGGTGGAAGAAAGATGAAGATAAGAGTTTATACGACTGAAATATGCCCAAATTGTAAAAAAGTCAAAGAATTTTTAGCCGCTGAGGGGGAAGCATACGAGGAAGTGGATATAACTACGGCGGAAGCACTTACTGAGTTAAGAATGAATGGCGTTTTCACGCTGATTACGCCTGTTGTTCAGATTGGTTCGGTTTTTCTTACTCACAATGATTTATTTAACGGAGATGAGTTGAGAAAAGAACGAATTAAAGAATTGATTAAGAAAGAGGGGGGAGCATGAAAAGAAAGTTTAATAGGAGTATGGGCACGATACAGACTACGCTGGACGGGATGAAATTAAGGTTCCCGAAGGTGCGAACCAGCGATGGGCACATGCTGGAGTGGGACAGAGAAGCAATCGTAAAACAGCTTTTACGTGAAACAAAATTAAGTGGGGAGTTTTATGGCAGTTCTCCGATAGGCGAAGACACGGCGAGGGAGATAGCGAAGGAGGCTGAGAAGAGGATAAAAGTAATGGGTATCTCGCAGCTTTCTGGTGCTTTAGTGCGGGAAATAGTGAACCAGATTTTATTAGAGGAGCATCATCATCAGGAGTGGCGGAACGTATGCACGAGGGTTGGGACGCCGGTGTATGATGCACATCTTATTGACATCGGCGAAGGATTTGAGGCGAATGAGAATGCGAACTTACAGGAGAACGCAGAATCGCTTCCATGTGATGAGAAAATTTTAATAAAATTAGGAAAAGAGATATCAGTCAAGCCGATAGGCGAGATTGTGGATAGGATACTGGAGAAGGCAAAGAAAGAAGGGAAAATATATCGGAACGGGAGGTCAGAGATTGTATTTAACGAAGGATATAATGTAAAGGCTTTTTCTTTTGATGACAACTTCACCGTTTCCGAAGTCCCTATAACTCAATTCATAAGAAACGAACCTGCTGATATATACGAGGTCAGCACATCTTATGGAAAGAAAGTGCGAGTAACAGCGGGTCATAATTTCTTTTGCTTGAAGAACGGAGAGGTTCGCTCTAAGCCATTGTCTGAACTGAAGGTCGGCGATTCCATCTTAATACCGAGGAGAATTCGGAGGAATGGATGTACGGGTTTTTTGAATGGTTATAAAATTTTGATTAAAAATCTTACATTAGATGAAATGAAGGAATTTTTTATTGTTGGCGAACCTTTGCGTGATTTAGTCAGAGAAAACGAAGAAATAACAAGGGAAAGGGACAAAAATAATGGAACAAAGAATTACAGGAAATGCGTAGAAAATTGCGGATTGCCTTTGGATATTCTGTTTGAGATAAATTACGAACCGACTCTGGATGAATTAAAGCAGTTAAGAGTCGTTTCATGGCATGGGTTTAAAGATACGCCGAAAATACCATTGTATTACGAAAACACAGCAGAATTAGGGGAATGGTTAGGGCTGATTTTAAGTGAAGGAAGCTACTCTGAGCCGAATAAAATTACTTTTGCGAATAATGATGATTCATTACATGAAAGATTTGCAGAGCTAAGCAAAGAAATATTTGGAATAACACCCAGAATGGAAAGCAACTGTTCCATTATCAGTAAATCTGTTATCGCCATCAAATCGCTTTTCTTGCTCCACGGAACCCGCTCGAACAAGTCAGTTCCCTTTTTTATGTATAACGCACCGGAGGAATGTATATCAGGATTCATACGAGGTTACCATGCAGGTGATGGCAGTAAAAGTGAGATGAAGATGACAACTACATCTGAAGAAATTCTTGAGTTCCTAAGGTATGCCTTTCTTGTTCTTGGTTTCATTCCAAGCATATACATTAGCAATCGTAATAATCCGAGATGGTCCACATCTTATGATATAGGAATAAACAGCATCACGAAGTTTTATGACCTGGCAAAAGGGGGAATAGGAAATTACAACTACGAATGTGGTGACCTCATCTCTTTCATCATAAATGAAATTGGGGGTGTCACAGGTGGGAAGGAATCCGTGCAGTTGTGGGACTATGGAAATGCGAGGAGAGGTAAATCCCTTAGTAGAGGTACAATTGAAAGGTTTATTAATGACGCTAAGGAGAGAATTGATAACCGTGCTGAATACATAATAATGAAGGAGTATGGGAAATCCCCCTTCACTCCAAAAGATATATCTGAATTATTGAACATTTCCATTAAGGCTGCTTACGAATATGTTAAGAGGCTATGTGGTCGTGGATTGTGTGAAAAAACAGAGAAAAGCACAAAATACGAACATTCAATAGGCTATGACTATACACTCACAGATAAGATATTTAATAAATACGAGAAGGTGTTTAAATCGCTGGAAATCCTTTCAAAACTGATAAACGGTGATGTGACATTCTGTAAAATTAAAGAGAGCAAAAAAGTAGGTAGAGAGGTAACTTATGACATTGCTACTGATACAAATACGCAGAACTTCATTGCAGGCGATGGCTTTTTATTCGTTCACAACACCTCGCATAAGAAGAAAGCGGACAAGATTTGCAAGGAACAATATTTGTTGCTCTTACCACCCAAGCTTGCGGATGCACATCTCAGTGGCGATTTGCATATACATGACCTTGAATATTTCGGAACGAGGGGGTTTTGTTTTCCGGCTGATGAGCCAGTGGTGCTCAATAATCCAGGGTCGGTTATCGTGGATGGGATAGAGAGAGTAATGGATTCTGCCGTTTTTATTGAAAAGAACCAGGGTTGGGAGGTTTATAAGCCTGGTAAACCGATAGAAATACAAACAGAGGAGAAATTTGAGCCGATAAAAAAGATTTACCGCAGGAAATACAGCGGAAAAATTCTATGCTTGAAAACAATTGGTGGTTATCAAATAAGGGTAACACCAGACCACGTCATACCAACAGATAAAGGATTTAAAAGAGCAAATGAGCTTGAAGTGGGTGATTGCTTGGAAATTTCTAAGGATGTTCAACTTCCAGATAAAAATGAGATAGATCTGCTCGAGTTGATAAAGGATGATTCTGTGTGGTATGTGAAGCAGGAGATAGATGCAGGGGACTATGGGTATGAGAAAATGAGTAAAAAATTAAATGTCCCTTATAACACTGTTTATTATTGGTTCAGTCATTGTTCTTTTCCCCTTTTGGCTTTACGGCAGTTGAACATAGAAATAAAAAAAGATGCGAAGTTGAGGTATACGAGATACGCGCGTAAATGGATACCCAGATTCCTGCCCTTCAACTACAATTTAGGTTTATTTTTTGGTCTTTTGATTAGTGAAGGGCATTACACCAAAGAAGGAAAGGAGATAGGAATAACAAATAAAAACCGGAATATTTTAACGAAATTTTCCTCAATAGCCGATGAGATTTTGGGGATAGTCCCGGTTGTGAAAAATTCGAGCACACCACAAGCGATAATTCGTTCAAAGACCGTAAACAAGCTATTTTCTGATTTGCTTGACATTGGTTGCAGTTCTGAAGTGAAACAGATACCGGGTAAGTTGTATTCGAAGCGAGAAGATTATTTATTGGGTTTATTGAATGGCTTGTTCTCCGGTGACGGAGGTGCAAGGATTAAAAAAGACCGTGGGGCATATCTATCATATTCTACACAATCGCCAGTCCTGCAAAAACAGGTGCTTTTACTGCTCAGAGCTCTGGGTATTAACGCAAGTGTTGCCGAGTATGAAAGGGATAATAGAGAGTTTAGCGATAAATACGTGATTATTGGGCATCCAGCAGAGCAGAAAAAGCTCATGGATGCTGGTTTTAAGATGATTGATGAGGAGAAGAATCGTGTTTTCAATGAGATGTGTGAGATGGAAAAAGCAGAAAATCAGTATTCTGAAGAGCGAAAAGGGATAGTAAAAAGCATAAAAAGTTATGACTATGACGGATATGTGTATGACTTAACAATAGATAATGAGAGACATTTGTTTTCAAATGCAGATGGGATTGTTGTTCACAATTGCCAGGACTGGGACCTCCGTTACTTCTTCTATTACGGGTTGATGCCTGACGGTTCGGGGACAAAAGCATCAGTAGCGGGACCTGCGAAGAAGCCAGAAGTTGCCATTCTGCATGCTGTTAAGATATTAGGAAGTGCGCAAACGAATTTCGCGGGAGGACAAGGCTTCTTTAACTTCCTTACCTTCATCGCACCTTATTTAGAAGGGCTTCCCTACGATGAGATAGAGCAGCTCATGCAGATGTTCGTGTATGAAATGACACAGATGCAAGTGGCAAGAGGAGGGCAATTAGTGTTCTCCTCCGTTCAATTGACGCCGGGAGTGCCCAAAATATGGAAAGACAAGCCAGTGGTTTATAAAGGGCAAGTATGGAATGGAGAACAAGCGTCGCTTCGAACATACGGTGAGTTTGAAAGAGAGGCGCGTTTGGCGTTCAAAGCACTTATGAACGTAATGCTCCAGGGAGATTACTGGGGGAAGCCATTTAACTTTCCGAAGCCGGAGGTAGCAATAGAACCTGATTTCCTTAAAGAGGATGCGGAATTCAATAAGAATAATCCGAATTTGCCCACTTATGAAGAACTTTACGATTTAGCATTTGAACTCACGGCAAAATATGGCACGCCTTACTTCGATAATAAGATACCGGAGTATAGAGGAGCAGGAGAAGGAGTTTCGTGCTACCAATGTTTGGATAAGGATGAATTGATACCGATCATCGAAAACGGAAATGTGAAAGTGGATTATATCAGCAATATCTTTGAAAAAGGTGCGGTTGACGGCATCCGTGCTGATGGCGGTGTTGAGTTTGTTAAACTTAATGCAATGACACCGAGCATGGAATTTGGAAGATTCCGCGTAAGCCCGCAGCCGTTCAAAGGTATTATGCGTAGAAAATATCGTGGTACATTACTAAATATCATACTCGAATCAGGACGACGCATTAGGGTGACACTCGATCATCCGTTGTTTGTTTATAGAAGCGGAGGATTCGAGAGAATAGTAGCAAGCAAACTTTCTACGAGCGATTATCTCCCAGTTATGAAACATGCCGGATTCGAGAGCACGCCGGTACGCAGCATTGATCTTGAAGATGTGCTGGTTGCAGGTGGATTTGACAGCGAAATCACGGTCAAAGACGAGATGGTTAATATCTTGCATGCCAAAAAACCGGGATTTCCAAAAACACTCCGCATAACGCCCGAATTTGTCCGATTTCTTGGATATTACCTCTCTGAGGGGTGCAGCGACCATTCAGGACGGAGATATTCAGTGCGTCTGTCTTTTGGCAAGGATGAAGCTGACCTGATTAATGATGCAAAGCGGTGTATCTCAATCGGTCTTGGAATCGAGCCGACCATCTCCATTGAGTCCACTGCTGTGAATGTCACTACCAACAGCAAACTACTCTATCTGCTTCTGGAGGCGCTCGGATGTGGTCATACGGCAAATGACAAATCCGTGCCAGATTTGCTATTCAACGTTGAACCACCACTTGTTAGGGAGTATCTCTATGGGGTTTTTGCAGGCGACGGAAATGTGGATTCGCACGTTAATACGCTTAAAAATGAGTACGGAGAATATGAATCCCACGCAAACGTGATTCGCCTCAAACTGGTTTCAAAATCGGCAGTGCAGAAATTGGTGCTTCTTGCACAGCGAATTAATGTGCAAATGAATTACTACGAGCGAATACAGAAAACCACGCATCCACAGACAAAGGAAGTGTACTTCCTGCCTACATTTATAGCGAGCATCACCGCACAAGATCAGATACAAAAATTCAGCGATGTCGTTGGATATGGCTCTTCTGCAATACATAACGGGGGGATGAACACTGCCGGTGCATTCACCAGAATACCAATTAAAGAGAGTGGGTTGAGCTACTCCAATTTGATATATGCAACACAATATCACTCAGGGGGTTATGCTCGGATCAATCAATCGCTAATTGATACAGATGGTTCTGGGATCGTTCACGACCTTGTAAAGAGCGATATTCATGTTTTACGAGTAAAAAAAATCGAAGAGATTGATTATGATGATTATGTTTATGATCTGGTGGATGTTGAGGATACACATAACTTCTGTAACGCTCTTGGTATTATAACGGGAAACTGCTGTGCCTACAGTTTCAAAACTTCGGCTGACGATGAAGAACTTCAAGATAAGATGTATTTCCGGAATGGTAAGCATTTCTCGATGGGTGGCTGGCAAGTAATAACGATAAACTGTCCGAGAGCGGCTTACAGGGCTGATGGAGACGATGAGAAGCTGCTTGCGGAACTTAGAAGGTTGATGGACCTCGCAGTAGAGGTATTAAAGGAGAAGAGGAGATGGATGGAGAAGATAGTTGAAAGCGGAAGAATGCCTTTTGCTACACAAAGACCCAAGGACCCGCATACGGGAGAAAAAGGCGATGTCGCTGTTTATCTTGATGAGCTTGTGTATATCATCGGCGTGGTAGGAATAAATGAGATGGTTCAGTATCATTACGGTAAGCAAATGCACGAAGACAAGGGTGCTTTGAGGCTTGCGATAAGAGTAATGACAGAGATGGAGTTGTATGCGAAGGAGCTTTCACAGCGAGAAGATATGAAGATAAGTTTCGCGAGGACGCCTGCGGAAAGCCTTCCAGGCGACGAGTGGGTATGGATAAAAGACGAGTGGGGAATAAAAAGAGAGAAAATAGGTGAAATTGTGGATAGATATATGGAATTGTTCGCTGATAAGATCGAGATAAGAAATGGTAGTGAAATTCTGGATTTGGATAACCTGAACATTGATTTAAAAACGGTTGCATTTAACGAAGAATATAAAATAGGCGAGGCGAAGATAACAAAATTAATAAGGCATGGCAGTAATGAAATATACAAGATAAGGACAAGTCATGGCATTATAAGAACGACCCCATGTCATAGTGTGTTTACGGCGGATGAAGAAGGATTTCCAACACAAATTGAGGTTTTAAGGCTAAAAATTGGCGATTACATTGCCACACCTAATTCGATTGACATACCAGTAAATGAGCATCCGATAGAGTTGTATGAGAACATGAAATATTTGGATAATTTGTATATCGCGGGCAACAGGGAGATATTAGAGGAATTATATAACTTTTCTTCAAGATGCAAAGATTGGATATTGCTTAACAGAAAAACATCTATAAAGGATATGAAATCATCATGGTTAAATAATGAGCTTTTACCGGTAAAATTGATTCTGGATTGCGATATACCGATTCCAAAAGAAGAGGCTTTGTCTCTAAAAATAGCTAAATCTGAGAGCAAATGGCCTTTGTATATTATAAAGGATGTAAAACTCGGAACTTTGTTGGGTTATTTAATAAGTGAAGGCACTTTATATAACAATGAGAGAAAAAGAATAGCTCAAATAGCGAATAATGATATTAATATAATTAGAGAATGTGGGGAAATATTCAAAAGTTATAATATAAACACCGCTATATCTATGGATGCGAAAGGGACATATAAATTGCAAACATCCAATGCGGGTTATGATTTCGTAGCGTGGGGATTACAGGCGATAGACATCCTTGGGAAGAAAAAAATACCATGTTGGCTGTTCGATGCGCCATTAGATGTTGTAGTAGCGTTCATAAAAGCATATAATAAAGGAGATGGCTCCGTATATTGTAACGAGAATAAACGTGACAGATATTTTAGAATATCGACAATAGAAGAGGATTTCGCTAATGATATTTCTTTCTTACTCAGGAGATTTGGAGTTGCACCCAGAATGGTAGTTAGGGAAAGAGACAATTGTTCATCGGGTAAGGAATACACGATAAATGCGAGCGGGAGAGATGACTTGAACAGACTCAAAGAACTTGGATTTGATGTTGAAACAGGGCAAAGAGATACATCAGATATGTTACCAAATGCAAAAAATATGGTGTATAAGTTAAAGGAGGATTTGGGATTGACGAGACGGAAATTTGTGGAAGTTTTCGAATGTTCTGAATGGATGTTGAATATTTATTATCAGGATAATCAATTAACACGTGCTAAATTGAAACATCTGGTGGAAGTAGGTCATCGAAAGGGCATAAAAAGTAAGTATTTAGATAAAATAAAGAAGCTTGTGGACTCTGATATTTCGTATGGTAAAGTGTTAAGTATAGATAAGGAAGGCGTGGTGGAACATACTTACGATTTTGAAGTCAGACCTATGGAAAATTTCCTTGCGGGTATAGGTTGCGTAATCGCACATAATACCACTGCGCAGCGCTTTGCCGTTGCGGACCTTCTGAATAAGGAATGCCGAGATAAGGCAACGAAAGTAGTGAAAGGCGACCTTGAGAAAGCACTTTCGCGGATAAACGAGACGAGAGACTTGCCTATTTATTACACGAATGGCACGCACGTGCCTCCGAATGCGGATATTTCGCTTGCTGAACGGATAAAACTCGAGCATGTCTTCTTTCCTATTGTTGACGGCGGTGACATCATGCATATATTCCTCGGAGAGGGGTATCCGGACCCGGGGGGGCTAAAAAGTCTTGCGATGAAAATAGCGAGGAATACACAAACCGGATATTATGCGTTCACCAAGGACATGACGGTATGCATGGATTGTTCGCATGTAGCGATGGGTTTGAAGGAGGACTGTGAGAAGTGCGGGTCTAAAAACCTCGATTACATATCAAGAATAACGGGCTATTTGCAGGCGGTTAGCGGATGGAACGAAGGGAAGAAGCAGGAGTTGCTTGATAGGGTGCGGTATGGGAAGGATGAGATAAAGTGAGGTGAAAGGTGGGAAAACAAGGATTTGAGTGAAAATAACAAGTCCTTTTGATCTGTGACAAAAAGGTAATCAGACCAAAGGTCAGAGGTGAAAAGAGTTAGATGTCATTGGTTGTTAACTGTAAAACTTATTTTTATATGCGTCCTTTTCTATTCTAATATATCCTTAGTATTTCAGAGCGGGGTAGGGTAGTTAGGAGATCCCGTCGGGCTCATAACCCGGAGATCGATGGTTCGAATCCATCCCCCGCTATTTCGAAGAAATGATAATCAATTCTGATTTACACATCCATTCGCGTTATTCTGCGGCTACTTCTCCTCGTATGGATTTACCCACACTGGCAAGAGAAGCGGCGAGAAAAGGGATACAGCTACTTGGCACCGGTGATTGTTTACATCCGGAATGGTTAAAAGGGATAAGGGAGCTGGAGGAAAGGGACGGCGTTTTCTACTTTAAGGGTAAAGAAGAAGAAGAGAAAAATACTAATTTTGTGCTTACCGTAGAGGTGGAAGACGAGAGAAGAGTGCATCATTTACTCATATTGCCTTCCATCGCGAAGGCAGAGGAATTATACGAGAAGTTTAGCACGTATTCGCGGGATATTGATTCAGATGGCAGACCTTCGCTGAGACTGAGCGGTGAGGAAATAGCAGAACGTGCGAAGGATGCAGAAGCTCTTATAGGTCCCTGTCATGCGTTCACGCCCTGGACTGCTTTATATGCATACCACAATTCGCTGAAGGTCTGCTACGGTGACATGGTAGGATATGTTTCCTTTGTGGAGTTGGGGTTGAGTGCGGATTCATCCTATGCGGATAGAATAGAAGAGTTGAGAGAGCTTACGTTTTTGACTAACTCGGATGCGCATTCTCCTTACCCTATTCGGCTGGCGCGAGAGTTTAACAGGTTTCACGTGGAGGCTGTGAGTTTTGAAGAGTTAAAAGCGGCGATAGAGCGAAAAAGAGGTAGAAAGCCGGTGCTTAACGTTGGAGTCCCGCCAAAGGAGGGTAAGTATAATGAAAGTGCGTGTATCAGGTGCTATAAGCATTATTCGCTCAGCGATGCGGTTATAAGAAAATGGAGATGTGACTGCGGCGGTATGATAAAGAAAGGAGTGCGGGACCGCGTGAATGAGCTTGCGAATTGCGACGGCACACATCCGGAACATCGTCCTCCTTATTTGCACTTGATACCGCTGGCTATGATAATAGGATTGGCATTGCATAAGTCCGCGAGTTCAAAAGCGGTAACGGGGATATGGGAATCGCTACTGGCTGATTTTGGCACTGAAGTTAACGTATTGGTGGATACTTCGATAGATGATTTGCATGTATCATCTGGTTTTAACCTGGACGCCAGTGTGGTAGAGGCAATAAGAGCATTTAGAGAAGGGAAAGTATCAGTAATACCCGGTGGCGGTGGAAAATATGGAGTTATAGAGTTGAACCCGAAAGGAAGTGAAGAAGCGAAAGAGAAAGGTGAAGAAATAGTGGTAGAGGAAGCGACAGGAAGAGTACAAAAGAGGCAGCTTTCTTTGCTCGATTTTTGATTGTTTTTTCGTTCTGAAGGCTTTGGGATGTCGTATCGTCATTCCCAATATCTCTCGCTGCGATTTCTACTATCCTTTGCTTCACCGCAACGCTTCCCTCGCTATCACCATCCTCTGTATCTCTGAAGTTCCAACGGCAATGCTCAGTATCCTCGCATCTCTAAAATACCTTTCTGCAGGGCATTCCTTCGTGCAGCCATATCCGCCATGTATTTGCACTGCGTTTGTAGCAGCTCTTAGCGCAACTTCTGAGGCATAAAGCTTCGCCATTGACGCTTCTTTCGTGATTCTCTCGTTTTTATCCGCAAGATAAGCAGCTTTGTAAGTGAGTAACCTCGCGGCTTCTACCTCCATAGCCATGTCTGCAAGCATGAATTGGACCGCCTGGAAACTGGCGATAGGCAGAGAAAATTGCTTCCTCTCCTTCGCATACTTCCTGGAGGCGTCCAGGCAAGCCTGAGCAATGCCGACGCCAATGCTACTCATCGCTATTCTATCCCTGTCCAGGGTAGCCATTGCTATTCTAAATCCGTCACCCTCGCTGCCAAGCATGTTCTCCTCCGGAACTCTACAATCACTGAACACCAACCCTCCAACGATACAACCTCGCATACCCATCATATCCTCGATTTTAGCAAATGAGAAGCCTTTTGTCCCCTTTTCCACGATAAAAGCACTCAGCCCATCCTTCTTTTTGCTCTTATCCGTGTATGCAAAGACCACGTATATATCGGCGACAGCGGTATTTGTGATAAACGCCTTTCTTCCATTCAACAGATATTCATCGCTTTCGTGAACAGCAGTTGTTTCAATAGAAGTAGGATCAGAACCTGCCGTAGGCTCTGTTAAAGCAAAAGCGCCTAATTTCGTGCCTTCACACAAAAGTCTAAGATATTCCGCCTTCTGCTCCTCTGAACCCGCATGGTGGATGGGAAACATGGTGATGAGTCCAGCAGAACTTAAAAATCCAATGCTTGCACTTGCTTTTGATAGCTCCTCCACCACGACCACGTAGCTCATCATTGTTGCACCCGCACCGCCGTATTTCCTCGGAAAGGGCAATCCAAAAAGCTTGAGCTCCGCCATTCTCTTCGCTACATCCGAAGGGAACTTTCCTTTTCGGTCTATCTCAGCCGCTCTTGGCAATACTTCTTTCTCTGCAAACGCTCTCGCTATTCTCTGAATCGCCTTCTCTCCCTCTTTTAATTCAAAGTCCATTCTCTTCACCACAAACCTTTCTTTAAAAAAGAAATCTTTACCAAAGAAATCTTTTTTCTTTAAAAAGAAAGTTTTATCAAAGAAAAATAAATAAATACAAAGGAGGTAAGCAAAACGAAGAAGCCTTCTGTGAACATAGGAATGGTAGGACACGTAGATCACGGGAAAACAACCTTAGTGAATGGACTATCTGGCGAATGGACGGACAGACATAGCGAGGAGATAAAGAGGGGTATATCTATAAGGCTTGGCTATGCAGACGCTACTTTCAGAAGATGTCCTGCTTGTGAGGAGCCGGATTGTTACACGGTAGAAGAAATCTGCAAGCATTGTGGCTCAAAGACCGAAGAGCTGCGAACTGTTTCATTTGTTGATTCCCCGGGGCATGAAGCGTTAATGGCGACGATGCTAAGCGGTGCGGCGATAATGGACGGTGCTGTTCTCCTTATCGCGGCTTCCGAGCCATGCCCACAGCCTCAGACAAAGGAGCATTTGATGGCGCTGAGCATAGTTGGCATAGATAAAATCGTGATTGCACAAAACAAAATAGACCTGATTTCAAGGGATGAAGCAATAGCGCATTATTTGCAAATACAAGAGTTCGTTAAAGGCACAGTTGCGGAAAATTCGCCTATTGTTCCTATCTCTGCACAGCAATCCGCTAATCTGGACGTATTGATACAGAGCATAGAGAAAACAATACCTGCACCACAACGTTCCTTTGATGAAACTCCGAGGTTGTATATTGCACGCTCCTTCGACGTGAATAAACCCGGAACTCCTATAAAGGGCTTGAAAGGAGGTGTAATCGGTGGTTCTCTACTCCAGGGTAGGCTAAGTGGGGGTGATAAGTTAGAGATAAGACCCGGAAGGTTGGTGACAACCGGGAGCAAGGAAAAGTGGACACCGATAGAAGCGGAGATAACGTCAATAATGGTGGGTGGTGAGCGGGTAAATGAGGTGACTCCCGGTGGACTAATGGGTATTGGCACTAAATTGGACCCGAACATGACGAGAGAGGACTCCCTGGTGGGACAGTGTGCAGGGAAGCCCGGCACTCTACCTCCAACCTGGAATGAACTTACCATAGAATTTCAGTTATTGGAGCGCGCTGTTGGTGTAACAAACGAAGTGGAGATACCGGCGATAAAAGTAAACGAGGATATAATGCTGAGCGTAGGAACCGCAATCACTATTGGCGAGGTGAAAAAAGTGACGAAGAAGACCATTGATGTTAAACTGAGCAGACCTATATGTGCAGAAAAAGGCTCTCGAGTGGCTATCGGACGGAAGATAAGCGAGAGATGGCATTTGATAGGTGCGGGTGTTATAGTGTGAAAACTTATAAAAACTTATAGTCTGAAATATAGGTCTTTATATACAATTTTCGTATAGAGTTTATTATGATTGGCGCAACCGTGGGAGGGAAGAAGTTTAGGACGAAGATCATGGTTCAAATGAAACAAGTGATTTATATTTTTGTGATCTTCCTGTTACTATCATCCATTGCCATTACAGGCGGTATAGCAGAAGAAGACAGCGACACCAGCAAATTTTGCATAACGAATATCTCACCGATTGAATTTCGACCCGCTGAAAGTTCAACCATCTCTATCACCATCAAAAATATTGGAACGAGTTCTGCATACTATGTTGTCACAGAAATTTGGATAGATGTGGACAGTTCCATAAAAGTCATTGGTAAATCGAAGAAGAGTATTGGACCTGAACCCAGATTGATCGGTATGGATAGAGAAGCTACTGTTCAATACGAGCTTTATGTCGATAAAGATGCAGAGATAGGAATCTATTATATTCCATTAAAGGTTATCTGGAGTGATAAATTCGAAAAAGGAAATATATTCGACGAAACATTATATATCGGAATTAAGGTAATCGGATCTGCTAAAGAGGCAAAAATAGATATATTGAACGTGACAACCATTCCAGAGGAGCTAAAACCTGGAGCGGAGGGGGTACTTAAGGTTCAACTGAAAAACATTGGATACTCCACAATTAATTCACTCAAAGTAAGCTTATCGGCAGCACCACCATTTACACCCCTCGGATCCGATTTGGATGAATATATAGCTACGTTGAAACCGGGTGAAACTGTCGTGGTTAATTTTAATGTAGGTGTGGACAGGCAGGCAGAGAGCAAATACCACAATCTCAATTTGCAGCTCGAATATGAAGATGAAACTGCGCGGGTAAATCTTGAGAATAGCACGATTGGTATCGCAGTAAAAGGAGAGCCAAGGATTTTCATACAGGAAACTATCCTTGAACCCAGTAAATTGACCACCGACACTGAAGGACTGTTTATGATAAGAGTGATAAATACCGGCACGGAAAGTGCAGAAGATGTTAAGATAAGAATATCTGGCGCTGATAATATATTAACAGAAGAACACCTGTTTATCGGCGAAATAGCACCAGGTGAATCTCAAACCGCAGCTTTTGGCGTATCCGTTGATGAAGAAGCAAAGATAGGAAAACATGGGCTGAAGATAAGCATCTCATACGAGGATACGTTTGGAGCGAGCTACTCAAATTCAAAGATATACGAAATAAGCATCTTCTCTTCCGAACCTTTCATACCTATGGAATACATTTATGCTTTGATTGCCATCGTATTGTTGTCGGTTATGGGCTATGTCATCATAGCGGTGCGTTTTAAAAAAGAAGAATAAGGAGCTATTCAACGAGGAAGTGGTTAAACATGAAGATAGAAAAGAAGCAAAAAAAAGTGATCTTTGCAATTTTTTTATTTTTGTGCTATTTCGTGCTCTTAGCTCCTTATATCGTCCATACAAACCTGAACGAAGCTGATGTCGGGATTGTTAATGATTTGAGAATCGTCCCGGTTCAATCTCTCCCAGAAGATATTCGTGATGTTGTTTTTAGTGAGGAATGCACGGTTCTTTTGGTGGAAGATAGCATCTCCGGCATAAAAACAGTCGTCATAACAGAAAAATCACCTCATTCGCTCCATATCTATAAAGATGACGTGATAGTAATTACTGACGAAATAATCGAATGGTATGTGGATTGGCATGCATATAAGCAGTATTTTTTTGATGACCGTTTCAGCATTCTTATCGTCGGCGATATTGAACAGATTAGCACAGTGGAATCATACGTTGAACAAATACTTTATTCTTCGTTTGGTAGCGTAATTTTTTCGCTCTCAATGGTAATTTTTTTGTTTGCTCCTTTACTACTCATTCTTTACATTAGTTTCTCATTCAAAAAGCGTTTTTACTTATGGAACATCATTGCACTTTTAGCTCTCTATTCTTTTGAAGTCTTTATTTTCAATATGGTTGGAAGCATGCATAATGTAACAATATCGGATACTTGGAAATACTTTGGCTATTTGTTTCTGGTCTTGATCCCATTTATTTTCTCCTTCTCCAAATACGAGGAAAGCGAGGAAGGTCAAAGAAGAATAAAAGAGTTTTACGAGAAGATAGCGGAATTAATCGCTAGCTTGTTTAGATAAAAACGTTTCTTAAAACGAAAAGATTTACAAAAGAATAAGAAAAAGATAGGGGTGATGGCTTCCTTTTTAAAGGAAGCGATTTGGTGTGGAAGAACGAACTGCTGCCATCGTACTCTGAATTAACGCCCATCTGAGAAATCCGTTGCTAGAAAACAGAAGTAATGGTTATTTTTTAAAGGATGTCGAACAAGCCGAGTAGTACGGATGTCAAAATATATAAAAACATATGATATTTTAAAAACAATATAATTTTATATAATGACTTCTTCCAACATTTCCTCGCTATAAATGTAGCATGAGAAGGGGGACTAAAAAAGTGCTCAAAAAGCCTTTGCGGAAAATAGAATGCCCCTTGTAGACAATAATAAGAGATTTTAGGAGGTGATAAAGGAAAAAATGAAAAAACAACTTTAGCTGTATTGGCATTGGTGGTTTTAGCTGTATCGATATCCATTCCGAGCTATGCCGCTGATTCAGCACAAGCAGATTCTACACCTGCTTCTTTCACAGAAGAGCGCCTTAGCAAACACTCCAGACTGTGGCATGCCCTGTGGCAGTGGAACTTTTACGATGAAACCACAAGCAGGAGATACCATTGAAATTACTCCGGGGTCTGGACCCGGCTGCAGTGGCAGCAGCAACCTCTGCGAGTGATGTGGTTATTAATTAAAAGACAAAAGAAAACACATTTGGACAGATATCTCAGCTTTATCGTGGGGATATCGAATTTTTTAAAAAAGTCCGCTTAAAAAACGGCGAAAAAGTATTTGCGGAGAAATGCTCCGCAAACCAAATAAAAAATTTGAGAGGTGATAAAAATTAATAAAAAAGCAATTTTGGTAATGGTACTGACAGCGATTATAGCACTGTCGAACGTTGCGGTAGTAGTTTCTAGCGATACGGAATCTTCTTTGAAAGAGAATTTAGAAGCTACAGCTATTTTCGATGAACTCGAAATTGAAAGTGCTGCATTAGATGCCAGGCTCTATGACATCATCGCAGTAAAAGACTGCGGCTTCACTTCAGAGACTGGCAAACCCATGATTCCTGCGAAAACCATATATGTGCTACTCCCACCAGATAAACAAGTAGAAAATATAGAGTTTTCTATTAGAAAATCTGAGGTTCTTTCAGAGCGCTATAACATATTCCCTGCACAACCACCTGCTAACACATATACAACGGTCAAATCAGTAGCACCCGATCCTGAAGTGTATTCATCGTCATCCGCATATCCTTCAAGGATAGTTGAGTACATGGGAACAGAAAATTACAGGGGATACAAACTGGCTTTGATCAAAGTACATCCTATGCAGTATGTCCCTGCAACGGGCAGCGTTACATTCTACAAGTCAATACAACTGAAACTCGATCCTTTACCTTCAGAATCTCAGTATCAGTACGCTCCCTCAAAGATGCCAGAAATAGATAATTGGGTCGCTACCAACGTGATTAATCCGAGGATGATGGCAGAATATAAAGCGCAACAAGGCGCGATAGATTACCTGATAATCACCCGGGAAGTGTTCTTAGAACAAGCAGAGGCATTAAAAAGCCATAAAGAAAGCAGCGGATTGACCGTAGCGATTGCATCCGATGATAATATAACAAACTATGCTGGAAGAGATGCGGCAGAAAAAATAAGGAATTGCATAATCGATTACTATGAGAATAAAGGAATTAAGTGGGTTTTACTGATGGGAGATGTTGATCCAGAGACACCTATTAAAGTTGACAGGGATTGGGAAATGCCTACCAGATATATGTGGAATCCTGATGACTACACAGGGGATGGCGATTACACACCAACGGACTATTACTATGCAGGCTTAGATGGAACCTGGGATGCTGATGGCGACAACAAATTTGGCGAAAGCAAGTTATATTCAACGGTTGACGAGGCAGACTGGTATCCAGAGGTATATGTTGGAAGGATTACTGCTACCACTACAACGGAAATGGCAAGTCAAATCCAAAAGATAATAGCCTTCCGAAGTGAACCCGTGACAAAAATGCTACTGTGCGGTGCGATATCAGATGAAATTACCGATGAAAAAAAGCTGAAGGAATACATCAAACAAAGGGTTGTCCCAACGATGGTAACAACTGGCGGATTGTATGAAAGTGATCACACGTTGACAGAAGCAAATGTAATCGGCGCTATTAATAAATATCAGCCAAGAGTGGTTAACTGTGCGAGTCATGGATCATACACGGGTCTCTGGCTCCTTTACGGTAGCACATACTTTGATACCGGCACCCCGGCAGCTCTAACAAATAGTCCTTATCTCTGGTATGCGATGGCTTGCCTTGCCGGTGGATTCGACTACGAACCTGGCGATTGCGTTGGGGAAGCCATGTTAAAAGATTCTGATGGCTCAGCTATTGCATGGGTGGGTGGAACAAGGGTGACATGGTATTACGTAGGCTATCCCATGCATCTTTATGGTCTGAATGGAAAACAAGATTGGCTATTCTGGCAGGAGTTTTTCACGCATACCGACTACAGACCCGGGTCTTGTCTATACAACTCTAAAGTGACATATCTTGGAGGCGGTGTAAATCTCGATGAGGAATCTGAAAGAAAGAACTTATATGCCTACCAGTTGCTTGGAGACCCCGGGATACTTATACATGGTGGGGGTATAACTCCAACAGTCTCAATTTACACCGACGAAAAAAGCTACACAACAGGGGATACGATGAACATCACGATACATATTGTAAACCCTGAAGAGCCTATATATGTCAGAGCAAAGATCTGGCTTGAATTACCAAACGGAAATGAAAAAACATTTATAGACGAGAAGCACACGCTCAAAGCTGGCCTGGACGTAACTAAGACCCTATCTTTGTTTGAGTTGCCATCTATACCTGAGGGCACATACACATGGTATTTCCAGCTCCTGGACCCGATGACCGGTGATATTGTCGCGGAGGATACTGCATCGTGGGAATTCGTTTCTACTGGAGCACCAACAGAGGACTTTTTAGAAGCTCTGAAACAGACACCAGTTGTTAGGGACTTTGACGAATAGACCTGGAGATGCAGTGCCCGTAGGCATGAAATAGCGGAAACCTAACGAAAAAAATAGAATGGGGAAAAAGCAGAGTGTTAAATTAGCGGGGTAAATCTCTGCTTTTTCTATTATTTTTTTAAAAATTTTTACTCCAATCAAAAAAAATCGAAAAATTCTTAAAGTGATTCCGCTAAATAGTTAGCGGTAAGTGCATCTGGTGAGCGCCGATGAGGGGCGCTTTAAGGATACCCATAATAAATGGGAGGTGAAAAAAGGAAAAAAATGAAAACGAAAGAAGGAAGTGCAAGAAAGGGAGGGGGTCTAATGGTTTTATTCACGGCATTGCTTGTTGTTAGTATGACAGCAGGGATAGCAGTGGCAGAGGTGGGCAGTCAGACATGGTTTCTGAGCAACAATCCGCCAGGCAGCGACCAAGTCAAGGTAATGTACAAGGGAGCTATAGTCACTCCGGGTCTTGTCGATGTTACTAATGGTGTCGTCTGGCTCGCAAATGAGTCTGCCATCTACGATGTGCCATTTTCAGGGAATTGGAATGTGTCGTTGAGGGCATCGTCGTCGTCGGATTGTCAGGTTACAGCTTATATTGGTGTAGTGAATGGTACTAGTTTTACTCCTTATGGGAATCGATCTCTCATAGTGAGCGGAGTAACGCAAAAAAACTTTAGTATAAATGCCACCGACTTCACCGTACCTGAAGGCGAGTATTTGGCTTTGCGTGTAGTGAGAACCTTTGGTTCTGCTACCGTAAGAGTAGCCGCTGATGGCATCAACAGCGGTATCGTCTCTCCACCCACAGACCCGGGCTATCCGGTACCAGAACTGTCAACGATTGTGCTGATGAGCGTGGGTTTGCTCGCACTCGTGGGATACGTTGCGTGGAGAAGAAAAAGGAATTAAGAGGGCACAGGACAGCCCTCTTCTTTGTTTTTTTATACTCATCTATTTCAGCTTAGATGAGAGTGTCGATGGGGAAGACACTTTATAGCTCCTAAAGTGAAGAAAGGAATAAAAAGTTTAGGGGGTGAAAAAGGATAAATGAAAACCGTAAAAACAAAAGTGCTGGCATTAGCGATTTGCATGGTGATAATGGTAGTTTCAGTGTGGATAGCCGCAATATCAGGTATAACCGCAGAACCCCCAGAAGAAATAGAACAGATACAAAAAATCCAGGAACTTCAACAATGGGTCTATGAGCAGGGTTATAA
The DNA here is from genome assembly GCA_017883965.1 of Candidatus Methanophagales archaeon. Taxonomy (GTDB): domain Archaea; phylum Halobacteriota; class Syntropharchaeia; order Alkanophagales; family Methanospirareceae; genus JAFNKG01. The sequence continues at coordinate 37,538 of JAFNKG010000007.1, read as the reverse complement.
CTATACAGTTGCCGAAAGCTGGATCACTCGTCTTTCACCAGAAGAAAGACAGGACCTACATGGATATAAACCACTGATGCCGCCTACAGAACCCTTTCCAGAAAATGTTAATTTTCATTCTATGGCTGAGATTCCAGAACCAGAAAGAGTTGAGCAGCCACCAGCTTATGATGCAATGGCATTAGGTTACGTTACACCGGTAAAAAATCAGTTAGCATGCGGAAGTTGTTGGATTTTCGCTGCTATTGCAGACTTTGAATCGGATGTCGCTATCAGCGAGTCCCTTTTGCTTGATTTCTCTGAACAAGAAGTAGGCGATTGCAATATCTGGTCTAGTGTAGGAGGATACAATTTCTGTAACGGCGGAAATAGGTATATGACTAACAATTACTTTACTAAACATGGCGCGGCAGATGAGGCATGCCACCCCTACGCAGCGACACCACAAACCTGTCAAAATTGTCCTATAATCAAAAACGTGGATAACGTGAGGCTTATCACAGGCAGTGATGGACAAAGTCAAATAACCACAATTAAAAATGCGATACTGACATACGGACCAGTACAAGCAAGTATGTATGCAAGCGATCCCGGATTTAAAGCTTACAGTGGTGGAGTCTATGAGTATTGGGGACCAGAGGGGCCGAATCATGCAATAGAGATTATCGGATGGGATGACTCACTACCACATTCACACGGAACTGGAGCATGGATGATAAAGAACAGCTGGGGAACAGGTTGGGGTGCTTCAGGACCCTATCCAGGATGTGCCTGGGTGGCATATGGTGCAGCAAACCTCGGCGATTCCACGAACGCAATTGCGAGCTACAAGAATCCTGATGACATAATATCTTATCACGATGAATGCGGATGGTTTGGGTGGGGTTATGGAACCAGTCAGCCCACAGCCTACGGAGCAGTGCGTTTTACACCATCACAAGACTCGACTTTAACCGCTGTTGACTTCTGGGCAGTAGATGCTGACATGAGCTATGAGATCAAAATATTCGATACATTAAACGCTTTTCCCACCTATTACACCTTTAGCAACCAACTTGGAACTACCCAAACTGGAACCACAAATGAGCCCGGCTATTATTCGATACAACTGAACACGCCAGTGCAATTAGCAAGTGAATATGACTTCATAGTGCAGGTAAAATTAACGAGTAGTGCTGGATGGCCAATACCAATTGACTATTATACTGTATCCGAGCTGCCGCCCTGGTCAAGTATAGCCACATTCTCTGGAGAGAGTTATTATAGTACCGCTGGCTTACAATTTACCAAACCATCTATCAATGGTGCTAATCTCGACGTAGGAATAAGGGCAAGAGCCCAGGTCCAGAAACCAACAGTCTCAATCTACACGGATAAAACGAGCTATACAACCGATGATACGATGCGTCTTGGCTTAGATGTAACAAATCCCGGTGATGCACTGCCTGTTAGATTCGCTATATGGTTAAAGGGACCAGGAGGGGGTATAGTGCCTGTTCTATACACATCAATAACTCTGCCCGTTGGGTTTGACTACAGCAACCCGGACTTTAAAGTGTTTACACTGCCAAGTATACCTGCGGGCACGTATACGTGGCATGCAGCGCTTATTGAACCCATCGGACCTGTTGAATTTATCAGCCATAACATCGCCGAGTGGGAATTTGTTTCTACTGGAGTGCCAACGGAGGACATTTCAGGAGTGCTGGAACGGACCGCCGTTGCTATAGAATTTGACGAATAGGCTTGGAGATGCGGTGCCAGTAGGCATGAAATAGTAGAGGGAATAAAGAAAGAGAATAGAATGGGAGAAAGTAGGGTTGCTAAATTAAAACTCTACTTTTTCTTTTATTTTTTATTTCGCCTTTTTAAGCGCTTCAAGAATATCCTCCGATTTCGGCGGACAACCCTTCACATACACGAAACCGCTCTCCTCCGCTATCTTTTTGGTGCAATCCCCTAAACAGATTATTCTCCCATGCTCATCCGGTATTTTAGCATGAAAACCCTGGATTATATCTATCCTTTTGAACAGCGCAAGATAAGCAAATTTCGGTATGAACGTCAGCCAGTATTTTGGATTTCTTACAGCAGATTTTACAGCTAAAGAGAAAGAATCTATGCACATCGAGCATGCATACGGGTTTCTCCAGGAATAAACGTTCAGTATATGCCCATAGTTCTCATTCGCTCTTTTGAAGCTCGTTTTAACATCTCCAATATCACCAGGTAAATCGGGTTTCTCTGGACATATATTTTCTCTTGTTCCTATCTTTATGTGTTCCACTTCGTTGTGATTTATGCCCATTATTTCACAGCACGCCATATCTACCTCCACAAGATTCGTTCCAACGACTAAAGCGCCAACATTCTTGCTCTTCCCTCTTAGTGGTCCTTCGCCTTCCATCGCTTCCACGGCGTCAACGACAATCAAATCGGGCTTCACCACCTTAGCCAGTTCCACTAAAGGTTCTTGTAGCCCCCATTTGTGGAATTTCATCTTGTCTGCGTTTGATAGAAGACCTTTCTGGTTTTTCATTGAGAGCGTTACCGTCGTCTGCCCGTGCGTTTTCATCTTCGGTAAGTTGACATACAAATCCGCATCGGCAATGATCTTCGGAATTTTTAAGGTGTCATATTTCCATTTTATTTCAACTCGTTCCGCTTTATTCAGGTTTACAAGTCTTACCCCCTTCTTATCTAACTTCTTGTAGCCCGATGTTTCGAAAACACTGCTCTCGTCAGCACCTAAACCCGCCCCCTCTCCGATAACAATATCCTCAAAGCCTATTTCTTTAAGCACATTAATCATCGCATCCACAACCGCGGGATGCGTTATTATTGCCGATTTTGGTTTTGCGGGTATAACGATATTCGGCTTCAAAATCGCCGTTTTTCCACGAAGGTTCAATCCTAACGCTTCAATCGCGTCTCTGATTAAAGGCGTTAACAATTTCACATCGTATTTTTCCGCTTTAGCGATTTTCACGGGCATCTTATCTTCGTTTCTCTGCTATTATGTATAGGTGATGTGCGTATGCTTTTTTAATCAAGAAAGGTGCCTTTTTCTCAATTAAATTATACCAAATATTGAATAGACGCAGTATTCCCTCCTCTTTTTCAGATTTCGCTTTAAAATCACAAATATTACTCACAATTTCATTCACTCCTTTTAATTTGACTTTTGGCCTTAAATTATCTGTGGATTCTTTATCAACCTCCTTACTTAAGCCCAAGTCGGTAGTTCCTCTATGGACTATTTCTTTTAGATTTATTGGAATATCTGGCCATGGCGGCATGTCTATCCCTCCCACCTCTACAAAAACACCTTTTAATCCTTCAATAGTTCTTCTGACATTAGAGAATCTCAGCTTGGTTGGGTCACCATGGTCCCATGACTCTTTTCCCAGGAAGTGCTGTAAGCGGTGAATACGAAAACCGAGATTTAATATATTTTGAAATTCGACTAAGATATATTTTCGTGATACACGTAGCATTTCCCGGATAACCTTCTCAGGGTCGCCAAAATGCCCATACACGCAGAAATTCCAGACCAAATCGAATGAGTTGTCATCAAATTCTGAGTCAATCCAATTAGATTTGACAAAGTTTGCATCCAAACCAAACGCGTCCCATATCCTTTTGGCATTATCTAAGTAAACCTTCGAAGGATGTGCCACCGTGACTTCACAGCCCAGTTCCGCAAACGCCAAGCTGTTTATGCCTGGTATCCCCATAACACCATTTACGGGCATTTCTAACAAGTTTGAGATGCCATACCTCTCAATCATTAGATATATAAAGTTATTGAGTGCATAGCGCTCGTATTCTGTGCCGAATCCTTCACCAAAAGTAGAAAAATATTTTTGTAGCTCAGTGATTTCTATCTTCTTTCTCATTGTGCTCCACCTACATTTTCATATATTTCTGCTGTTCTTTCTGCTATTTTAGTCCAATCATATCCTTCTACGAACTGCAATCCGTTTTTCCGTATATGCGTATATAAACTTTCATTTGTCAATAGTCTTTGTATAGCACCTTCGATTTCTCCCTCGGAAACGAGCAAGCCATTGTAATTATTCGTAATGACATCACCAACCGCACTTCCTTCTGCCTGGATTGCTATTGGTGGCGTACCTGCCGCCATCGCCTCCAGCAGCACAATACCTTGCCCTTCTCTGACTGAAGGGAGCACGAATATCCATGAGGATTTCATCAGTTCTATCAATCTCTCGTAGGGCATGGGCTCATAAAAAGTCACATCCGTGAGCTCTTTTGACAACTGTTTAAGGTATCCCTCTTGCGGGCCTTTCCCTACGATGATCAGTTCAATATGGGTATGTGTCTTTTTCAGTCGGTGATAGGCAAGCATTAATGTATCCACGCGTTTATGGCTTTCCAATCTACCGACATATAATATCCTGCCGTATTTTTTCTCACTGGAGACGCGATTGAATTTTTTTAAGTCCACGCCATTTGGAATAACGATAATCTTGTCTGGATTTACTCTAAGCAGATTGACCAATCTTCTCTTCGTAGTTTCAGAGACCGCGATGTTGATGGCAGAAAGTGTTGGCATGAATAATTCGAGAAAAAATCCGGGTAAAGTCATAACTGGAGTATATTGCGTAAAATTCTGCTTGTACCATACTTCATGCCATGTTTCGATAAGAGGTGCATGCATGGTCCTTGAAACGAAGAAAGAAACATAAGGAAGTAATTTTGATACTATGTTACAATCTATTATCTCAAAACCCGTAGTTCCCCAGAATGATTTATACTGCATTTTTCTCAATAGATGCAGGTTAAATTTCAGATTGTGTAAGGATGATTCTTTCTCAATACTCTTCGATGTATCGAATACGCCGTATCTATGGACCTGCATCCCGTCCATTTCCTCTTCCTTCTCACTCCCCTCTATGCCTGTGGTATATATATGGACCTCATGCTTTCCTGCGAGTCGCTTGCCTATTTCATAGAACCTGTTGCCGCTTCCGACAATGAGCGGTGGAAACCATGTTGTTAGCAGTGCGATTTTCGTGTTTATCACCCACTATTACTTTATTCTTCTATCTATAATGCCCTCATCCTAAAACCCTACACAGCATCATATTTGAAGGTTATACACAAAAAATTTAGTTATGCGTTTATATGTGGTCTTAGGAAGCACATAAAGCGGTCAATTTTTGATTGCAATGACGACTTTATTTAATTCTTTGCCCATTAAGAGTAAGCAAAGTGTTGGAAATGCTTAGAAAATTGATGGGCTATCGAGGGTGGAAGGCATGGATGAGCTATGACATGCATATATCTCTTCTTGCATTATTCTATGTCTTGATAGTAGATGATATATTTAGACCTTTAGATTCTCTAATTTTGATTTCCTCACTTGGTTTTTACTTTATGTATGGATTTTTGATAAACGATTTTTTTGATATGTCCTACGATATTAGCGTGGGTAAAAAAAGAGTAGTTCACGAGCTACCGAAAGTAGTATTCATTGAGCTAATTCTCGTTATGGTTTTTATAAGTGTGTTTCACATGTTATATCTCAATGCGTCTTATTACATCGCCGTTTATATCCTGTCTTATATACTTGCAACCCTTTATTCCGCACCCCCAGTCAGATTTAAAACTCGCGGTTTTTTCGGAATCGTTATAAATGGGCTCATAGAAAAAATGCTACCGGTTCTTGCGATATTTGCATTCTTCAATCATTTTGGGATAGATACGCTTATTTTCTTAGCGGCTTCTTTCTTCATGGGTGTCGTTGATATAATAGCGCACCAGGCGCATGATTATGAAACGGACTTGAGGATTGGCACTCATACTTTCGTCACCGATATTGGGATAGAAAGGGCATTAAATATCTTTAAATATCTTATATGCCCATTTTCCGGATTACTTATGATTATTTTGTGTCTTCTCATTTGCATAAAAATCACATACGCAAGTTTTATAGCTATTTTAGTTTTTATAGTTTATGCAGTGGTATTCGTATTAATATTAGAAGAAAAATTGGTCAGAGAGGAAAAAGTTTTCCCGGTATATATGTCCTGCCTCTTCTTGTTAACTAATAACGCATTTCCTACGTTTCTCGCTTTTAGTTTTAGCATTGAAAGTCCTTTAAAAACCATCCCTCTTTTTATGGTGGCTCTTGGCTCCCAGTATTACGTGGCAAAATACCGCTTTAAAGCTATTCAGGATAAAATTATCCCACATGTGGAGATAACTGGTGACGAAAAATGAAGAAGGATGTTCTGATAATAGCAACCATATCCGCAATTGCATTCGTAATACGAGTAGCTGGTGTATCTAACGTCTGTATGTATCCGGACGAGTCGGATTACCGTTTTTGGGCAAATATGATATTGGCAAACAATTGGGTGCCGGTAGCGGAAGTGTTCGATTATGCAAATCCATTTCTTTCGCATATCGGGGCGTTAGTTACACTGCTTTTTGGTGGGGACTTAAATACGCTAAGGATGATTTCTGTCTTCTTTGGGACTTTAACGGTTCCATTTCTGTATCTTTTTGGAAAAGCAATGTATGATAGGAAGACCGGTGTATTAGCTGCCCTTTTCCTTTGTTTCTCTGCCTATCACTGCCTATTCAGCCGTATATTTATGCTTGAGGCGCTTACATTGTTCTTTATTACGTCATCCCTGTTCTTTTTCTGGATGAGTCAGTGTTCTGAGGAACGAAAGGGCACAAAATATGCGATTGCTGCTGGTGCAATGCTGGGTTTAGCTATTGATGCAAAGTACATATCCCTTTTCTTAGTTCCTGTGATTATCATTTATGTTCTGTGGACAAAAAGATTTGATTTTAGAGCATTACTGGATAAAAGGATAATTTTAACGTTTATCTTCGCATTTCTGTTCTTTTTACCACTGCTTATATGCTTATACTATACGGGCGTGGGTTTGCATCCGTTATATTACCAGTCAGTCGAGCGGTTCAGTGAGTCATCAGGCCCATCAGGCACTCGAGTGTATGAGCTTCCTATCAATGTATTACTTGAAAAGGCAGTGGTAAAGATACCAGAGGCATTGGGTTGGGGTACTCATGTATTGCCTTCCTATTGGGGGAGTGTTTTTGGTTTCTCTGTGCTTTTATTGCTTATCATAACTGCCTTTTTTTACTCCATTAGCTTTATAAATAGAGAGAATAGGGATAGCTTTCTTGCAATTTCTACTTTCAGCTTTTTTGTATTTTTATTTGTTGGCTGTGCAGGAACCAAATATTATCTGATATATTCATTTCCTTTTTTACTCGTGATGTTTTCGCATCTTGGTATGAAATCTATTGATGCGCTTAAAAAAGAAGACAGCTACAAAAATATTTTCAGAATATTCACAATCTTACTGGTTGCGATAATGCTATTCTCTTCCTTCGCCACTTCAGTTACTTCACCTTACTGGGATGATGGCGAGTATTCATGGTCTAAAAGTGGTATAGAGTTTATAAAAAATGATGCCGCCAAGAGTGGGTATGAGGGGAGAATTCTAATAGGACGGCTTAGTTTATCTGCTATTGTAGGATACTCCATACATGCTAGCGACCTTAACGCAACTACATTTCTCATCATAGAACCTGTGGGTAAATATTCAACGGAATTGGCAGAGGTAGATTTAGAAATGGTCAACTCGTTAAAACCACAGTATTTAATGATTGAAGAATTGTATTCCTATAGTCTCAGTGGAGAGGTTGCAAGAGCGATATATGAGGATTATACAACTGTATTCTACACTCCTACCTTTCCTTACAGATGCATCGTTTTAAAAAGGAAGTTTATGCAACCGCCAGAATCAACGTCACCGATAGAGGGTAAAGATGGAGAAATCTCTGAGGTGGTGTTCAGAAAAAGTGTCCCTGATGTGATGGAGATTGGAAAAATATATACTGCATTGGTTCAGGTAACGAATACAGGAGAATCACGCACAACCTTCAGCGTCAGGGTGTTTTTTGACTGGCTTAATCTGTATGTGGAGGAGGAGCGATGTAACGAAGTAACCCTCAATAAAGATTCAACACAAATACTCAAATTTAAAATAATTCCTCTCACCGAATATGCAGGAGAGGTACCAATATCTGTTAGTCTTTATGCAATATCCGATGAGAACGAAGAAATAGAAGTAGATTCTGTTTCTGACTACATATATCTCATTGAAAGATGATTCGGCATCTAAATAGTAGGTAATGCATTATATGGGTAATAAAATTAAGAAAAGATACCTTACCGCCTTCAGACAACAAACACCCCGGGTGGCTCTTACAAATTATACAAAACGAGCATCCAACCGCAGATAGGGCGATGTTACCCATTGGACAAACTTCGTTGCACTGATTGCATTCATTGCATTTTTCGTCAACCACGCTTAATGGCTCGCTTCTTTCAAATCTTACACATGACACGCTCTTATCCATCTCAAAAGCATCAGTTGGACAGGTGCGGACACACTCAAAACATTCCATGCATATAATACTTATAAAGGAAATAAATAGCTTATGTCAAAATGTAAGACTGACGTGGCGGTGATAGGTGCGGGACCTGCGGGCTCCACTACCGCAAGAGTAATTGCTGAGCACGGCTTTGATGTCATATTAATGGAAAAGGACAATTATCCGGGCGAGACAAACGCTTGTGCTGGGGGGATACCAAAATCAATAATTAAGGATGCAGGACTAAACTCGGGTGTTATCGAGAAGGATATTTCTGGTGAAAAGCACTTTTTCCCGTGGGGATTGAAGACTACTGTACTGGATCACGTTACGGTTTATAGACATGCGTTTGACAGGGCTTTAGCTGATAAGGCGGTAGAAAAAGGGGCAAAAATGGTGACCAATACGCAAATCAAAGATATTTTCGTTAAAAGCGAAGGGATACGCATGGCTTCCGAAGGAAATGCAGATACCATAGAATCAAAGCTCGTTGTGTTCGCTGATGGTCCAAACACTATGGCATGTAAAAAATTTGGTGTTGGCTTCAAACCCGAAGCAGATAAAATAATCGTATCGGTGGTATGCGAGGTAAAGTGGGAAAACAATCCATTGGAGCACTACGAGTTTTACTACGGATATGACCTTTCTCCATGGGGATATGGCTGGATATTCCCAAAGCGAGACACGGTGAATGTGGGTATTGGATGTTTATATAGCGAGCTTCGCTCGAATGTGATAGAATCGCTGAACTATATGCTCAAAAAATATCCTTTAACGAGTGAAAAGCTAAAAGGGAGGAAAATCACCTGGTTTAGTTCTGCGTTAATACCCATCGCACCAGCGAGGAAGATTTTTGACGCACGGATGTTGGTAGCCGGCGATGCCGCGGGAATGGTTGACCCCGTATCAGGCGGTGGAATTTCACATGCAATTAACGGTGGTAAACTCGCAGGAGAGGTATGCATCAAGGCTTTAGAGGAAAATGACTTCTCATCCTCATTCTTATCTCAATACCAACGCTTGTGGCACAAAACCGCCGATTATTCCTCTATATATAGTAAATATCTACTCTCCTGCGTTTCCCTATATCTACTCAAAGCTGATAGAAACGCATATCCGAAACTCGCTGCAATTACTCAAGGCGGGGTTAAAAAGGTATTTAATACATTGAGATTTATATACCTGAAGCGGTAATTCATCAGGATGAAGATAGCAAACAAACACAACACACTCATAGCGCTATTGATAATCTGCATACTCTTAGTTTATAGGGGCACGGAAAAGCAAAGGGTATATTTACCTCGCCAAATACTATATTTATATATACAGGAATAAAGAAGAGAAAAATGGAAATGAATAAAAAAATAATAATAATCGGGATACTGGCAATAATCGGGATAGCTTTACTTGTAACAGCGTATAAATCTTCTGTTTCGACAAAAGAACACCTGCTCCAGGATTTTTCGGATTTCAAAATGCAGTATGATGAAAAAAAAGCTCAAGGGTATGATGTTACAGAAGCAGAGAAGTTTGCAGGAAAAGCAAAGCAAGCTTTTGATAGAAAAGAATACAAAGCAGCAAATGAGATTTTAGATGATGCTTTTGATGCTTTAGAAAGGGCAGAGAAGCTTTCTGTTATTCCTGATATAGTTGAAGAAGCGAAAGAGGAACTTGCTCAGGTTAAGGTTGCATCGCTTTACGAAAGGGTGACAGATGGTGCTCTTATAGGAAGAAGTGTTGATGAGGTGATAGACATATTTAAGGAGACAGAAACGGATTTTATCTTCAGAGGATGGTGGAGATTTTATCCATGTCCTGAATCACCATCAGATTCATCAGGTTTTTTTACCCCTAATCAACTTGTGGACGCCACAAAAAAAGGCTATACATACGAACATCTTGAAAATGCGATAACCGAAATTAAAAAAGAAGTGCCGGATGTGATATTCTGTGGTGCTATGGGTGCGCAATATATGAATGCAAAAGAAAGAAACCCAATAACAGGGGAAACTTTTGATAGGGACGAAACATGGGAAATGGCGTTAGATCCAGAAAAGTGGGATGTTTCTATGTCTAAGTATGAGTTCCAGGAAGGGTTTGCCAAAAACCACAATTGGATTGGAGATGGCGAAGTGTATGATCCTGACAGGGTAGCTTTCTATTATCCGGACATAACAAATCCCGATTTTCAAGAACTCTTTTTAAGCTGGGCAAAGAAGCAGATAGACTGTGGCGCAGATGCAATCTGGATTGATTTTCTATTTACACAAGCGAACATCCTTAAAGAACTAACTGGAGATCCAGATCATCCGGCAGTGGTGGAATCTTACGATGCTGCCTATAAAATAGTGGACGAAATTCATAACTATGGGCATTCCAAATATGGTAAATATATCTATGTTGGAAGTTGGTCAGGTGTTATAAAGCTTCCTTTTACGCAACACAATCTTGACTTTGTAACTATGACCCCTTCTCCTGATGAGATAATGAATAAAAACATTGATGAAACTACATGGGAGACTACAATAACAGAAATCACAGAGAAGTTAGGGGATATTCCTATTTTCGCATTCATAGATTGGGCTGGTGACGGTGCACCAATAGCCGTGTTCAGTCAGGAATTGGATATAGAAGAGCGGATAGAAATGTTAAAAAAGATGGGGGCATATTTCCAAAGCAAAGGAATTATCTTTGTCTATCCAATTCATGGCGGTTTCATGGGTGATAATGCAAAAATACTTGCTTTTGGCAAGTACAAGGTTTATGATTGCATTGCTCCTGAATTCACTACCTATGACGTTATAAAGGAAGTTATTAGGGATACTAACACTTGAAGAAAACTTTAAAGCGAGTTAAGGTGTGAAAATGAGAATATTAGTAGTAGGATTAGATGGTGCAAACATAGATTTGATTAAGCATTGGACCGATGAAGGCAAATTACCTGCATTTAAGAAGTTGATGTCGGAAGGCAGTTATGGACCTCTGGAAAGTGCCACGCCCACGATCTCAATACCAGCCTGGAATTGCCTATCTACTGGTAAGAACCCGGGCAAGATTGGCTGTTTCAGTTTTATACAAAAGGTTTACCGGGGTTATGAGTTTTGGATATATTCATCGCAGGTAGGAAGAGAGCGGAATGTATGGGATATATTAAGTGATAGTGGGTACAAGGTCTTTGTCTTTAACCCCATAAACGTCCAACTGGCATATAAAATAAATGGATACATGGTTGCCGGCTGTCTTTGTCCTCTTGTGGAAAAAATGACTTTCCCTGTGGATTTAAAGAGAAAACTGGATGAAATGGGATATAAACCGGACATAGGGGATTTCAAGACGCTTATGACGTTAAGCGACAAAGAATTCTCTAAGAGGAATATGGAGCTAACAGAGATATATTTCAATATCTTTTTCAATTTTTTAGAAGAGAACTGGGATTTCGGATTCTTTGTGATAAATGAATTAGACAGAATTCAGCACAGATTCTGGGACCAGAAGGATATCCTTTTAGAGCATTACCAGAATATTGATGAAGAGTTGGAGAAACTATTGTCTGAATTAGATAAGAGTGCGGAGGAAACTACGGTTATAATCGTGGCAGATCATGGATTTGGCCCGAATAAAAAAACCTTTCTTGTGAATGAATGGCTTGCGAATAGAGGCTTATTAGGGGTAAAAAGAGTACCGATTTTCGAAACCATGACGACTCTACTCCGAATACTGAAACTGCCTACCGTTCTAAAATTATTAAGACCGTTGCAAAAGCGTTCGTATCTTATACGGTATTTGCATTTTAGGTTATTTCAATCAACCGGAAGAACGTCTATGATATGGACTAAAACGAAAGCTTTTAGTTATGCTACCTTTGGCACCGTTTACCTGAATCTAAGGGATAGGGAGCCGCAGGGAATGGTTAATAAGGAGGAGTATGAATCGTTACGAAGTGATATTATTGACGGGCTACGAGAGATATCGGTGAAAGCTTACAGTGGTGAAGAATTATACCAGGGGGAATATATGGCGTTATCACCCGATATTGTCATAGAAACAGATGATAATGTTACTTCAGTAAGTTCCCGTGTTGGTTATGGTAAGAACTTCTTAGAGGGCGTTGGTGGAAGCCACGACAAATTAAACGGCACTTTTATTGCATGGGGTCCGGGCATAAAGAATAATAATGAAATAAGCGCAAAGATATACGATGTCACGCCGACGATCTTACATCTATTTGGAACGCCAATTCCGAAGGATATGGACGGACGGGTCTTGAATGAGATTTTCAAGGGCGAGCTGGCTATGCGAGAGATAAAATATATAGAAAGAAATGAGGATAAAAGGATTGTGAAAAGAATAAAAGAGTTAAAACATCACGGCAAAATATGACTCTTTGCCCCTCCCTCCATACCAATCGCAATCACTGGAGGAAATAAGAGCGGAATAATCTCCACAAGTCACGAGGTTTATATTTTGCTTTTATAGCCCATTTGATAAAGAATAACGAATCGGTCATCAGTGACTTTCTCCGTTCTCTTTTATTATGTTTCGCAATCCCCATCTCCGCTTCTTTAATTATCTGTAAGAACTCATCTCTTGTAAAATTCTTGTTTAATGACATCATATCGGGGCTATGAGGGAAAAATTTAGCCCAATCTACTTCTTCGGGTAACAGTCCTTTCGACTTGCACATCCCATGCAGTTCTGTTCCCGGGAAAGGTGTTGCAACACCAATAAAGGTGGTATCTGCATACAATCCTTTTATAAACGATATAGTATTATCAATCTCTTCTTTAGTTTCCCACGGGAAGATCATAAAATACTGGATAGACCTCATTTTATTTGCTTTAAAAATTTTATTTGCCTTCTTTACCTGCTCGATGGTAATGCCTTTATGTATTCTCTTCAGTGTTTCATCATTACTGGCCTCTACACCCATAAAGACCAGATTACAGCCTGCGGATTTCAATTTCTTAATTATTTCATCGGTGACTAAATTAGCTTTGACACTGCACTTCCATGCAATATCCAACTTCTCTTTTATTAATAAATCACAAAAGTCCATCACGAATTTTTTATTTAAGATGAAAGTATCATCAGCGGTGCGGAATGAATATGTCCCAAAGGACTCTTGGGTGTGCTTTATCTCATCAACTACATTCTCTGGTGACCTATATCGCACCTTTCTATGCCAGAGTTTATGAGAAGCGCAGAATATACAATTATAGGGGCATCCACGGCTGGCACAGATTTCGCCAAAGTTCTCTGGATAGTACTTATCCTTCTCTAACCACAGATGCTTTGCCGGAAAAGGTAATTCATCCAGATTCTGTATCAGGGGTCTATTCGGGTTATGTAGGATTTTACCATCTTTTTTATATGAAATACCAGGAATTTCGTCTAATTCATCGTTGTCAATATTCTCAACGAGGTGTAGGAAGGTGTATTCACCCTCTCCCCGGACAACAAAGTCAACCACTTCATTTTTTAAAGTCTCTTCGGGCAATACTGTTGGATGCACACCACCAAAAACAACGGGTATGTCGGGATCGAACCTTTTAACCAATTCGCCAACATTTAAAGCCGAGCCATATTTTGGTGTTATAACGGAAATTCCAACAACATCAGGTGATTGCCGCGAAATTACCGTTTCTATTTCTTGCCACACTGGCTGGTCCAAATCTTTTAAAATGCGTAGGTAGTCGTCATAGTTTGTGGCTTTACCTCTGAACCATCTATCAATTGGAAGACCTTTGCTTGTCTTGAAATCCGCATTATAAACTGAGACATCAAAACCATGTTCTTCCAAAACCCCGGCTGTGTAGGACAGACCCAAAGGAAATATGAATACCTTCTCACCAAAAATTCTATTCCACGGTGGATTTATGAGTAAAATTTTTCTCATATTACCTTTCCTCCATTATGTTGGCGTACATATAAATGCGTGAGATGAAGTCTCCTTTGCCTGATGTTTGAGCACATAGTCACATAAACCTCCTAAATAGTCTTTCTATCCGTGACGTAGTTATTCCCGTCATTTTTTCCATTTCCTGAAGCATCATTATATCCTCCTCATCAAAACTTTTTGTAATAAGTATTGATAATCCATACAAGGTAAAAAACAAAAACCCCAGTGCGATTAACATTGCGAGTGTAATGGTGTAACTCCAAAAAACCTTGACAGACACGTAAACAATAGATATAAGCATAGCAGAGGTTAGCACGGGTTTCAAATAATTTGCGGTGAATGGATGTATCCGGTGGCTGCGGAAAATTTGCGCTGATTTTAACGCATTTATTATCGCGAATGAAATCGCAGATGCAATAGCGGCACCAATGATTCCCAGAATTGGTATCAGGAGTAAGTTGAGCGAAACATTCATAATTGCAACAATTGAGTTGTCAATCAAATTAAGCTTTGTTTTCCCTATCACAATTAGCGTTACAGCATTGGGTCCGAGGAATACGTGAATAAACACACCAATAGCAAGAATCCGCAATGCGAGTGCAACACTTGCCTGCGCGTAAGAAGAACCGAAGAAGGCATTTAAGACCGCTTCAGGAAACAGGAATATAATGAGAAAAAAGGGAAACGTTGCCGAGAAAATCCATTTTGTTAATATCGCATAGTCCCGCCGCATCTCGTCTATGAGTCCTTTTGAATATAACTGCGAGGCTAGTGGCACATAGATAAAAACCAGCGACAGCAGGAATATTTCAATAAGTTGCGCAATCGGATGTGCCGCATTATACAACCCAACGACATCTGCGGTTTTAAAATAGCCGAGCATTAGTGTATCCATCCATATAATTATCATGCTCAATGCATTTGTGGCAAGCAAAGGAATAGAAAAAAGAAGCAATTCTTTCCTCATAGGATCTCTGCCTGCACTATTCACAACGGACAACTTTCTTATCGTATATATTATAAAAGCGACAGAAGCAATCACGATGGACAATATGTATGAATAGATCATTTCGAGGAATGAATACCCGAGAATAATAACAGAAACGATGAATAACACTTTAAGAACGTTCATGAGCACATCCCTGAAATACACCTTTTCATGCACTCTATCGAATCCACGGAAAAGAGATGCGAGTATTTCAATAGCAACAGCAAAAGGTACTGCAATAGCAAATATCTTAAAGACGGACGATTGCTGCAAGTGAAATAGCTCGGTAAGAAAGTCAGAAGCCAGGAAAAAGAGCAGGAAGCAAACCAGACTCGCGATAACCGAAAGTTGCAGAGATGAAAATATTACTCCTTTTACTTTTTTATTATCTCCTTTGCCCCTGAAATAGGCAATGTATCTGGGAGCTCCCACGTGCAGCCCTAAGCAAGCGACAATAACGAAAAAATTAAGAAGAACGAAGCCGATGCTGAAGATGCCGTACTCGCTCTGTGTTGCATTTCTGGCGATTATTACACGTGTGATAAATTCAAGAAACATATAAATGAGCAGCCCAACAAACGCAATCGCAGTTCCTTTCGCTGCCTTTTTCAGTGATTCATTAACTATTTCGCTCATGGGCTACACAACAAACTTTAATAACCTTTGAGCTATAAATATGCCCTGTGATAAATCTAAATGCCCGAACCATTAATGCATTTTATTGTTCCGTTCTCCGTGCTAATAATGTGCGGCATAGGAATAAAGAAATCAGCTTTTCTCGCTTCTCTTGCAACATTGCCCGATTTAGATGTGCTTTTTCATATCCACCGCTCTTTTTCGCATTCAATGCTTTTCGTCTTTCTTCTCTGTGCTCCTGCAATTATAACTGCCACAATGAAGCACTCAAATAGGACTTATGATGCGGTAATTGCAACATTGGTGATTTTAAGCCATCCATTCCTGGATTTATTCACCTATTTCACGCCTATCTTCTGGCCTTTGTATAATAAGTCAATTTATATAGTGGCGGAAATGACGACGAACATGAACAATGTCTCGCAGGTTCATCTGCTCTTTGACATAAAACTTAAACCCATGGTGTTTTATCATACAATAAGCATGGATGCACCGATATTCACGAGCATTGGAGTTGCCGTTACCTTGGTTATTATGATAGGATTAGCTTTGAAGCATTTTTGGGAGGGTAAGTTACTTCGTGTTAAATCTTGATGGATATCGAGACCTTTTAGGAAGGCGGACTTGTCTTCCCTCTTTAGATTTTTGAGATGAAAACCAATCTATTCAAAATCATAATGCGTAATAAGTATAAAAGCGAGGGATGAAGAAAGCGATTGACGAAAGAGATAACGATTGGAATCGGGATACCTGCACATAATGAGGAAGCGAATATAGGGCGATTACTGCAAAACTTATTGAATCAGCCATTAGAAGATTCTGTCCTGTTAGAAGAAATAATCGTTGTTACCAGTGGTTGCACCGATAGAACAGAAGAAATAGTGGAAGAATTCGTTACGAAAGATAAAAGAGTAAAACATATAGCCGAAGAAGAGCGAAGAGGTAAGATTTCTGCACTGAATATCATTTTGAGGAATGCTCAGGATAAAGATATTTTAGTCATGCTTTCTGCGGACAACCTACCAGAAAAGGGTAGTTTGAACAACATTATCAAACCGTTGATAGAAGAAGAGAAAATAGGTGCAGTCAGCAGTCATCCGGTTCCTGTTAATGACCGAAATACACTTTTTGGGTTCGTTTCGCATCTTATCTGGGATTTGCATTATGCGCTGTCTCTAAATGGCGCGGTTAAACTAACGGGCGAGTTTTATGCAATGAGACCAGAATTGGTGAAAGAGCTCCCACTTGTGGTAAATGATGACCTTTATATCGAGCACATAATCAAAAAACAAGGCTACGGAATTAAACAAGCTTATGATACTATCTCATATATGAAAGGACCTGAGACGTTAAAAGATTTCACGACACAGCGAATAAGAGTTCATATAGGTCATTATCAAATCGCCCGTATGACCGGGTATGTTCCACAAACAGTGAGAACGAGTGAAATTCTGAAAAAAATGTTGCGGGTTGTGGACCTGAAAGAGATGCACTTTCTGATAGTCGCGATTTTTTTGGAACTGTATGCGAAAGTTATTGCGTTCTTTCTCTTTCGTCGCAAGCGAATACCGTATAAATGGGATTATGCAGAATCAACGAAAAATCTTAAGGCAAATAACTTTTGATTAGCGTGGCTAAA
Organism: Candidatus Methanophagales archaeon; assembly: GCA_017883965.1. GTDB lineage: Archaea > Halobacteriota > Syntropharchaeia > Alkanophagales > Methanospirareceae > JAFNKG01. The sequence continues at coordinate 19,931 of JAFNKG010000007.1, read as the reverse complement.
ACCTTACCCGCCATAGAAAAGTTGCAAAGCATTGACGTGTAAGATGCATTTGCTAATGGGCAATAGCACTCCTTTCTCTTTATGGCTGCTCTAATTTCATACGCCTTCTTTGAATGCCATAGTTTATTGAAGTCGTAATCTACATCCCTTAAGTTGCCGAAAGAACCGGAGTTTCCAAGTATACAACATGCCCATAGCTCGCCGTAAGGGCTTATCTGACAGGATGCATACCCGGCATAACATGGAATAATCTGTCTTTTTTCATTCAACGTATTTTTCATTATTTCATAGTATTCCAGTCTAAAAGATTGGGTTATACGAGATAAGAACTCGCCAGATTCCAGATAATTATACTTTATATCTTTGGTAATATCATCCATGGCTTTTGATAACGTTTTATGGTCTGGCGTAATCCCGGTATCAAGAGTTAATAGCTCAGCTCTTTCTTCCGCAACCTCGAAAATATGTGAGTCAGGCTCGAGTCCTCTTACAAAATCATAGATAGCCGGTATGTGACCCGCATTAAAAATGGAGACCACAGTATGCACGCCCACTCGTAAATTTTCAAAATCTGCCTTAACCGCTTTTAATCGCTCGTATGTATCTAAGAGTTTCTTAAAATTACCGTTGACGCCTCTTATCACATCATGATTATCACCAATTCCATCCATGGATAGATTGATTATAAGTGTTGATTCATTGTTTATTTCCATGAACTCCCGCACTCTCTTTTCTATATGCTTTGGAGCGGTAGCATTGGTGGGGATGTTTATGATATTAGGCGAGCAGTGATGGATGAGTACATCATAGATATCAACTATATCTTTTCTGAGAAAAGGCTCACCACCACTGATAGTAAACCAGTATGCGTTTCTTCCAATATGCTCAAAAATTCGTTCGAATTCTTCTATACCAAGCTCTGACTTACTTAAAGAAGGTTCTTTTTCGTAGATACGCCAGATGTTGCAGGTTTTACAACGGGCATTGCATCTGTTCGTGACGCTAACAGTGAAATTTATTGGCATAGGATGGCTTTGCACACCTAAACCAAAAGTTCTGAATGCTTTCAGGTTCAGGATTTTCAATGGCAATAGGACTTTCAACACGATATTTTGTTTTGTCTTTGGTTATGATAAATAACACATGTCAAAAGCCATAGAACTAAAACATACGTCTGAATACATAAAGGAAAAAAAGGCGCTGGGCGATAGTTTGGTCAATGTGCTTTGCAAAGTTACGCTTATCCATGCCGCGCGGACGGAAGCGCCGAGGAAGGGCACTATATAAATACCCAAAAATAGAAGGAAAAGAGAATTTAGATTATTAAATTATTAGTTAAAAAATATTTACAATATTTGTCAATTTTTTTCCATCGTTAAAGAATAATTTCAAAAACCTATAATATTGTTTTTTAGTATATTTAATACATTCCTTCATTGATATTTAAATAGCGAAAAATAGAAAATTTTTTAAAGGTATATGTTTTATTTCTATATGTTTTTGACATGTGTTGTTAACAATTCTGATAAAAATGTTAAAATAAGGTGCCTTCCCCGAAGGGGAGTATGGAAGGGGGAAGGGATGAAGAAGTGGAAGGTAAAAGTGTGTTAAAAATAAAGAAATGGAAACTTCGATAGTGATCCCGACGTATAATGAAAGGGAGAACATAAATGTTCTTATACCACAGATAATTGAGGTTTTTAAGCAAAATGGCTTTTCAGAAAAGGGTAAAATCCTCATCGTGGATGATAATAGTCCGGATGGGACATCTGAAGTGGTTGAGGAGTTCATGAAAAGAAATAAAAATGTGTTCTTGTTGGAGCGGGGGATAAAAAGCGGATTGGGCTCGGCGTATGTTGCGGGATTCAAGTATGCGCTGGACAAATTGGGTGCCGATGTTATTTTTGAGATGGATGGCGATTGCTCGCATGACCCAGGTGACATCGGTAGATTTTTGTATGAACTCGAGAATGGATACGATGTAATTGTGGGTTCGAGGTACATAAAAGGGGGCGATATTCCGGAATGGGGTTTTCATAGGAGATTGATTAGTAAGGGGGGAAATTTCCTTGCGAGGGCAATTGCTGGTATACCAATACATGACTGTACAAGTGGTTATAGAGCAATAAAGGCGTCTATACTTAAGAGGCTGAAGCTTGATGAATTAAAGGTAGATGGCTATGCATTCCAGATTAGCCTTCTCCATGCTCTATTGGAGAGGAATGCGGAGGTAAAGGAAATACCAATCACATTTAGAGAGAGGAATGGTGGAAAGAGCAAGCTTGGTAATGATGATATAAGAGAGTTTTTCATTACCTCTTTCAGGTTAAGGTTGAGAAGGAAGTGATTGCAAAGTGGAATAAAGGCACCGTTACCCACATCATCTCCTTTTTCATACGAAATTAACGTATGCGCATGAATTTATGCACCTGCGGAATTACCATAACACGAGGTAAAAAAAGCCCGGCTGTTTCTGAAAGCGCAAAGAGTTCTTTTATACCCGGTTCTATATCTATTTGCGCTCTCCCACCAGAGACGGTAACCGGCTGTAACACAAACTTTATGTTAAGGTCAGCGAGGTCGCGGCATATCTCTTCTATCTCTTCTACGGCTGTGTTTTTTATCACCACCACCTTTACTATGGTTTCTATTCCTCTGTCAACGGAGATTTTTATGCATTCCATCGCATTACTATACAATCTGTCGTAATCTTTTTCCTCCACTGCTCGATGGTTCCTCAGCTTTATGTCAATGGAAGCAAAATCAAAGTAACCGGCTACGGATGCAAAAGCTCTTGCCGAACACCCGTTTGTTTCAATAAAATTTTTTAAGTGCATGCTTTTTGCCGCCTTTGCTATCTCTTCTACGAAAGAAGGCGAGAGGAGAGGTTCTCCTCCCGTGTATGAAATGCTGTGGAGGTCGGGAGTGCGCAGCTCCTTCACAAATTCAATCACGAGGTGCGCGGGCATTGGATTTTCAATAAACCTTTCATTATTACCAAAAACGGTGCAAGTTCCTGGTGTTGGGTCCCTCGCATAAGGTGTGTCGCAATAAAAGCAAGAGAGGGGGCAGCCTGCAAATCTGATGAATATTTGCCTTCGTCCTGCATACGGTCCTTCACCCTGAAAAGAGCTGAATATTTCGGTGATATACCCTTTTTTCATTTTCTTTCTAATAACCGGTTTATCAAATCCCGTCCTTCCGCGGACCCGAATAACGGCAGGTCCCATTGCTGAACTACCTTGTAGCGTGTAACAGTAACTTTCTTTGCCGCTTTTGGATCGTATCCTTCTTTTTCATATCCTTGCTTAGTAATCAAAATGCCCCGTCTTTGCCATTTCGGCGTTTCATTCAGATTAATCCCGTTACGAAAAAGCATCTCATGCACGTCCGCCGCCTTCATCCCCTTCAGCCGCTTCTCCGCCTCCTTTTCACTTAGCCCCGCTTCTCGCAGCCCGTAATACCCATAAGCGTTGATGTGATTTCGCCATGCTTCTGCCTGCCGCTGCGCAAGATACTCCAGAGCATCTTCTCCTCCGCAAACTGGAATCACCCTTGCATCGAACGCAATAGCTTCTTTAAAATCCAGAACGATGGTCAAAGCACTTGCTAAAAAGCCTGCAATTACAGAATCCAGTTTCTCTACTCTTCCTTTAAAAGGGAGATGCTCGAAAAAAAGATTTATCTCGTCAGAGAAGATATAAGCAAGCTTCGGGTCGAATCCGCTGTCCGCGAAAAAGATTTCCACTGCCTTCGCCATTCCTTTTGCGAATCTTTCGTCGTATGGCTTCTCGAATTTATCGCTTAACACACGCCTGAAGTTCCTTCCATCGGCACGCACGAACAAAGGAGGAATAGCCTTTATCTCTGCGTATATCTCCCTATCCCTATCCCCGTCCTCATCTTTAAGTCTCGCTCGGTTCTGACCCTTCATCCCGATTCTCTTTTTTCACTTCTTCTTTTATTTCCTCCCCTTTTCTCCCTCCTCTTCTTCCTCAGCTTCTCTCTCCAATGCTCTTCTCCTCACATGCTTTATCAGCACTATGTCCCCAATTGCCGTTACCCATCGGTAGGGGAGAATCACCCCTTTTTTCTTGCCCACATTGAAAGCGTTTGGATTCACGTCCTTCACCGCCAGTCCCGATATTCTCTTCTCCTTTACGTCCACACTTACGTCCTCTATCTTACCGACGTATATACCTCTATCTGTGTATAGACCCAACCCATACAGGGAAGACAATTCTATTTCCATAATACTATTTAATGGATTAAAGGCAATATATATAATTAACGGATTAACTTAGCGAAGAAAAGATGCTGCGAACATCTATACAAGTGGGTAAACTCATCGGCATACCAATAAGGTTGCATTTTACTTTTTTGTTTATCTTGCTTGGGATTATCCTGGGATTTGCGAATGGTCCTACCACGGAATATCGTATTCCATTAGGCTTAGGAGGTATCGAAATGGACTCTTTCTTACGCTATTCCTTATCCTCAATTGCCGCTGTTCTTTTCTTCTTTACGCTATTACTACACGAGATGTCCCATTCATACGTTGCGATGAAATTTGGGACGAAAATACACAGCATTACGCTTTTCTTCTTCGGTGGCTTAGCCATGATGGAGGATATACCAAAGGACCCGGGAAAGGAGTGGAGGATAGCAATAGCAGGACCTTTGATGAGTTTTGCCATTGGTGGCATATTTCTTCTCACTTATTTCGGCATAAAAACATTGAATTTGGTTATTTACGACCCGGTTGCGATTTTAGTATTCATTCTCGGTTTTTTTAACGTGATATTAGCATGTTTTAACTTATTACCCGCATTTCCAATGGATGGAGGTCGAGTTTTAAGGGCTTTTCTTGCGAAGAAGATGTCATTTCTAAAAGCGACGAAGAGAGCGGTGTTAATAGGAAAAATATTTGCTGTTATTATGGTAATAGCAGGGATTATTGCAGACCCAGTCAGGTTTATTTTAACTGGCGAATTGGGATCAAATCTCTTTACTCCTTTACTTGCTATTTTCCTATACATAGCCGCGACAGAAGAAGAAAGTGCTACCATCACTTTTGCCACGTTAGAGGGAATAAGGGTAAAGAATGTAATGAGAACAGAGAGAACAAGTGTGCTGGAGGATATGCCAATCGCGGAGCTGGCGAGTAAGATGCTTGAGGAGAAAACAGCCGAATATGCGGTGGTGAGTGAAAACGGTGAATTAAAAGGGTTTGTAACGTTTGATGAGATAAAAAAGCTGCCAGCCGAGCAACGTCACTTTTTAAGAGTTTTTGATGTAATAAGTCCATTCGATAGCATTGGCGATATTATATTAAAGGAAGAGGAGGCAGTAGAAGCGCTAAAAAGGATGATAAGAAATAAAAGGATTGCTTTGGCTGTGAAAGAGGAGGTGGACGGGGACTTCGTAGGAATCATAACGAAAAGGGATTTGGCGACTTATATGGAGATGTTGAAAGGGAGTGCTTAGTAACGTAACCCCACAAAAATTCTGTCTTGAAAATCTGTGGACACAACATTTAGGATTTTCACGCTTCATTGTGCATATCCCTTCTCACATCACAGTGCTTCAAAGCAACCAGATTCAACTCATACCTCATGTTCTCAGGGTCATAAGAAAACAAACCCTCTGCAATTATCTTATCCCCCTTTTGCAACTCTGAGATTGGAATATCATCAGCCTTCACTCGCATACGATATTTGCCTTTTTCGTCGCTCAGATAAAAAATGCGCTTGTAAACGTCCTCGGCATAACCTGCAACACTTATCCTTCTTCCTTCATACTCCGCGGGACGCATTGCTATCTGCGATACGAACGAAATATCACTTTCGTGCGTCAACTTTTTTATTGCGTTTCCAGAGGCTACGAGCTCATACCTGCCTTCATATACCTGAACTCTGCCTTCTGCTTCTACTTTATCGCCATAGCTCAGATTTAATAGCTCATTTCTCTTATCTGTCGAATCAACAAATATCAGTAGCTCCGTTTGGTTTTCCCTTATTTTCATGCGCACATTTCCGTATTCTGTGACGCTGAGGTCGGTGATAACACCTTTTGTGCGTATGAGCGCAGTTTCGTGAACCGCAACCTCTTTCAAAGGCACGTATGGTGGCTCTACAAATAATGATATACCGTATAAGATGCAAATGCCCAACAAAGAGAAAATAATTACTGCTTTTCCTATGCTGTCCATGGTCTATGATTTTCCCTTTATTATATCCCCGTATCAGTGATTTTTCACTTTTCACTTTGCATGTTTCATTGTCGCCCTCGGGCGATTCTCTCACGCACCGCAGCCACGATAATCGGCAATGCAATAGTAGCATCACAATAAACAGTAACCGCTTTCGCTTTCCCACCGATTTTCCCCCATGATTTCGCTTCCTCTAAGGTCGCACCACTTAAACTACCATCCTCTGGCGTCTTCGTGGTTATTTGTATGGCGTAATCGAATCCTTCTCGCCCTTCTTCTCTTGGTGGCGCTACCAACGCAGTTTGGAATATGAAGTTCTTTGGCACGCCGCCACCGAGTATTATCGCACCCGTGCGCTTTGCTTCGCAGAAGATGTCTATCAAATCCTTCATATCATCGAATGCGTCCACTTCCAAAGGACTTGTTTGTTTATATATCCACGCATGGAGACCAATCATAGAATCGGCAATCGCAGGACAAAATATAGGGACTTCGCTGTCCACTGCACTTCTCAAAATAGAATCTCTGTCCGAAAGGGTTTCTCCTATCGCTTTTAGCAGTTCTTTTATGCTATAGCGCTTGTTTTTACGAGTAAGCTCTTCAAACACGCCTCTTATAAAATCCTCTAACCTTGCAAATGCCTTGTCGTGCACAATTAAATCGTATATTCTATCACTCCCCTGCTCTCTCAGCCATGTATCATCTACCGCCATATCTGCATTTGTATCCGCCCCCCTCATCTTATAATGGTGTTCGCCAAGAGCTTCTATGATGTCATGCACGAGATTTGCACCTGTCGTTACCACCACATCCACGTATCCCTCACGGATCATCTCTGCTATTATATTCCGCATTCCAGCAGGGACCAGCGCACCGGCAATGCCCATGAACTTTGTCGTTTCCTCGTTCAGCATTTCCTCATATATGTCCACTGCTTTTGCCAATCTACCAGCTCCGAAGGTGCAGCCTCTTAGCTCCTTTACAAGTTCATCTACACTCATATTTTCCACTATTTTAGCGCCTTTCACTTCCTTTAACCTTTCCAACTCTTTTGTCGTCATTGCTCATTTTTCCACGGAAACAGAATAAAAAAAGAAATCCTAAAACAAAAAGTATCCACTTTAATAATTATAAAAGAAAATCATAATATGAGTGGGGCTGTAGGGTAGCCAGGTTATCCTCCCAGCTCGGGGAGCTGGTAACCGGAGTTCAAATCTCCGCAGCCCCATACCCCCATAGAGGGAAATCCCAAATCCTAAGCACCAAATCCCAAACAAATCCAAATGATGAGCGTATCGAAATATGCGTATGTATATGCGAGGATAAGAGCAAGGATGAGCGATATTTTAGACGATAGAAGATTAAGAGAGCTTGTAGATGCTCGTAGAGAAGATTTCCTCTCTTTACTTATGGATACCACGTATAAAGAGAAATTAACAAAAGCAGGTTTGGTAGAAGTGGACGCTAGAAGTATAGAAAAGGCATTGAAAGAGGAGCTAATAGACCAGTATTTGATGGTAATAAAATCAACAGAAGGCGTCGCACGAGCTGTTTTTGAAGAAATTCATAGAAGATTGGAGGTAAAGAATCTAAAAGCGGTTATAAGGAATAAAGCCACTAACGGAACAAGAACAAGAACCACCGAAGCAGCTCTGCTTTTCCCAGTTGAAGATTTCTTCAAGCGTAGAATAAGCAGATTGGCAGAGGCAGACTCGCTGGAAGCCGTAATAAACCAATTAGAAAATCCTTATCGTGAAGTATTGGAAGTGGCATTACCGGAGTATAAAAAGAGTAAGAGGATATTAGTGCTTGAGAATGCTCTTAATGAGGAAATCTGTGGTGCGGTATGGAGTAGAATGGAGAGGTTAAGGGGCGAAGATAAGGAAACAGTAAGAAAAATAGTCGGGACTGAGTTTGACCTTGTGAATCTAATGACTTTGTTGCGGTGCAAAGCGGAAGGGATAGCGGAAGGAGAGATGAGAAAATACTTCTTGCCATACGTATATGGCTTTGATTTCGATGCCGAGGCGGTGAAGGATTCGATGTCGGCGGAGAACGTGAGCACAGCTATCCAGTTGATGCCTGCTTCAGCTTATAAGGAAGTGCTAACCGGCGCTTTGTCTTCTTATGAGGCAGAAGGGTCGCTCATTCCCTTTGAGGATGCCCTCTGGCGATATTTTTTTATGACGGTGAAAAACACACTGAGGGGTTATCCTATCAATATTAGCACGATAATAGGTTTTCTTTACCTCAAAGAGATAGAAATAAGGAATCTTTGCACTATTGCGGTATGCAAGGAGAATGAAATACCCGCTGAGGAGATATTAAAACTTATTTTTAAACAATAGCCAAGGAAGCCAAGGCCCGGATTTGAACCGGGGTAGAGCTGATCTGCAGTCAGCCGCGTCTGCCTCTCCGCCACCTTGGCACAAACTTTCTTTTTAAAAGAAAGTTTGGTCAAAGAAAAACTTTTTAAGAAAAAGCGCCTTTGCAACTCTGATTTCATCTGAGCCCAGCAAGAGGGTTGCTGGTGCGGACGTTAGTAGCTGCGGGCTAAAAATCTCGGTTTTTCACCTTGATTCTTACACCCCAGCCCTATCAAACCGTTCTTCTAACGGTGTCCTTAATGAAAGTCTCTTTTTGGGGATGGCTTCGAGCTTAGATGCTTTCAGCTCTTATCCACCAGCGCGTAGCTGCCCGGCAATGCCCTGTCGGACAACCGGTACACCAGAGGCGCCGCTGCTCTGTTCCTCTCGTACTAAAAGCAGCTTCCCCTCAGACCTCCAACACCCCCAATAGATAGCAACCGACCTGTCTCACGACGGTCTAAACCCAGCTCACGATCTCCTTTAATAGACGAACAGTCTTACCCTTGGCTGCCGATGCACAGCCAGGATGGAGAGAGCCGACATCGAAGTAGCAAACCTCCAGGTCGATATGGACTCTCGCTGGAGACAACTCCGTTATCCCCGGGGTAGCTTTTCTGACGTCTTTAGGCACTACCAAAGAGCCATAAAGGTTCGTTAGACCCGACTTTCGTCCCGTGACTTCCTGCTATGCGAAGTCACATCAGGCTGACTTTTACTCTTGCACTCTACGGTGGATTTCTGACCCACCTGAGTCAACCTTAGGGCGCCCTCGATATCTTTTCAAGGGCATGGCGCCCCACCTAAACAGCCCACCTACCGGTGTCCTCTTTCGAGTAAGGGACACAACTCCAGAAGGGTAGTGTTCCATTGGCGGCTCTGTGTTTCCTGGCGAAAACACTTCCTCGCCTCCTACCTACGCTATACATCCGAAGTCGTGGCTCAACGACAAGCTGCTGTAAAGCTCCACGGGGTCTTCGCTTCCCCTTGGGGGTCCCTGGACTTTTCACCAGGATGTAGATTTCGCCGGTTTCCAGCTAGGGACAGTAGAAGGCTCATTCCTTCTTTCGTGCAAGCCGCCAATTAAGCGGCTAGGTACTACGCTACCTTAAGAGGGTCAGAGTTACCCCCGCCGTTTATAGGTCCTTCGTCCCCTTGTAAAGGGCTTTCAGATACCTACACTGGGCAGGAGTCAGTGACCGTACTAATCCTTACGGACTTGCGGTCACTTATGTTGTTATTAGACAGTTAGCCTTCCCTTGTCACTGCGACCTGCCTTTTGCAAGGCAGGCACCCCTTCTCCCGAAGTTACGGGGCTAATTTGCCGATTTCCCTTAGCTGGATTTCCCCGACACGCCTGAGCCTGCTCAGCCAGGGGCACCTGTGTCAGTTCTCGGTACGGACAGCCAGCCTCCCTTTTCACGGGCTCCTGGGCTCGATTGACTTTCGCATTCACACGTTCACCTACTTCTCGCCATTACGGCTCTCCATAGGCTTCGGTGCTTGGACGGTGCGACGGCACCGCTCAATCTACCCGGAAGCGTCAGGTGTGCTCTAAGCACATAGGCTGGATGGCGCAGGAATATTAACCTGCTTCCCATTTGATGTGCTCCAGTTGGGACACATCTTAGGACCGGCTAACCCTTGGCTGACGAACATTGCCAAGGAAACCTAGCCCCTTCGGCGATCGGGATTCACACCCGACTATGCTGCTACTATCGCCAGGATTCTCGTTTCTGCACGGTCCACACCCCCTCACGAGGATGCTTCTACCCATGCAGAACGCCCCTCTACCGGATCTCCTTTCGGAGCCCTGGGGTATCGGTGGTCGGCTTAAGCCCCATCCATTTTCGATGCTGCAAACCTCGGCTGGTGAGCTGTTACGCACTCCTTAGAGGATAGCTGCTTCTAAGCTAACCTCCCAGCTGTTTATGGTTTGCAACGCTCTTTAGTGTTAACACTTAGCCGACACTCAGGGACCTTAACCTCAGTCAGGGTTCATTCCCTCACGGACTGGGAGCTTACCCCCCAGCCCTGACTCCAGTCTTCTACGACGATAGCACCTTCGGAGTTTGACAGGGGGGCGAAGTCTTTCGACTCCGTATCCTCCAATCAGTAGCTCTACAGCGCTATCAATCTCCAACCGGGTCATGCTGCGACATGTTTCGAGGGGAACCAGCTATTGCCGGGTTCGATTGGCCTTTTACCACTAAACGCAGGTCATCCGAGAGATTTGTAAGTCATCACCGGTTCGGCCCTCCATCCTCCTTTCGGAGAACTTCAGCCTGCCCACGCTTAGATCACCCGGCTTCGGGTCATATCCCAATGACTCCACGCAGTTCATACATCGTTCCTCTCCAGAGGATGCGAACTTGTTGGTTACCCTGCGGCTTCCCTTTTACGGGTTAGCCTCGCCACTGAGATATACTCCCTGGCCCGTTCTCCAGAACGTACGATACGACTCTGTTCCGTAATCCTCGTACTCATCCCTCACGAGATTTTCCTTCGGACTCCTTCATCACTTCCAAGCCGTATCACCCTATCACCATTTAATTTCAGGCTCTTTTCACCTCCTTACTCGGGGTGCTTTTCAGCTTTCCCTCACGGTACTATTCCGCTATCGGTCTCAAGACGTGTTTAGTTTTGGAGGTTGGTAACCCCCAGCTTCCCGCAGGAAATCCAACCTACGGTACTCAAGTAAGAGTCAAGCCCTCTATTTTACGCCTACGAGGCTTTCACTCCCTATGGCGCCTCGTTCCAGAGGACTTCGGCTTCAATAGGGCGGGCTTTATATGGCTCTCACTTACAACCCCACATCTCTCTCCTCTTTCGAGAAGAGATTCGGTTTGAACTGTGCCGTTTTCACTCGCCGTTACTCACGGCATCTCAATTGATTTCTTCTCCTGCTCCTACTAAGATGTTTCAGTTCAGAGCGTTCCCAATCCTTACGGACCGACTCAAAAGAGTCAGGAGTTCCTATTAGGGCATCCCCGGTTCTAAGGCTCCTTGTGCCTACCCGAGGCTTTTCGCAACTTGGCACGCCCTTCTTCAGCGCTTGAGCCGAGCCATCCACTAAATGGCATATCCACCAGCTTTTTACCTCACTGAGCCCATTGGATGTCAGAGTTGCAAAGCGCGTATGATAACTTCATCTGGCAGTATGATATGAAACAACTGCCATCTGTAGCTTCCCTAACAACAAACAAGTCGTTAGGTGCATTTACATTCCTTAAAAATGGACTCGCTGGGATTTGAACCCAGGGCCTTCGCCTCGCAAAGGCGACGATCTTCCACTGATCTACGAGCCCCGAATTTATCCCAGCTATTTATTCGGCATACTTAAATTTAAACTTAAACCCGACCTTAAACCTAACCTGACAATCTTTCAGCTCTGATTGGTTTTTAAAAAATTTAGGAGGTGATCCAGCCGCAGATTCCTCTACGGCTACCTTGTTACGACTTAGCCCCCCTTACGAGACTTAGGTTCGGACACGCCAAAAAAAAACATGCCCTCACCTGAATCCCACTCGGCTGGCTTGACGGGCGGTGTGTGCAAGGAGCAGGGACATGTTCACCGCACCTTTTTGAGGTGCGATTACTGCGGATTCCAGGTTCACGAGGGCGAGTTGCAGCCCTCGATCCCAACTGAGGGTAGCTTTAGGGGATTACCTTCCACTTTCGGGGTCGATGCCCATTGTACTACCCATTGTAGCACGCGTGTAGCCCGGAGGATTCGGGGCATACTGACCTACCGTGGCCCGCTTCTTCCTCCACCTTAGCGGCGGCAGTCCTCGCAGAGTGCCCATCCTCTCGGAAGAGATGCTGGCAACTGTGAGCACGGGTCTCGCCCGTTGCCTGACTTAACAGGATGTTTCACGACACGAACTGCCGACGGCCATGCGCCACCTCTCAGCTAATCTGGTAAGGTCTTCAACCTGACCTTCATCTCGCTGTCTCCTCCGGTGAGTTTTCCGGCGTTGAATCCAATTGAACCGCAGGCTCCACCCGTTGTGGTGCTCCCCCGCCAATTCCTTTAAGTTTCAGCCTTGCGACCGTACTCCCCAGATGGCGGGCTTAACGGCTTCCCTTCGGCACTGGCATCACTCGCAGTAATGCCAACACCTGGCCCGCATCGTTTACAGCCAGGACTACCCGGGTATCTAATCCGGTTCGCGACCCTAGCCTTCGTCCCTCACCGTCGGACCCGGTCTGGTCAGACGCCTTCGCTACCGGTGGTCCCCCAAGGATTAATGGATTTCACCCCTACCCTTGAGGTACCTCTGACCTCTCCCGGTCCCAAGCCAAGCAGTATTCCCTGAAAGTTTGACCGTTAAGCGGTCAAATTTCCCAAGGAACTTACTCAGCCGGCTACGGACGCTTTAGACCCAATAAGCATGGCTACCACTTGGGCTGCCGGTGTTACCGCGGCGGCTGGCACCGGTCTTACCCAGCCCTTCCTTCAGGTGCTTTTTAGACACCTGAACAGCCTCCTTAGGAGGCACTCAGAGTTCCCTTATCGTGCTTTCGCACATTGTAAAGTTTTCGCGCCTGATGCGTCCCGTAGGACCTGGGTTCTTCTCTCAGAACCCATCTCCGGGCTATTGCTCTCACAACCCGTACCGATCGTAGGCTTGTTAATCCGTCACATCAACAACAACCTAATCGGCCACAGACCTATCCTTGGGCGCCTCAGCTTTCGAACATCGTGCATTCCAGCAACCGATGCTCTATCCGATATTAGCCCCAGTTTCCCAGGGGTTATCCCGGTCCCAAGGGTAAGTTATCCATGTGTTACTGAGCCGTCCGCCGGGTTACCTCTTCCGAAGAAAAAGCACCCTCAACTAACATGGCTTAATCGAACTCTGATGGCAGTAGCCTCTGGCAGGATCAACCAGTGTTGAAATTAGCAGGGCTTGGCACACACCTTTCTTCTGACTCGACCAATCAGATTTACTGGTTCGTCAGATTAGGCTTAAGTATCCATGTCGGACAGGAATTTTCATCTCTTCATGTCCCCATTTATTCTCATCTTTGTAACGTAGCAGAAGTCAGCTTCTCATCTTTTGGGTATCCCCGTAATTGAAGCCGACGCCGGTTGCTACATATATATATTAATCTTAACCCTATAAAAACTTTTATATTTATCTCTTGAATATCTTCTCTCGTGCCTCCTCTTCCAATTCCTCCACGCTCATCTTCCTCTCAGCCACTCCCTGCTCTATTGCTTTCATACCCACTGCAACTGCTTCACAGACATACATCTCACTCTCCTCCATCCTCGGAATTATATAGCCCTCGGTTATACCTTTCTCTTCCGCATATCCCGCTATCGCATTCGCCGCCTCTATGCACATATCATCTGTTATACACGTAGCACGGACATCCAGAGCGCCCCTGAAAACCGCAGGAAACCCTAAAGAATTATTTACTTGATTCTTGAAGTCAGACCTTCCAGTAGCAACTATTTTAGCGCCCCCTTCCTCTGCTTCCCACGGCCATATCTCCGGCACAGGATTTGCGCAGGCGAATACAATCGCATCCTCTGCCATTCCCGCTACCCATTCCTTTTTTATAATGCCCGGACCCGGCGTTGAAAGTGCAATACAAACGTCAGTATCACGCATTGCCTCTTTTATCCCTCCTCTTCTACCCTCTTTGTTCGTCTTTTCGCATATTTCCCACTTATTTTTATCCCCTTTCACGTCCTCCCTCTCCGCATTCAATATCCCCCTGCTATCTACCATTATCATATTTTCCCATTTCACACCTGCAATGCACATATATTTTGCAACGTTCATGTTCGCTGCACCCGCACCTACCAGCGATATTGCTACCTCGCTCAAGCTCTTTCCCACTACTTTCAACGCATTTATCAAGCCTGCAAGTATCACCAATGCGGTGCCCTGCTGGTCATCGTGCCATACAGGCATATCTAACTCTTCTTTTAACCTTTCCAGTATGTAGTAGCACTTCGGACTCTCTATGTCCTCCAAATTCACTCCACCAAAAGTAGGTGCAATCCATTTCACCGCCTTTATTATTTCCTCCGCATCCCTCGTAGCCAAACAAATAGGAAATGCATCCACACCACCTAAATATTTGAACAGCATTGCTTTCCCTTCCATCACCGGAAGCGCCGCTTCTGCACCCACATCTCCTAAACCCAGCACTCTCGTCCCATCTGTGACTATTGCCACAAAATTGCCCTTGTTTGTATATTCAAACACGCGCTCGCGACTATTTTTTATCCCACGAGACGGCTCCGCCACACCCGGCGTGTACCATATCGCAAAATCATCATAGCTTCGAACCGGTGCCTTAAGCCCTATCTCTATTTTTCCTTTATAGAAGGAATGATATTTTAAGGCGAGTTCTTCTGGCTTATTCCCTGTTGCTAAATGTTTTTTTCCCTTTGTTTTATTCTTCTCTTCCATGTAACCCGTGCCGATAATTTATATCTTGGAAATTTTAAATCTTATAAAGGTTTTTTGCGAAGCGAACTCTTTCTTAAAAAAGAAAAAGTGTTGAAAAAAAAGTTAGCCACACCATTAGAAGAAGGGGAAATAAATGAATTGAAGTTAGGAGATATTGTGTATCTTACTGGAGAGGTATATACAGCGAGAGATAAAGCGCATCATAGAATCATAGAATATGAAAGCAGGGGAAAGGAAAAAGGAATACCGATAAGAAACGGCGCTGTAATCTACCATTGTGGTCCGCTCATGCGAATGCTAAAGGGAACGCAGAAGAAAGGCGAAAGAGAAGGAAGAGGAAAAGGAGAATGGGAACTTATAGCCGCAGGTCCTACCACCAGCTCAAGAATGGGGGATACAACGCCGGGGGTAATAGAAAAACTGGGCATTCGTGCAATAATAGGAAAAGGAGGAATGGGCATTTCCACGAGAGAAGCAATGAGAAAATATGGCTGTGTGTATTTCTCGATGACCGGTGGAGCGGCTGTTTTAGCTGCTACACGCATAAAAGCGGTGGAAGCAGTATATTGGGAAGACCTCGGCATGGCTGAAGCGGTCTGGCATCTTCTTGTCGAAGACTTTGGTCCTCTTGTGGTCAGCATAGATGCAGGCGGTAATAGCTTGTATGAGGAGATAAACGAAGAAGCTAAGCGAAAAGTTCTTGCTCATCAGCAATAACCCCATTTAGAATGCCCCTATTATTCTGCATTTATCCTGACATAATCATAGGTTAAATCACATCCCCACGCTGTCGCTTCCACTTCTTCTTCACCAATCCCCAGATCCACATCAATGAATATCTCCTTTTCCTTCATTATGTCCCTCGCCACACCTGGTAAATCCATAAATTCACCGTTCTTCACTGCTAAAACTTCCTTCTCATTCTCGTTTTTTAAGCTTATAGATATTCTGCTCGGGTCAATATCTCTGGAGATGGAAGAGCCGCCGATAGCCGCTATTATACGACCACACGTAAAGTCGGGGCGTTCACCAAAAATGGCGCTTTTCACAAGCGGTGACCTGACTATTGACCTCGCTACTTCTCTCGCATCCTCAACAGACGCCGTTCCTCTTACTCTTACTTCGACAAACTTCGTTGCTCCTTCGCCATCCCTCGCTATCAGCTTCGCAAGCTCCTTGCATACAAAATTTAAACCTTCTTTAAAATCACCCTCGCTTATCTTTCCACCCCTACCCGTGGATACGAGCAATACCATGTCGTTCGTGCTCATATCCCCATCCACCACTATCATATTGAATGAATTGTCAACCGCATCCTTCAAACTCCTTCTCAGGACTTCTTCATCCAGAGGAGCGTCCGTATAAATAAAAGAGAGCATGGTAGCGGTAGCCAGATATGGGAATATCATCCCCGAACCTTTCGCTATTCCTCCTATTACCACACGTTCTTCATCGCCAGTATCAATACTTATTGCCCGCTCCTTATGGAAGGTATCGGTGGTCATTATAGCCTTCGCTGCCGCCGTGCTACCTACCACTCCAGAAGTCAACCCCTTCACCACTTCTCCAAGCTGCCTTTCTATTAATCCCATATCCAACTGCACTCCAATAGGACCGGTAGAGGCAACAGCCACTTCTTCTTTATCAACCCCTAACGAAGAAGAAGCGAGTTCTGCCATTTTTTCCGCATTCCTCATCCCTATCTCGCCGGTAAAACTGTTTGCACAGCCACTATTTGCTAATATTGCAGTTATTCCCCCATTCTCAAGCTGTTTCCTCGTGAACAGCACCGGCGCTGCCCTTATATTATTTGAAGTGAACATACCTGCGGCTTTTCCTTTTCCTTCTATCAAGGCTAACCCTTTATTCCCCTCTTTTATTCCGTATGCTCTTACACCTTTCACAGCGCAAATGCCACTTCTCAACACTTCTATCTTCATCTCTTCTCTCCCTTCAAAGATCAAAATGAAAAAATATTTAAATCACCTCATGCTACTATATTATTAAACAAGAATAAAGGGCTCGTGGTCTAGTTGGTTATGACACCGCCTTCACGAGGCGGAGGTCATGCGTTCGAATCGCATCGAGCCCATTTTAAACCGCCTCCATCGTTGACGGCGGCTTCTTAGTTATGTTATAAGTCACACTCACCACACCCGTAACTTCGCCTGTTATCCGCTCACTCAACCGCTCCAATATATCATAAGACAACCGCGTCGGCGTTGCTGTTCTTGCATCTTTGCTTTCCCAGCTTCTAATCTCTATTTGCATCCCATACTCTCTCTTCCCACCGCGCATTCCCGTCACTCTATCCTCGTGTAAGATTGCCATGCATTGAAAAGCACCACTATCGCTCAACTCTTCCTCCACTATTGCCGTTGCCTTCCGCACTACCGCTATTCTTTCCGGTGTCACCTCGCCAATCACCCTCGCAGCAAGTGCAGGTCCCGGAAACGGTGCTTTATTATACGCCAACGCTGGCAACCCCAACGCCTTCGCTACTTCCCTCACTCCATCCTTCCTGAGCTGCACCAGAGGCTCTATAATTTTATATCCAAATTCCTTTTCAGGGTCAACACCTAACTGCTCAAGAATATTATGCTGCCTTTTGATTCCCGCTACTGTCTCATCTACATCAGTCAGAATAGTACCTTGCAGAAGAAATTTCGCCCCGTTTTTCCTTACAAGTTTACCAAAGACGTCACGGTAAAAAGTCTGTGTAATCGCTTCTCGCTTCTCCTCAGGGTCTGTTATACTTTTCAAAGCATCAAAGAACTGTTTCTGTGCATCCACGACTTCTACTTTCACACCTACTTTCTCAAATAACGAAACTACCCGTTCTGGTTCGTCTTCCCTCATCAGTCCACTGTCAATGAAATAGGTTTTAAGTCTATCGCCCAACGCTTTATGACCCAGCATAGTAACAGTTGAAGAGTCCACACCGCCGGATAAAGCATTGATAGCCGAATCGCTTCCTACAATAGCTGATATTTCTTCTATCTTCTCTTTTACAAATTTTTCGGGCTCTAAATCTTTCACTTTTATTTCTTTAATTTTCATCCACTTTCCTTACCTACTGCAACTTTTATATTATCTATTTACTATAACATATTATACCAACACAGGTATAATCAGTTCAAGTAGTTGTAGTATGATATGTATGGCGATGGCGATGGTAAAGTTAAAAGATAAAGGTGATGAAACCTTTGAAGGGGGTAATAAAATGCATGATGTAGATACAACGAAATATGTTATTCATGCTAACGTCACAGCTGAGGGTTTTGTTGAGAAATCCGATGTGGTGGGTGCAATATTTGGTCAAACAGAAGGGTTGTTGGGTGAAGAGCTGGACCTGAGAGACTTGCAGAAGAGCAGCCGAATAGGCAGAATAGAGGTGAATATAGAGTCAAAGGGGGGGAAATCAAGTGGCGAGATACTTATTCCCTCTGGCTTGGACAAAGTAGAAACCGCAATACTGGCTGCTTCTTTGGAGACCATAGATAGAGTAGGTCCTTGTATTGCGATGGTGGAAGTTATAAAGATAGAGGACATAAGAGCGACAAAGAGAAAGAAGATAACAGAGCGAGCAAAAACGCTAATGCGTGAAGCTACCGAGAAAGGCATAGATAGTGAAATGATGGTGAGCGACGTGAAGCAGGCAGTAAGAATGGAAGAAATAACTTATTATAAGGACTTGCCTGCGGGACCAAATATAGAGAGTTCGGATGCTATATTAGTGGTGGAGGGGAGAGCGGATGTGTTAAATCTGCTTAAATACGGGATTAAAAACGCAATAGCCGTAGAGGGCACTAATATATCACCGGTAATAACTAAACTGAGCAAGAGGAAGACCGTTACTGCTTTCGTTGATGGTGACAGAGGTGGTGACCTTATATTAAAGGAGCTTTTACAGGTCGCTGATATAGATTACATCGCAACGGCGGCTGAAGGGAGAAGTGTGGAGGACATGACATACAAGGAAATAATGAAAGCACTGCATAACAAAACGCCTGCAGAGCAGCAGGGATACATTAAGGAGGAAAAAGAGCAAGAACCAGAACAAGAGGCGAAGAGGGTAATACAAAGAAAGAAAACCAAGGAGGTAAAAGAGGAAGAAAGTCCGAACGCTTTTAAAATGCACCTGGAAGAGCTCGAAGGCACGTTTAAGGCAAGGCTGTTAGACAAAGAGAAGAACGTAGTAAAGGAGACCACCGTAAGGGACCTCGCAAAAGAATTGAAAGAAACAAACGAATATGCGAATAGCGTGGTCTTCGATGGCGTAATCACACAGAGAATTGTGGACATCGCAAAAGAGAAGGATTTGGAATACGTGGTAGGGATAAAAATCGGAGATGTAGTTAAAATGCCCACTTCTATGAAGATACTAACATCTGATTCCGCCTGAGGTCAGCGAAAATCCCAATTTCAAATACTACCAAATCCCAAGTAAATCCAAATTTCCAAATCCCAAAAATTTAGTAGTATTTAGATTTTGTATTTCTCGCCTCAGCGTGATTGGTAGTATTGGGATTTGGTATTTCTCGCCTCAGCGTGATTGGTAGTATTGGGATTTGGTATTTCTTAAGCTTATCTGATGTATTCCAACTCTTCCTCTCTCCTTCTTGGAACCTGTGCTTGTTCCATCTCTTTCAAGCGTTCGATAACCTTTTCCATCTCTTCAGCACGGTCTTTCAAAGCTTGCATGTCTATTTCGAGATTTAACGCCCGACAGAGGATTTTGAGAACCGCCTGTGCACTCTTTGGGTCTACTAAATAACCTGAAGTAAGACCCAGCAAACACACCGCTGGAATTCCCCTCAGTCTTCCAAGACCTAACAAAAGCCCTGAAGCCCCTACTATACTTCCTCCTGGCTCTTCCTCCCTGAATTCCACTCCATATTTTCTCATCTCCTCTACAAG